>CAZZVY010000126.1:0-9352 GCA_964657585.1 uncultured Mucilaginibacter sp. | reverse complement strand
GTAATGTTAATTAAAAGCGGAATTTATAAATAAGATCGGATATATGATGCTTGCCTGCAAAAAAAATCAGGACGCTTTTCGCCTGTTCAACTCATCACGTATGCGTGCAGCCTTTTCATAAGCTTCATCAGCCAGGGCCTCTTGCAGCAGGTTTTTTAACTCATCTACGCTAACCGATGTAAAATTGCCTGTTACTGACGGGGTGTTCTTTTCTTCCTGAGGCTCGTTAAGGTTCTCAAGATAAACAAAATCGTTACCTTCAATTACAATGCCCGCGGTTGACAAAATAAATTCATAAGTATTTATAGGGCAATCAAAACGTACAGCCATAGCTATGGCATCAGAAGTACGGGCATCAATTTCTGAAGTCTTTTTCCCATCCGAGCATATCAGCTTGGCATAAAATATACCATCAACCAGGTTATAGATAATAATTTCCTGTATCTGGATGTGATAAGCCAGGGCAAAGCTTTTAAACAGATCATGCGTTAACGGGCGGCTGGGTGTCATTTTCTCAATTTCAATGGCTATGGCTTGTGCTTCAAAACTGCCTATAATAATTGGCAGCCGGCGGCGGCCATTAACCTCGCCCAATACCAGGGCGTACGCGCCAGACTGTGTTTGACTATAAGACAAGCCAACAATATCCAGCTTTATTTTTTTCATACTGTTACCCATCTCTCAAGTCCTTATGCGGTAGCTTTATAAGCCTTTACTGCGTCAATTAATTTTGGTACAACTTCAAATGCGTCGCCAATTATACCGTAGTCCGCTACCTTAAAAATCGGCGCTTCCGGATCTTTATTTATAGCGACAATTACCTTGGAGCGGCTAATGCCAGCCAGGTGCTGTATAGCTCCCGAAATACCAACGGCAATATACAGATTAGGACTGACAGCTATACCGGTTTGACCAACATGTTCGCTATGCGGCCGCCAGCCAGCATCTGATACCGGTTTTGAACAAGCCGTTGCAGCGCCTAATAAAGCCGCCAGTTCTTCAAGCATGCCCCAGTTTTCAGGGCCCTTTAAACCACGGCCGCCTGATACCACAATATCCGCATCGGGCAATGAAACTTTTGCGGTTGATTGTACGATCTCTTTAAGCATAGCCCTGAAATCAGATTCTTTTACTGTAACCTGAAAGTCTTCTATCTTAGCAGTTATGCTTTTATCAACAATCCTGTAGGTATTTGGTGTCAGCGCTATTACTTTTTTTACCGAGGTAAGTTCAACCACGGCAAACGCCTTGCCAGAAAATGCGGTTTTTTTAATGATAAATTTGTCGCCGGCCAGTTCAGGCAATGCCACCGCACCGTCAGCAACACCTGCGTCCAGTTTTACACCTATACGCGGCGCAAGCCCACGTCCCGAAAAAGAATTGGACAGCACTATAACGTCCGCACTTTCCTTTCCAGCAGCTTCTGCAATCACAGAGGCATACGCCTGGTTAACAAAGCTTTTCAACTTTTCAATGGATACATTTAAGATTTTATCAGCGCCATATTTGCCCAAAACCAATAATTCGTCTGTATTAACATCGCCTATTGAAATGGCCGTAAGCGTAGTTTGCATCATATCCGCAACGGCCCGCGCATATGAAACTACCTCAAAAACTGACTTTTTAAACTTGCCTGCGCTATTTTCTGTATATACTAAAACTGACATGTTATAACTTTAAATGTTAGATACGAGACTTGAAATTATCTGTTTGACTTAATATATTTTGATATGAAAAATCTCACATCTCAATACTACATCTCACATTTCCTTACTTATATCTATATTACTTTGGCTTCTGTATGCAACAATTCAATTAAATGAGCAGTTTCATTAACGCTTATTAGTTTAACCTGTCCGCGCGGGGCAGGGGTTTCATATGAAATGATTGCTGAATTTAAATTTACTTCAACCGGTTCAATAACTCTCAGAGGTTTGGTACGCGCCGACATTATACCCCGCATATTTGGTATTTTAGGTTCGGCTACCCCTTCGGCAGTGCCAGCTACTATAGGTAACGGAACAATTAATATTTCTTTACCACCTTCAATTTCACGCTCAACTGTAGCTTCGGTACCGTTAATATCCAGTTTTTTAATGATAGATACTGAAGGGACATCTAATAACTCACCCAGCATTGCAGCTACTTTTGATCCGTTGTAATCAATTGATTCGCGCCCTGTCAGTATCAAGTCGAAGGCATTTTGTTTAACATATTCGGCAATTTGTCTGGCAACGAACCATGCGTCATGTGGAAAGGCGTTTATGCGTACAGCATCGGTAGCACCAATAGCTAAAGCCTTACGGATTGTAGGTTCCGTGTTTACCTCACCTACATTTATAACCGTTACTGTTCCATTACCGCCCTCAATTAATTCAATAGCGCGGGCAAGGGCAATTTCATCATACGGATTTAATATAAACTGAACGCCGTTGGTATTAAATTGCGCGTTGTTGCCAGTAAAAGTTATTTTTGTTGTGGTATCCGGAACGTTGCTAATGCACACCAATATTTTCATTACACCAGGTTTTTTGCAAATTTATATAAAAAAAGAGAGCGTTTAAAATGCAGGCTGACCGATTAACAAAGTTATTGGAGTTTTTAAAGAATGAACCCGATGATCCTTTTCTTTTGTATGCATTAGCTACAGAATATCTGCGTTTGAACCAATCAGATGCAGCTCTTAATTACTATGAAAGATTAATTACCGATCATCCTGGATATGTAGGCACCTATTACCATTTAGGTAAGCTTTACGAGGCTCTTAACCGTAAGGAAGATGCCCTAAAAACTTATGAAACCGGTATACAAACTGCCCGGAAAGCGCGGGATAACCATGCGTTAGCTGAGTTGCAGGGTGTTTATAACCAGTTGATGGAGGATGATTAAACTCCTATCCCTTGCAGAGAGGGCTTTGTTTAATAATTAAAGTTTCCCTACAAAGGGATTTAGTGGGGCTCATGAACAAATTTCAGCTATTGTTTCTTCGCGATGTGTTAGTTTATACTTTTACTTCTTTTGGGGGCCCGCAAGCCCACATAGCTATGCTGCTGCGTGATTTTGTGGAGAAAAGGAACTATATCACCGAGGCTGAATTAATGGAACTTAATGCTCTGTCGCAATTGTTGCCAGGGCCGTCTTCCACACAAACGGTTGTAGGCATAGCCTGGAAAGTTGGCGGCTTAAAGCTGGCCATCATCACTTTTTTAATATGGATATTGCCTTCAGCCGCAATAATGTGCGGGGTAGCTGTTTTTTACAAAAGTTTTTTAACTAAAAATCACTTTGCAGAAGTGTTGCGGTATATACAACCCATGGCGGTGGGCATAGTAGCTTATGCAACTTATACATTTGCTATAAAATGCCTTAAAACCCAGGCAAGCGTAATGCTGGCTATCGGTTCACTTATTGCTACTTTAATTCTTCAAAATGCGTATGCTTTCCCAATTTTGATTATGATGGGGGGGATCATCTCATCAGCCATAGAGACACAACCTCAGGAAAATGAATTGCGGGTGAATTTATTTGCCAATGTTAACCGTAAAAAAGTAACCTATTTTATAGGTATCCTTTTACTATTTGCAGCCTTAGGTGCATTAATCAACCGTACATCGCCGTTCAGTTTACCCGTACGCTTGTTTGAAAATTTTTACCGCAACGGCATTATGATTTTTGGCGGAGGACAGGTATTAGTGCCGTTAATGTATACTGAATTTGTAGAAGTAAAGCATTACCTTACTAATTCCGATTTTTTAACCGGTTACGCTGTACAGCAGGCATTACCCGGACCAACATTTGCCTTTACCTCATTTTTAGGCGGCATTACATTAGGTAATAATGGGTATAACATTGCTGGACAAGTAATTGGTAGTTTAGTGGCTGTAATAGGTATCAACCTGCCGGGACTAATCCTTATACTGTTTATTGTACCCTTTTGGCAAGACCTAAAAAAAATAACACGGATAAAAAACTCGTTAAGCGGTATTAATTCTGTAGCCGTAGGTTTTATGGCAACTGCGTTTATTTTGCTTACCAAACCCTTTTTGGGCGATTGGCTGGCTTATGGGCTAATGGCAGGTACGTTTGCTTTGCTCTATTTCACCAAAATCAAAACGCCTTATGTGATTGTTATTGGAGTGGCGCTGGGATTGGTGTTTTAAAGTTAAGAACAAAAAATCAAAATCCAAGAATCACGAGGTTGATGTAAGAATCAGACAAATTTTTCTTGATTCTTGGATTTGACTTTTGGTTAATGAACCGTCCCCGATCTTAATTACCCAGTTCCGACATAAATTTAATGCGCATCAACTGTACTTCTTCGCGGGTGTAATCATCGCCGCCTAATTCAACCAGTGCATGATCTATTGAATCAACCTCGGCAGTGCGAAAATAATCAAAAACTTCTTCCTGCTTGTCCTCGTCTATTACTTCATCAATATAATAGTTCAGGTTAAGCTTGGTGCCGGAGTTTACGATAGTTTCCACTTCTTTCAGTACATCTTCATACGTCAAACCTTTTGAAGCGGCAATATCTTCCAGGTTAAGATGCCGGTCGATATTCTGAATAATATAAACCTTCAAAGCCGATTTATTAGCAGCGCTTTTGATCACCATATCAACCGGGCGGTCTATCTCGTTATCCTCCACGTACTTTTTAATCAGTTCGGTAAAGGCGGCGCCAAATTTAAGCGCCTTGCCGGCACCTACGCCTGATATCTGCTTTAGCTCCTCGGTGTTTATAGGATAATGCGTACACATTTCCTCTAACGAGGGGTCCTGAAATATCACAAACGGCGGCAATCCTTTTTGCTTGGCAATTTTTTTACGGAGATCCTTTAGCATTTGCAGCAGTTGGGTATCCAGTGCGCCGCCGCCGGTTTTAGGTCCATCTTCGCTGTCATCATCATCTGTAGCGCCTATTGGCCTGTTCAAAATAAAGCGGATGCTGTAAGGGTTTTCTAAAAATTCCTGTCCTTTGTCAGTCAGTTTCAGCAAACCATAATAATCAATATCCTTCGACAGGTAGTTATCCAGTAAAGCCTGCCTCAGCAACGATTTCCAAAGCAATTCACCATCATCCCTGCCCGATCCAAATGATGTTAGTAAATGATGCTCATAATGGTGTATCTGAGGATTGTCTGCACCAATTAACACACTAATGATATGATGATCATCAAATTTTTCTCCCAGTTCTTTGATAAGGCTTAAGGCCCGGTGCAGTTGTTCTTCGCCGTCAAATTGTGTTTTGTGAGCGCTGCAGTTATCGCACATGCAGTTGCAAAGGTCTTCATTAAAGTTTTCGCCAAAGTAGTGCAGTATCTGTTTGCGACGGCAAACAGATGATTCGGCATAATCTATTACCTCTTTTAAAATCTGGGTACCTATTTCGCGCTCAGCCACAGGTTTGTCCTTCATAAACTTCTGCAGCTTATCAATATCTTTTTCTGAATAAAATGCTACGCATATCCCTTCACCGCCGTCACGGCCCGAACGGCCTGTTTCCTGGTAATAACCTTCCATGCTTTTGGGCATATCATGGTGTATCACATACCGAACGTCGGGTTTATCAATACCCATCCCAAAAGCTATAGTGGCAACAATAACTTCAATATCTTCCATCAGGAATTTATCCTGCGTTTCCGCACGTACCTTGGCATCAAGCCCGGCATGGTACGGCATGGCATTTACACCGTTAAGCGTAAGCGCCTGTGCTACCTCTTCTACCTTTTTGCGGCTAAGGCAGTAAATTATGCCTGATTTACCTGAGTGTTGCTTTACAAATTTTACAATCTCTTTGAGTACATTTTGCTTGGGACGCACTTCATAATACAAATTAGACCTGTTGAACGACGACTTAAACGTAGTAGCGTTATTCATCTGCAGGTTCTTTTGTATATCATGCTGCACCTTTGGGGTTGCGGTAGCCGTAAGGGCAATAATGGGGATATTTTCGCCTATGTTACTGATAACCTGCCTTATTTTACGATACTCCGGCCTAAAATCATGCCCCCATTCTGATATACAATGCGCTTCATCAACAGCTACGAATGACACCAGATTTAACCGCAGAAAATCAATATTGTCTTGTTTGGTCAATGATTCAGGCGCTACATAAAGCAATTTGGTTTTACCTGCCAGCACATCTTCCTTTACTTTAGCTATTTCGGCCTTGGTAAGTGATGAGTTTAGAAAATGTGCAATACTATCTGTCCCGCCGAAAGCCCGGAGCTGATCGACCTGATTTTTCATTAAGGCAATTAATGGGGAAATTACTATAGCTGTGCCCTCGCTCATTAAAGCGGGTAGCTGGTAGCACATAGATTTACCGCCACCTGTAGGCATTATAACAAATGTATCTTTACCGGCAAGGATATTGGTTATAATCGCCTCCTGTTCGCCTTTAAAATTATCAAAACCGAAAAAATTCTGAAGATTATCAAAAAGAGATTTCTTTGTCTCTACCATTACTATATGTGTCTATTCTGTTTAAAAGTTCAAAATAACAAAAATTTACAAATAAACTATGCCTGCAGTTAATTTTTTTAAATAACTATGATAAACCTTACAAACAATTAATTTAATGTGTATTTTCATTTGCATCAAATAACAGTATAAACGCTATGTTTGCAGAAAATTGCATCCGGTAAACGGTTATTATTTTAATATTGATCATAACACAAGTATAATTCAATGAATAAAAATTATTATGCCATTATTATGGCGGGCGGTATAGGTAGCCGGTTCTGGCCAATAAGCCGGACTTCTCATCCTAAACAATTTATAGATATTTTAGGTACCGGAAAAACCCTTATTCAACATACTTATGACCGATTTTTAAAAATATGCCCTCAGGAGAATATATATATTGTAACTAATGCAATTTACAGCGACCTGGTGAAGGAACAGTTACAGGGTATCGGCGAACAGCAGATACTTACCGAACCTGTAATGCGCAATACAGCCCCGTGTGTAGCTTACGGTTGCTTTAAGATAGAAAGCCTTAACCCGGATGCTGCTATTGTAGTAGCGCCATCAGATCACCTGATATTAGATGAGCCTGGTTTTATTGCAACTATTGAAAAATCTTTGCAAACTGCCACCGATAATAATTGCCTGATTACGCTTGGCATTAAACCATCGCGCCCGGATACCGGTTATGGTTATATTCAATATACCGAAAATACTATTAACGAAGAATTTTATAAAGTAAAGACCTTTACAGAAAAACCATCATTAGAAATAGCTAAAACTTTTATACAAAGCGGCGATTTTTTGTGGAACGCCGGCATATTTGTATGGTCGGCCAGGGCCATTGTTAGCGCCTTTGGAAAGTACCTGCCTGATATGAACGATATTTTTACCGAAGCAAGGTCTGTTTATAATACCGCTGAAGAAAAAGAATATATCCATACGGCCTACCAGCGTTGCACCAATATTTCTATTGATTATGGCATTATGGAAAAAGCGTCAAATGTTTATGTATTGCCATCAGAATTTGGCTGGAGCGACCTTGGCACCTGGGCTTCTATTTACCAACTGGCGGAAAAAGATTATGTAGGCAACGCCGTTATCCCTGCCGATAAGGTGATTATGTATGATTCATCAAACTGTATGGTAAACGTACCTGAAGGTAAATTGGTGATTATAAAAGGTTTGCATGATTTTATTGTTGTGGAATCCAATAATACCCTTATGATTAGCCCACGCTCTGAAGAGCAAGGCGTGAAACAGGTGGTAGCTGATGTAAAGCAGCAGTTTGGGGTAAAATACATTTAGCGCTGCATATATTGCAGACGCTGTTTTCAACTTATTATATCTTCACAATCTGATAGCCATTTATAAGATCAGCCATACTTTTAATCAATTATATTCTTTTAATATCCGCACCTAAAGCCTGCAGGCGTTTATCAATATGCTGATAACCACGTTCTATTTGCTCGATATTATAAATAGTTGATTTGCCTTGTGCAGACAGGGCGGCTATCAGCAATGATACGCCCGCACGTATATCTGGCGAGGTCATGGAGATACCCCTTAGTTTGACATGGTGATCTAAACCAATAACCGTAGCGCGGTGCGGATCGCAGAGAATGATCTGCGCGCCCATATCCAGCAGTTTATCCACAAAGAACAGGCGGCTCTCGAACATTTTCTGGTGTATCAGCACCGACCCTTTGGCCTGGATAGCTACTACAAGGACAATACTTAAAAGATCCGGAGTAAAGCCGGGCCATGGTGCATCGGCAATGGTCATGATGGAGCCATCAATAAAGGTATCTATCTCATAATGGTCTTGCGCAGGGATATAAATATCATCGCCCCGCAGTTCCAGCTTAATACCTAAGCGCCGGAAAACGTCGGGTATCATACCCAATTCCTGGTAATGAACATCCTTAATAGTGATCTCTGATCCGGTCATGGCAGCCAGGCCAATGAATGAGCCTATCTCAATCATATCCGGCAGCATGCGGTGTTCTGTACCTCCCAGCTGGTTTACGCCCTCAATGGTTAATAAGTTAGATCCAACGCCGCTTATTTTTGCGCCCATGCGGTTAAGCATCTTACACAATTGCTGCAAATACGGCTCGCAGGCGGCATTATAAACAGTGGTAGTTCCCTTGGCTAATACAGCAGCCATTACAACATTAGCCGTACCTGTAACTGATGCCTCATCCAGTAAAATATATGTGCCCCGAAGATTAGAGGCATCTACGTTATAAAATCCGGATTCAGGATTATAGTTAAAACGTGCGCCCAGCTTTTCAAAACCCAGGAAGTGGGTATCCAGTCTGCGGCGGCCTATTTTATCGCCGCCAGGCTTTGGTATTGATGCCTTACCGAAACGTGCCAGCAGCGGCCCCACTATCATAACCGACCCGCGCAGGCTGCCCCCTTTTTGCCGGAATACATCCGATTCAAAAAAATTAAGATCAATTTTCTTTGCCTCAAAAGTATAGGTATCATCGGCAATGCGTTCCACCATTACGCCCATATCTCCCAGCAACTCAATCAGCTTGTTTACATCTTTAATATCAGGAATATTGCTGATGGTGATCTTATCTGGCGTTAACAACACTGCGGATAAGATCTGCAAGGCCTCGTTTTTAGCGCCCTGGGGTATAATCTCGCCTTTAAGCGGCTTGCCGCCAATAATTTCAAATGCGTTGTTCATTCTTGATGGGTGGATAATGGTCTGTATGATCTATAATTATCGCAACAAATGCAGCAAATGTATCAATTATACCGCTCTGCCCTTAAAGTATCTATTAACTAACACCATTAATACTTTCTGCCACCGCCGGGGTTACGGTTACGGTTGTTTTGATTGTTATTATTGTTGGTGCGGCCATTA
>CAZZVY010000125.1:0-9382 GCA_964657585.1 uncultured Mucilaginibacter sp. | reverse complement strand
GTTTTTCTGCAAAAACTTTGCCCATGCGTTGGCGCCGCCTACCGGTTCAGGCATTACCTGCAGGTCACCAGCTAAATGTATATCATCATCAGCAGGCTTACCGGTGCCGGTACCATCACCTGTCCCATCAGTTAAACCGGTAGGCGGTACGTTACCGGCATCAGTTATAGTACCTTTTTCATCAACCTGGCCAACAGGCATGGAAGGGTTTAAAGGCTTTGGGTCTTGTGCCGTATTATCTTCAGCCGGTTTCATTACAATAAATCGTTGTATTGCAACAGGCGTTGTTTTAAGCGCAGATTTTGCCGGTGCAGCTTTTTGCGACTTAGCAACTTCATGATGCAGTAAAGCCGGATGTATAGTGTTATCAACCGGGATGACCTTATAAACTGGGTCAGCAGGCGTTAGCGGTTTACTGCGCAAAATAATGGTAGTTGTGATACCGAAAACTGCTACCGCTAAAAACGTAACCGCCATTGATCTGATTAAAACCGACGCATAACGGTTTCTTAACTGGTAAGCGCCATACTGCTGATTACGGTTGGCAAAAACAAGCGAGAGCCACTCCTGCTTGTATAAATCAAAATCTGAAATAAGCATAACTTTACTTTAATTATTAATGAACTAATTATTTAGTTATGCAAATATACATTTATCCTAATTAAAACTAATAATTTAGTTATATCGACATGTTTTTTTTAGATGGGAGAAATTCCTTCTTTACCCCGTTATCGATAAGCAAATACAGTAGACTTCGGTAGTTAGATAAAGCTTGATAATTTTTAAACTGAATATTTAAGCTATTCGTTACGGTGGTGGCGATGCTTTTTCTTTTTCCTTTTATAAGTTTCCTTTTTATGGATAGGCTTTTTCTTTTGTATCCTGGTTGTTTTAGTTTTTTTTTCATCAGGCTTTTTAGTACCCTGGGGTTTGTTCACCGTGTCTTTCTTTGCAACACTTGTATTTAGTTTTAAAGTACTTGCACTTAAATCCGTTACCGTTAAATTATTACTATGTAAATTATATTGCAGCACACGCTTTTGTCCGGTTGGTTTTGCAGCTACAGTGTTACCATCATAAACAGGGAACTCCCTTATTAATTTCCCATCTTTCATGTAAAAGTTATCTTTCCCGCGATAGCCTGTTATTTGGTTTTTAGTAAGTTTGGGGAAATTAAGCTTATTGGCTTTTTCATTATTTTTAAATTCATAGGCATAAATAGCAGTATAATCAACAGTATCCTTTGCCTTAACTTCCACCAGCAGTTCCGGGTTACCATCGGTATCCATATCTGAGTTAAATACATCGGTAATGGCGCCTTCAAGGTCGCCAGTGGTTGTAGTGAACTTATTATTTGCAGAATCAGAGTGTAAAATAAGCAATGAGCCATTATGCGGGGTCCCCCAGCTCATAATATCAAAATTCTGACCTGGCGCCACCTCAATCATCTTATGATAATGAAACGGTGACATTATGGAGGATGGCTTACTAACAGCTACAGTAGACCCAATTACAGGGGTTTGCTGCTGTGTACAACTAAACACTGCTAAAACCAGCGTTAGCAGTAAATAATATTCAGCTAACTTTTTAAACATTAATTTTAATTATATAAAGACTCGGCTGACAGTTCACCTTTAGGCTTGCCTGGTATTACCATATAAACATGCAGCGTATTCACAGCTGAAGTACCGGTATCAAAATACTTTAATGTAAACTGGTGATAGCCCTTTTGAAGCAAAACTTCCCCGCCGTCATGGTATAACTCATGTTTGGCGTCATTTAGTATCACTACCTGGTTATCAATAGTTAAATTACTGCCATCCGCTGTCCTGGTAGAGAATAAATATTTCCCATCCGCATCAATTCGAACATATCCGGTAAAAATTACACCGTAAGCTTTATACTTTTTAAAGGCTGCTGTACTGAATGTTTTAGTTATCCCTGAATCAATAACCGGCGCCGCATCCAACTGGGTTGCATCATTAAAAACGCCTGACACCACCTTATATTTAGCGCCAGGCGTTGTGCCGTCGAAAATTACAGGAGGTAAAGCCAGTTTATTGCTAATGAGTGCATGGGTAACAAGGCTTTGATGACCTGCCGGGGTAAGCACTATTGTTTGCAATTCACGGTCTTGCCCTTCGGGAATATCTAATTTAAAAGGGTGGTCATAAAGGGCGGCAGTTTCGCCGGGTTTGTAACCGTCAATGGTATAATAAATTTTTGCGCCTTCGGTAGAGGGTTTTAGATCAACATTTAGCTGTGTACCAATGCTTACAGTATCCATAGCGCCAATGGCCTTAGGTACACGGTAAGTAATGCCATTCTTATCAAGCCAGGCCAGGTGGTGCGGCAAACGCAGTTCAAAGTCGGCCAGGCTTTTATTTGCCAAGGGGGTCCATGCTATTTCAGACAATGCTAATAAACGCGGCAGTAACATATACTCAACTTTTTGCTCGGTAGCTATGTATTCTGTCCATAAATTGGCCTGTACACCAATAATACGGGGCTGCTGATCTGGAGTTAATACAGCAGGTACCGGGTTGTAGCCGTATACTTTTTGATAAGTGGAGTTACCACCAATGCTTAAAGGCTCCAAAATTGATTTTCCCTGCGCATGGTCAAAATACAAACCAGCGCTGCCCGGGGTCATGATCACGTTATGATTTTGACGTGCTGCAGCTATCCCACCTGCTTCGCCGGTCCAGCTCATTACGGTAGCATTTGGCGCAAGGCCACCCTGCAATATTTCGTCCCACCCTATAATACTGCGACCTTTGCTGTTTACAAATTTTTCTATACGCTGTATAAAGTAACTTTGCAGGCCTTCCTCGTTTTTCAATTTTAACTTTTTGATCAAGTCCTGACAAAAAGCCGATTTATGCCAGGCATCTTTCTTTACCTCGTCGCCGCCAATATGTATATATTTACTTGGGAATAGTGCTATAACTTCTGTCAATACATCCTGTAAAAAGTTAAAAGTATATTCAGTAGGGCAAAAAACATCATCAAACCCGCCCCAGGTTTCTCCTACTTTGTATACGCCTTTAGGGTCGCAGCTTAATTCTGGATAGGCTGCTACAGCTGCCTCAGAATGCCCGGGCATTTCAATTTCAGGAACTATGGTGATATACCTGTCAGCAGCGTATTTTACCACATCACGTACCTGATCTTGTGTATAATAGCCGCCGTAAGGGGTGCCATCAAACTGCTGGAGGTTGCGGTCATGGTAATTTCCTATCAGTGTTTGCGCACGCATACTGCCCACAGTAGTTAACCGGGGATACTTTTTAATTTCTATGCGCCAACCCTGATCGTCGGTAAGGTGCCAGTGAAATGTATTTAGCTTATAGGCAGCCAGCAGGTCGATATACTTTTTTATAAATTCAACACTAAAAAAATGGCGGCAAACATCCAGGTGCATACCGCGGTAACCAAAACGAGGATAATCTTCTATTTGCGTACATGGCAATTTAATAGTAGCTGCGCGTTCAAGCGGCATCAGTTGCAGCAGTGTTTGCACGCCATAAAATAAACCAGCGCCCTTACCAGCAATGGTTATTTGCTGAGGTGTGATACTGAGGCGATAACCTTCGGCAGCTAAGCCATCCGTACCTGCGGAAGTAAGTATAATACTGTTAGGGCCGCCTGCACCTGTGTTAGGTTTTAGTTGGTTGCGTAGTGTGTATTTGTTTTGCAAGAAGGATACAAAAAACTGAACTGCTTTGTTATCAGTGCTATCGGCCAAAATAACGGTTTCCTGGCTTAATAAAAATATGCCTGGAGCGCTTTTTATCGAAACCGGCGCTGGTATTATGCCCATATTAGGTTCAGCAACCTGGGCTTTTAAAATATTAATTGTAGATAAAAATATTAAGAAAACAAACGCAGGTGCCTTAAACATCTTTTATTATAGTGTTAACTAAAGCTGTGAAGTTAACAGTTTTTAATATTGCTATGATGGTTTGAGTGTAAAAAAGTCAGTATAAACTAACCTAAAATCAAGCTTTAGCGATAATAAGGCCGCCTATAGTAAACTGGCGGCCCTTAACTGTTATGCTATGTTACTTTTTAAATAGCCGGGTAATATCGTTACCAAAAACAAATACCATTAGCGATATAAGTATTACAAAACCAACCAGCTGGGCGCGTTCCAGAAACTTATCGCTCAGGGGCTTGCCTTTAATCATTTCAATGATAAGGAAGAGTGCATGGCCGCCATCCAGCGCCGGGATAGGTAATAAGTTCATTAACGCCAGCGCCATACTTAATAAACCAACCAGGCTCCAAAACTTTACCCAGTCAATATTACTGCCAAACATTTTGGCCATAGCCACCGGCCCGCTTACAGCCTTATTAAATTTAACTTCGCCTTTGAACACTTTGGTTAAGCCCTTTGCATTGTCGCTGAACATACCCCAGGCGCGTGATGCGCCAACGGGTAATGAAGTTGCAAAACTGTATTTTTCAGTTTTTGTGGGCGGTTCATCTAATTTAAACTTAAAGCCTATTGTACCGTCTTTAGTTACTTTAACAGGCAAAGGTAAAGTAGTATTACTACGTTTAATCTGCAATACAACACTTGTATTTTCGTACTTTTTTAATTCAGGCGGCAATTGGTCTGCAAACTGAACAGGAGTATTATTTACAGCCAAAATACTATCTCCTATTTGTAAACCAGCCTTTTGGGCATTACTGCCTTTAACTACCGAATCAACACAAAACTTTGACCGCACCGAAACAAACTCGCTTATGCCATAATCAGAAACATCGTTCAAAATATTTCCCGGAACGGTAATATTCATTTCACGTCCATTACGTATAATTGTTAGTTGCGAATTTCCAAGCAGCACTTTAGAGCTGATCAGTTCTTCAAAATGCACAATAGGTTTACCATTAACCGCAGTGATCTTATCGCCGGCCTGAAGGCCAATGCTTTTACCTATTTTGCCGGGTACAATGCCATATTTAATATTACCGTTAGGCACAAAGGTTTCGCCATAACGCAGGGTTAGCATCCAAAATATGAAAATGCCTAAAATGATGTTTACGGTAATACCGCCCATCATCACTATCAGCCTTTGCCATGCCGGTTTTGAACGGAACTCCCAGGGCTGCGGCTCACCGGCTAACTGCTCTGTATCCATAGACTCATCTATCATACCGGCAATTTTAACATAGCCACCCAGGGGCAGCCAGCCTATGCCATACTCAACCCCTTTATAATTAAATTTGAACAGACTGAAATTCCAGGCATCAAAAAACAAATAAAACTTTTCTACTTTTATCCCGAAGGCCCTTGCCGCCAAAAAATGCCCCAGCTCATGCAGGATCACCAAAATTGAAAGGCCAAGCAACAACTGGCCTACCATAATCACTATACTCATTCTTTGTTTATAATCAAATTACCATGCCTTTAGCGGCATGTTGTTTTATCAAATAATTCGCAAATATGCGTGTTTCTTTGTCAGTATTCAAATAATCATCCAACGTAGGGCTTTCTATAATAAACATGCTTTCCATGCATCGTTCAATAATATCGCTCATGGCTAAAAAGCCCAGTTCATTATTTAAAAAGCCGGCAACTGCTATTTCATTGGCGGCATTCATAATACAAGGCATGTTCCCTTTCTTGTCTAAAGCCTTATACGCTAATGCAAGGTTACGAAAACTTTTAATATCGGGCTTTTCAAAACTGAGGTTAGAATAATCGGCAAAATTAAACCTGTTGAAATTATTACTTATACGCTGCGGATAAGCAAGTGCATACTGAATTGGCAGCTTCATATCAGGCAAACCCATTTGTGCTTTAATAGAGCCATCCCTGAACTGAACCATAGAGTGTATGATAGATTGCGGATGAACAATTACCTCGATCTGGCCAACATCCAGCCCGAATAGCCATTTAGCTTCTATAACCTCCAAGCCTTTATTCATTAACGAGGCAGAATCAATTGTGATTTTAGCGCCCATTACCCAGTTTGGGTGTTTAAGGGCTGCTTCGCGCGTTACATTTGAAAGGAAACTGATCCCACGGCCACGGAAAGGCCCCCCCGATGCCGTAAGGATAATTTTTTCTATTTCATTACTTTCCTCACCGGCTAAACATTGAAATATAGCTGAATGTTCGGAATCGACAGGAAGTATCTTAACATTATGCTGTTTAGCTAAAGCAGTGATCAGTTCCCCTGCCACAACCAATGTTTCTTTGTTAGCCAACGCAATATCTTTACCGGCTTTAATAGCTGCAATAGTTGGTTCCAAGCCCGAAAAACCAACCATTGCGGTAAGTACTATGCTTATTTCCGGATCGGTTACTGCTTCACAGATGGCACGGTGCCCGCTCAATACTTTTACTTTAGTACTTGCCAGCGCCTGCTTAACCAGCGGATATTTATGTTCGTCGCATATAATGGCGTAAGCCGGCTTAAATTTGAGCGACTGTGCTATTAACAGATCGGCATTGGTTTGAGCAGTTAAGACGTAGGCCCTGAAAAGTGACGGGTTTTCGCCTATTACATCCAGCGTTTGCGTGCCGATGCTCCCTGTAGAACCTAATACTGCTATATTTTTTATCATAAATTAGTCCCCTCTAATTTTGCCGGAAAGGGATATTTTTGGATCTATAACCTTTCCTTCCAGGGGGGGTTGGGAGAGGCTTAACTCATCTGCAATTTTTCTGTCATTACTTAACCTTGGCACCTTATTTTGCCCTCCCAATTTCCCCTGCGCACGCATATAATTTATAAAGGTATCTTTTTTAAGACTTTTTATTATCAAAGGCTGCAAAATGTTGCCTACAATTAAATCGGCATAATAAATGTTTTTTTGCTGCAATGCACGGTCAACCTTGCTGGCAAAGGCTTGCAAATCGGCTGGTTCCTTACCAAATTCAATAAACCACTCATGGTAGGGTAAATTTCCTGTAGGCGGGTTAACCTGTGGGGCTACTGTAAACTCTACTACATCTACCCCCGCCTGCTTGGCTACACTCATTAAGGCCTGCTCTACTTCCTCACCTATCACGTGCTCGCCAAAGGCTGAGATATAATGTTTTATCCGGCCTGTAACAAAGATCAAATATGGATTTTTTGACACAAATTTAATAGTATCGCCTAAACTGTAACCCCATAGCCCGGCGTTGGTATTTAATATTAAGGCATAATTCTTATTCAGTTCTACCTCTGCCAGGCAGATACGTGTCGGATTTTCATTAAAAAATTCTTCGGCTGATATAAATTCATAAAAGATGCCGGCATCACCTAATAAAAGCAAGCTTTTATCCTGCTGCGAGTTTTGGAATGCAATGAACCCTTCGGATGCCGGGTATGTTTCTATAGTATCGATACTGAAGCCTATGCTTTCTTCAATCTTTGCGCGGTATGGTTCATAATTAACCCCGCCATATACAAACAGTTTAAAATGAGGGAATATATCATTTATCTTTTTTCCTCCTGCCTTGGCAGACAGCCGGTCAAAGTACATCTGGCACCAGGGCGGTATGCCGGATATCAGGCGCATGTCCTGATCAATGGTTTCCTCCACAATGGCATCAACCTTTTGCTCCCAATCATCTATGCAATTAGTAGCATAACTTGGCAGCCTGTTCTTTTGCAGATAAGCAGGTACATGATGCGCTACTATGCCAGATAAGCGGCCTGTAGATATACCTGCTTTTTCACTCAACACCGGGCTGCCTTGTAAGAAGATCATTTTACCATCCACAAAATCTGACTTACCGGTTTCATAAATATAATTCAGCAAAGCGTTACGGGCAGCTTTAATATGCTCAGGCAGGCTTTCTTTAGTAAGCGGGATATACTTTACGCCCGATGTAGTGCCGGATGTTTTGGCCAGATAAGCCGGGTTACCGGGCCAGAGTATATCAGATTCACCATGAATTATACGGTCTATATAAGGCTTCAGATCTTCATAATCGCGTACCGGGACGTGCTTTTTAAAATCTTGATAAGTATGAATGTTTTCAAAACTATGATCCTTGCCAAAAGCGGTATTTTTAGCCTCGGCAATTAAATCATGAAAGATTTTTTGCTGTAAATTTACCGCGTCGCTGCGTAGATGATTTAACTTTTTGTTTACAACCGCTGCAAATATCCTGCTTAAAACAGATTTGATCCCCATCAGTTAATTGGTTTCGGCAATATCATCATCTACATCCTTATGGCTGTAAACCAATTTGCGGTAAGTAACTACCAGTATAATATTCACCAGAGGATAGGTAATAACAATCCCTACCAATAACGCTATAAAGCCTAATGCAATTAAGGCAATACTAATAAGTAATATCAGGATGATTTTAGCCAGGTTCCCTTTGGTTATAACAAAACTTTGTCCTAAAGACTCAAACGGACCAGAATCGTCATCAACAATAAAGCACACGCAAAACATATAGCGCAAGGCAAGGTATATCAATATCAATACGCCTAAAAATTTTACAAAGGTCTGCGTTGTAGGGTAACCATCCAGGTTGTCTATTACAAACACATTAAAGGTAGTAACTATAAATGCAAAAACTAAACTGATAGTAATGTAGCTTAATACCATACGTATGGTTGGCACTATCTGCGAAAACTCAAATTCGTAAAATTCGCTGTCTATGAGTGTAAAAATAAGCTTGTATAAACCAAGCGTAGTATAGCCCTGCATAATAAGCAGCAGAAAAAACAGCATAAGCTGCAGGGAAAAATCGGAGGTGGCTTTAAAAAGAACGTTTACAAGTTGTATTACAATAAGGGCAAGTACAGCCAATACCGAATAAACTATAATGGTAACAAAATTTTTTTTAATAATGTCCCAGGCCGCTTTAATAGTTTCTGCAATGGAAAACGGATGGTACATAACTTATTGTCTATCTTTTATTATTATGCGTTTCCAAAAATCCTGCATAAAACCTAAGCCATAAGCTATAAGTTGTATAAAGGCCGCTATAATGCTCAAAAATGCAACTTTAAAAGATTTATTTTTAACCAACGAATGAAAAAATATTAACAAAATAAAGGCAATTAATATGAAGTTGCACAAATTAGCAATAAGCCAGCCAAATAGGTTAGCAACTATTGTGAATGTTATGCCAAGGGTAAATACCGCCGGGAAAAAATGCACCAACTTTAATTCGCCGGGGAAAAATTTATATACGTTTATGCGTGCGCGGCCGAAAAAATGCAATTGTTTATAAAACTGCAAAAAACTGGTGCGGCGTTTATGATAAACCTTAGCGTCAGGAATTAAGCCGATTTTTAAACCGAGACTATGGATGCGGATACTATATTCTATATCCTCGCCAAGGCGGGTAATAATAAAGCCCCCGGTATTTTCCCAAACCTTCCTTGATATACCCATATTAAAACTGCGCGGATGGAAT
>CAZZVY010000124.1:0-9412 GCA_964657585.1 uncultured Mucilaginibacter sp. | reverse complement strand
TTTTGCCGGTTGGCTGATGGATCACATGCCCGTCTTCAGCATAGCATTCCTCTTCCTTCACGTTCCACGTTTGTGCCGCGGCAGTAATAAGCATGTGCCGAGCAGTAGCGCCCGCCTTGCGGATTGGGGCAAACCTGCTGCGGATAGCGCCGCTGCCCCCGGCCGTTTGTGAGCCATATTTGGGATCGAGCGGTGCCATCTCTACATATATGCTATCCCATTTTACGTTCAGCTCTTCGGCTAATATCATGGGCAGGGATGTTTTAATGCCCTGGCCTATCTCCGGATTGGGCGACATCAGCGTTACCAATCCGCTGCTATTGATAGTGATATAAGCATTGGGCGAAAAAACAGTATCGGCTAATGCCCCTGCGTGGGCTTCATTTAAAAAGTTAAAGCCTAAAACCAAACTGCTGCCTGCAGCGATAGAAGTAATCTTTAAAAAACTACGGCGTGATACTGCTTCCATTATTTCTTAACTCCTTTCTTTGTGGCCAGGTGAATAGCCTTGCGTATACGGTAGTGCGTAGCGCAGCGGCATATGTTGGTTATATTTGCATCTATGTCTGCATCGGTGGGGTTGGGGTTGCGTTTTAACAACGCGGCTGCCGCCATAATCTGGCCGGCCTGACAATATCCGCACTGCGCCACGTCCATCTCTGACCAGGCCGCCTGCACAGGATGATCTCCTTTGGCGCTTAATCCTTCAATAGTGGTTACTTTATTTGTGCCTACCGCAGCTACAGGGAATGAGCATGAGCGCACAGCTGCACCATCAATATGCACTGTGCAAGCCCCGCAAGCTGCAATACCGCAGCCAAACTTAGTGCCTACCAGGTTTAAATTATCCCGCAGCACCCAAAGCAGCGGGGTATCCGGATCGGCGTTTACGGTCACAGATTTATTGTTTACAGATAAATGGTAGATAGCCATAATAGTGCAGAGTTTTAACCAAATTTAGCAGTAAATACAATTAATCCAAATAAATATATAAATGTTGACCAACATAACCAGGCCGTACCCCTTTCTCTGTTATATAATATGATTTATTACTACATTTGATGTGAACAGATGCTGCTGTTAATTGCCTTTATATATATTTAATTGTTTTATTATTGTTGCCGGCTTAATTAACTGTATGCGCTGCTGCTGTTACCTGATTATGAAACTGTTATATTCCTTTTGCTTTTTAATATTATCATTTGCAGCGTTTTCTAATTCAAAAACCGATAGTCTTTTTAATAATTTAAAGCTTGAGTTTGATAAAAAGAATGTATATGACCATCGCAAAGAGGTAAACATCAACAATCTTAAAAGCAGGCTTCACCGTATTCCCACTAATAATTTAAAGACCCAGTTTGAGATATGCAATAAACTGTATGATGAATATAAATCATATCAGTACGATTCAGCATATGTTTACGCTAATAAGCTTCAAGGATTGAGCAGCGCCATGCATGATAAGGCCAAGGAAGATTTTAGTAAGATAAAGATCGGCTTTATCTTGCTTTCATCGGGGATGTTCAAGGAAACGTTTGACAGTATGCATGGTATCAGTGTGCGTAATCTGGACGATAGCGTTAAAATGGAATATTATTCGATTATGACCCGTGCTTACTATGACCTGGCCGATTATGACAACGACCGTCATTATGCGCCTTCCTATACCGTTTCAGCCAATAAATATATAGATTCGGCCATTGCCCTAAGTAAGCCCGGTTCATACGACCAGATTTATCTTACCGGATATAAGAAGTATAAGAACGGAAATATAGATTCGGCAGCAGAGATTTTCAACCGGCTGCTGAGCCCTGCTAAACTAACGCTGCACCAGTATGCCATAGTGGCTTCTACGCTTAGTAACGTATACTTGAATACACCGCAAAAAGATAAATGTATTGATCTTTTGGTGGGCGCTACCATCAGCGACATCCGGTCATCAACCAAGGAGACCGTGGCACTGTTCCGGCTGGCCGAACTATTATATAAAGAAGGAGATATCAAAAATGCCTATGCTGCGCTGGAATATGCCCTGGCCGATGCCGAATTTTACGGTGCACGGCAGCGTAAGATACAAATCGGCACCTTGATGCCTATAGTAGCTTCAGAGAAACTTACCTATATTGAACGTGAGGAACGCCGGTTCATCATTTTTTTAAGTATGATTAGTTTGCTTGCCGCCGCAATTATTGTAGGTTCAGTTATATTATATGGAAAAAACAAGAAGCTGCAGGTTAAGGAACGGATAATAGATGATAAAAACCAGCAGTTAGAAAAAGTGAACGAGAAGCTGCTGGAAGGTACAAAAATTAAAGAAGACTATATAGGTTATTTTTTTAACCAGATATCAGGCTATATTTTACAGTTAGAGCGCATTAAGCGGTCTGTAGATACCAAACTGGCGCTTAAAAAGTACGATGATATACAAATGCTGGCCGATAACATCAACATCAAAAAGGAGCGCGATAATCTTTTTTACACTTTTGACCACGTATTTATAAAAATATTCCCAAACTTCATAGAAGAGTTTAACTCGCTGTTCCGTAAGGAAGATCAGATATGGCCGAAAGAGCATGAAGTACTTACTACCGATCTCCGTATATTTGCATTGATGCGTATGGGAATAACAGATACTGAAACCATTGCCAGGATACTGGAATATTCCGAAAAAACCATCTACGTTTATAAAATGCGTATCAAAGCTAAAGCAATTATACATGGAGATGAATTTGACCATCGTATCATGGCCATTAAGGCGGTGGACATTGATAGTAAATCTAACTAAGGCAAATTTTCCAAACAAGTTTAACCGCCCATTTATGCTGGCATTTTATGATATTCATAAAATGGTGGCTAATTTTTAGCCTGTTAATCTCATTTTAATAATATATATGGCATTGTGAGCAGGTTAAATGCAGTGAATTACATTTAAATTTTCTGATACTTATTAAAAATTAAGATATTGTTTATCAAATAGTTAACATAAGATAATATTAAATTTCGATAAATTTTCTATAAATAAATAGGTACCCGTTAACCAACGTGGTTACTTTGTAGCATCATGATAAGGTTAGTATAACAATTATCAGAGGTAAACCAATTAATAAATCAAATAGTAACGTTTTTACAAGTATGGCTTATATGCAGGCCATTTTAATTTTAAGTTGGAATGTATATCCAGCAAACAAATCATACTAATTAACTTTCAAAATATTATGATAAAAAATTACCCAACCTAATGTGGTAGAGGATACTTGTAGCAAATGACCATTGCTGCAGCTATTGACTATCAATCTCTTACTTCCTTAACCTGTTACCCAATATTAACTTTCAAAATAAATTAAATGAGAAACAATTATCTAACTAAGTACATGCTGTTGTTTGCGCTGGTGTTTTTATCACTCCGGCTGTTTGCGCAAACAAGAAGTATCACCGGTAAAGTGGTTGATGAAAATAACCAGTCGCTGCCCGGGGCAACTGTAACTGTGAGCGGCGCTGCCATAACCGCTTCTACAGATGTAAACGGCATATTTAAAATAAATGCCATTAAACCCGGTACATACACCTTAACAGTGACGTTTATAGGTTACACACCCGTACAAAAATCGGTTACTGTTGGCAGCGATAATGTGAGCGTTAACATTAACATGCAGCCATCATCAAAATCGTTGACCGAGGTGGTGGTTATTGGTTATGGTACTGCTTTAAAGAAAGATTTGACCGGGGCTATTACCAATGTAACAGCAAAGGATTTTAATACCGGGAATATCACTACGCCAGAGCAATTAATACAAGGTAAGGTTGCTGGTGTTTCAATAACTAGTAATGGCGGCGCACCAGGTGCAGGAAGTACAATACGTATTCGCGGCGGGGCTTCTATCAATGGGAATAGCTCGCCGCTTATTGTTATTGACGGTGTACCGTTGAGCGGGGATGGTATTGCCGGTGCAGCTAACCCTCTCGATCTCATAAATCCCAATGATATTGAATCTTTCTCTATATTAAAAGATGCTTCGGCTGCTGCTATATATGGTAACAGGGGATCAAATGGCGTTATTATTATTACTACTAAGAAAGGCCAAAGCGGGAAGCCACAGGTAACGTTTACCACACAGTTATCTGTATCTAAATTACCTAAAGAAGCGCCGATACTTACCCCCGATCAATTCCGTGCTTACATTACGGCCAACGATACTACTTCAACCAAACAGTATATTAAACTATTAGGTACAGCGAATACGGATTGGCAGAAACAAATTTACCAGTCTGCAGTAAGTACGGATGACAACTTAAGTGTATCTGGTACTGCGGGCAAACTTCCGTATCGTGTTTCGGTAGGTTATACTAATCAGGATGGTATATTAAAGACCAGTGCGTTGCAGCGTTTCACTAACAATATTAATTTAAGCCCCAGCTTGTTTAAAGACCACCTGAAAATTAATTTTAACTTTATAGGTTCTCAGGTAAAGCAACGTTTTGCAGATGAAGGCGCCATTGGTGGTGCAAACAGCTTTAACCCTACGCTACCGGTTTATTCAGGCAATAGCAATTTTGGCGGTTACTACGAAATATTAGACCCTACCGCTACCGATGGCTTAAAAGCTCTTGCGCCGATAAATCCGGTTGGTCGTTTATACGAAAACAATAACCGTAGCACAGTTTACCGTGCAATAACCAGTTTGGCCTTAGATTATAAAATACATTTCTTTCCAGATCTACATGCTATTATAAACCTGTCATACGATGGATCGAATGGGCAAGGTTCTGACATTATACCTGCCTATGCAGCTTCGCAATTCCCAGGATCAAATGATGCAAACAATGTTTTACAAACAGGTAATAACTCAAAATATAAAACTGTAGTTGGTAACAAAACATTAGAAGGTGATTTAAGTTACTCACATAATTTCATCTCAATTAGAAGTAAAGTAACCGCACTAATTGGCTATTCCGAACAAGATTTTTCGTCAACCAGTACCAATTATTTAAGTTATTTTGCTAATGGCGAGGTTAAGCCTTCATCGGTATTTAATTATCCAACGGATATTCAGGAACATGATCTGTCCTCAGTTTACGGCAGGGTAACTTACTCATATGACGACAAATACCTGCTTTCGGGTTCTATGCGTTCCGATGTTTCTACCAGGTTTGCACCGGGCATACGTACTGGTAATTTCCCAGCCGGGTCTGCAGCGTGGGTGATAAGTAATGAAAGTTTTTTGAAAGATAATAAAACATTATCAAACCTTAAGTTGCGCGGCGGGTATGGTGTAACCGGTAACGAAGGTGGCATAGGTAATTATGATTACCTTTCTGATTACTCCTTAAGTAATACTGGTGCACAATACCAGTTAGGTAATACCTTTTACCAAGCGTACCGTCCCGGTGCCTTTTACTTTGGGCGTACCTGGGAGCAATCGGCAACTACAAACCTTGCTTTGGATTATGGTTTCCTAAACGACCGCATTACCGGCAGTATTGATTTTTATCTGCAAAAAACAAGCAAATTGCTGGCTTCTATACCGCAGCCTGCCGGCTCCAATTTCGGCAATACTATTACGGGTAACGTAGGTAATATGGAGCAGCGCGGCGTAGAATTTAATATTAACGCCAGGCTAATTGATAAAAAGGATCTTACCTGGACTGCGAGTTTTAACGCTACCTTGAACCGCAATAAAATAACTAATCTTTCCCTGCAGGCCAACCCTAATTTCCCAGGTTTGGCGTTAGGCGGTGTTTCAGGAGGTATAGGGCAAACCATACAAATAGATCAGATAGGCTATCCACAACGTTCGTTTTATACGCTGCAGGCAGTCTACGGTGCTAATGGCAAACCGCTGCAAAGCGTTTTTGTTGACCAAAATAAAGATGGTATAATCAATAACTCTGATTTAATAATAGGTAAGCCTGCCGACCCGCAGGAATATTTAGGCTTAAACTCGGATATAACTTACAAAAAGTGGAATTTTGGGTTCAACGCCCGTGCAAGCTTTGGTAATTATATTTATAATAACTTAGCCTCAAGCACCGGTATTCAGCGTAACTTTATTAATCCTCAGGGTATTGTGTTCAACGGTTCATCAAATGTGCTGGTTAGCGGCCTTACCGGCAACGGTGGTAATGATGTCTTGTCTGATTATTATTTGGAGAATGGCTCTTATTTAAGGATGGACAATATGCATATTGGTTACAACTTTGGTAAGGTTTTTAAAGTACGCAGCAATCTCAGGATAAGTGGCAACGTACAAAACGTATTTATCGTAACTAAATACACCGGTGTAGACCCGGAACAGTTTGGCGGGGTCGATAATAACCAATATCCAAGGCCTCGTACATTTGTATTAAACTTAGCGCTTACTTTATAATTATTGATCGCAATAATAAATGTAATATGAAAAAAAATTTAACTAAAATAGTATTAATTATATGCTTGCTGACTATCAGTTTAGGAGCATGTAAAAAGAATTTGATACTTGCACCTAATGATCAGCTTACTTCCCAGCAAGTATTCAGCACACCTGCCGGTTATACCGAGGCTATGGCAAAAGTATATGGTAGTTTTGCGCTTACAGGTAACTCCGGAGGTGCTGGCTCAGGCGATATCGCAGGTATTGACGAAGGCACATCTGACTTTTTTCGCCTATTTTGGAATTGCCAAGAATTAACAACTGATGAAGCCGTTATTACCTACGGCGACCCTGGGGTGCAAGATTTGCATAATATGGTTTGGGGGGCAAGTAACGCTATAAGCCAGGGGCTGTATTACCGTTCATTGTATCAGATAACTTTATGTAATAATTTTATTCAGCAATCAACCGATGATATGTTGTCGTCGCGGGGAATTTCTGGCACCGATGCAACTAATATCCGCAATTACCGTAACGAAGCCCGGTTTTTGCGTGCGTTTCAATACTGGGTTTTAATGGATGTTTTCGGTAACCCGCCGTTTATTACCGAAACAACGGCAATTGGTACAGTAATACCGCAGCAAACTACACGTACAGCGCTATTTACTTACATAGAAAGCGAATTGAAAGCATTAGATCCATTATTGCCGGCACCAAATAAAAACTTGTACGGACGTGCGGACCAGGGTGCAGTTTGGGCTTTGTTAGCACGCATGTATTTAAATGCACAGGTTTATACAGGTACGGCACGTTATAATGATGCAATTACTTATGCCTTAAAAGTAATTAATTCAAATGCTTACATCTTGATCCCAAAGTTTACTAACCTGATGCTTGCAGATAATAATATCAATAGTGGCTCTCTACAGTCGGGTGGTGGTTCTACCGGCGAGTTTATTTTCACTATAAATTATGACGGGATTAAAACACAAGGCTATGGCGGTTCACAGTATCTAACACATGCCCCGGTTGGCGGTTCAATGCCGGTGACCCAATTTGGTATATCGGGCGGTTATTCCGGATCAAGAACTACGGCTAATATTATAGCGTTATTTCCGACACCGCCAACAACCGATAGTAAAAATAATTTTCCTAACAATAATAATCCAGATACACGCGCCGAGTTTTGGTATCCCGGTCAAAACCTGGTTATTAATAACGTAACCTCGTTTACCGACGGTTTGGGCGTTAATAAATTCAGAAATGTAACCAGCACAGGGGCAGCCGGACAGGACCCAACTTATTGCGATGTTGACCTGCCTTTATTCCGCTTGCCCGAACAATATCTCATTTATGCCGAATCCGTATTACGCGGTGGTACCGGCGGTGATCTAACAACCGCCACTAATTATATAAACCTTATACGTACGAGGGCTTACGGCGGTAGCTTAGCAGGTAATATCACCCCATCACAGCTTACCACCCAGTTTATCTTAGATGAAAGGGCCCGCGAATTATTTTGGGAGGGTTTCAGGCGTACGGATTTAATACGCTACGGTTTATTTACAGCCGGTACGTATTTATGGCCATTTAAAGGGGGGGTTAAAGCCGGAGCAGCAGTTCCCGATTACCGGAATTTATTTCCGATCCCAACTTTAGATTTAAATGCCAATCCAAATCTTAAACAAAATCCTGGTTATTAACCATGTACTATTATTTTATAAAATTAAAATGAAAAACAGATTATTTACATTACTGGCACTAAGCAGCGCATATTTGCTTATGCTTTCTGCCTGCAAAAAGGACGGCGCCCTGGTAACAGCTACGACTGGAATGCCAGGGACGCTTACGGCCACCAGCACCACAATTGTGCTTAATAAGGCAAATGTTAATGATGCAACAACCCCGGCCGTTACCTTTAACTTTACCCAGGCCAATTATGGCTTTAGCGCGGCCGTAACCAATACGCTGCAGATTGATAAAGCAGGTGATAACTGGGCCAACCCAACTTCGGTTACTTTAGGTGCAAATACGTTAACGCAGTCTTATTCTACGCCTGCATTTAACAGTATTTTATTAAAAATGGGTTTAGTTGGTGGGGTTACATCAACAGTAAATGTGCGCATTGTACAATCTATTAGTACATCTATCACACCGGTTTATTCAAATGTGGTGGCGCTTACAGTAACGCCATTCAATTTGGCAGCATGGTTATATGTAGTAGGGCAATTTAATGGTTATAGTACTGCTACGCCTGATAGTTTGCTATCGCCTACCAGTAACGGTATTTATTATGGTGTCATTAATTTTACTACCGGCAACACACGCTTTTTAGTACTGCCCGCTAAAAATTATAATAATAAATACGCAACCATTACTAATCCTCCGAGTGGAACAGCTACAACTTTAACCTATGCAACAGAGTATGTTTCAAGCGGTGGTAACGATTTATACGCCCCGTCAACACCAGGACAGTATTTAGTAACACTTAACACCAATGCCAATACAATAACCGTAGCGCTTACAAATACTTACAGCGCTATCGGCGCAACTGCTGCCGACGCAGGCGGTTACAGTATCGATGTACCTTTAGCCAAATTTGTTAATGATGGTTCTACCGGGTGGACAAGCGTTATTGCATTCAGAACAGGTGATTTTAAGATAAGGCAAAATAATGATTGGAACTGGAGTTGGGGCATACCTAAATCAGGTTCAGACGGCGATGGAGTAGCAAACACGCTTAATGATAATTCTAATAACAATATTCCAATCTCTGTTGCTGGTAATTATAAAGTTTCTTTTAATATTGTACCGTTTCCGTTAACTACACCGGTTAGTAACAGTGTACCCCCTTCTTCAACTGCTACTTACAGCCTGATTAAACAATAGTATTTTAACTAACCCGTTGCATCAACGGGTTAGTTTCTTTTTTTTCCTTTTATCACCTGTATACTTGTAATACCGGTAGTATTTTATTGTCCATAAAATATATGAATATCAAATTTTGTGTTGGTTATATTGTTTTACTATTGGCCGTACCTTTCTCAGTTTTTGCACAGCTTGGT
>CAZZVY010000123.1:0-9434 GCA_964657585.1 uncultured Mucilaginibacter sp. | reverse complement strand
TTAAATGTACAATGGGCGGCACATGCTGTAAAAAAACCATAAGCCGGGCTGCATTGTTAAAAAATAAAACGGCACCTAAAAAGTCCTAATTAATGTCAGTTCGGGATAATAAACCGCCTGTAAGATCGTGTTGTTTTAACCCTTACTAAAGGCAATATTACAGCAATGCCGGTTATTTTCCCCTAATTTAGGGGAATACTACTGCCTGTCAATTTGCAGTAATTTAAATAAGGGGTAGAAAGAAGCACAAAGGCCTTAACCTGAACTAACGTTAATTATAGCCTGAGGTTAACTTATCCCTGCCCTGGTTTAAACGCATTCCATCCCTGTGCTTTTAACTGATGCACGTTACCCGTTTTGCTGATGAGGTTGCAACCGGCAGATGGCTCGGTCAGATAGCCGATAAAGCTGATATCCGGGTGGTGTTTGATCTTGTCGTAATCGGCCTGTTTGATAGTAAACAGTAGTTCGTAATCCTCGCCGCCGCTTAAGGCGCAAACCGTTGGGTCAAGGTTAAATTCGCGGGCGGTTTCATAAGTCATTGGGTCAATAGGTATCTTTTCCTCGTAAAGGTTACAGCCCTTATCGCTCTGCCTGCAAATGTGCAATAATTCAGAGGCCAACCCGTCTGATACATCTATCATGGCCGTAGGCAATACCTGCCAGGCCTTCAGCAGGTCAATAATGTCCTTACGTGCTTCGGGCTTTAACTGGCGTTCAATAATATAATCCTTGCCCTCCAGGTCGGGCTGAATTTGCGGATTCTCCAGGTAAACCAGCTTTTCGCGCTCCAGCAGCTGCAGGCCGGTGTAAGCGCCGCCGAGGTCGCCTGATACACAGATAAGGTCGCCCTCCTGCGCGGTATTGCGGTAAACAATATCTTTTTCAACGGCATGCCCTAACACAGTTACGCTTATAACAAGTCCCTGTTTGGAGGCCGAGGTATCACCGCCAACCAGGTCAACATCATACTTTTCGCAGGCTAAATAAATACCCTGGTACAATTCCTCTACTGCTTCCAGCGAGAATTTGCTGGATATGCCGATAGAAACCGTGATTTGGGTAGGTGTACCGTTCATGGCATAAATATCGCTTAGGTTCACCTGCACCGCTTTATAGCCCAAATGTTTAAACGGGGTGTATGCCAGGTCAAAATGGATACCTTCCAGCAGCATGTCTGTAGATACAAGCGTTTTTACACCGGCAAAATCAAGCACTGCTGCATCATCGCCAATACCTTTAAGCGTACCTGCCTGCTTAATTACTATGTTTTTTGTGAGGTGATCTATCAGTCCAAATTCGCCCAGGTGGTCAATACCTGTGGTTTCACTGTTATCAAACATATCCATCCTGCAAAAATACAAAAAGCCATAGGTTTGCCGGCACATTATTATTTTACAATGCCGGTGGTATCATATTCCGTCAAAAAAACGCTGCTTACCTACCTTTAAGTATTTATTTACAAAATGCCAGCGTAGTTAACATTAAGGTAACCCCTAAATCTCATATTTGTAAATATTTATATGTGTATGAAAAAAAGTTTATTTGTTTATTTAGCTGCGTTTATAACCTTAACTGCGGTTAGCTGTAAAAAAAGCAGTATTGATACGGGGGTAACCCCGGTTACCCCGGTTACGCCACCGGCTGCTCCTAAAGCGTACCGCATTACTGAGGATTTTGAAAGCGGCGTTAAAGGGGCTTATGCAGATGGTAATATTACCATGGCTACGGGTGTATGGGATTTTAATGATGCCCTGATAGGAAATACTGCGCCCGATGTTAAGGATGGTTCCCGTTCCGTACGTTTACGTACCGGCAGCATCAGCATGAATTTTGATATCAGCGGATTAACACAGATCAGGATAAGCCATGCCAGGTATGGGTCAGATGCCACATCAACCTGGCAATTACTTATATCGGCTGATGGCGGGGCAACGTATACACAATTAGGCAATACTATTACAGAAACATCCACCACGCTGGTGGCTGATTCATTTAAAGTAACAGCAACAGCAAAGGTGCGGTTTAAAATATCTAAAACCGGCACAACAAGGGTTAATATAGACGATATTGTATTTAGCGGTACCGGCGACCCCGGGTTTATTGTGGGCACGCCTGATAACAGCGGTGATGCCGATACCGGAGGCAGCGCAGCAACTGCAAGGGATGTAGACAAAACAGGGACAGATTTGCCGCCGGCAACGGGCGATAACAGCAACCTGTTGATGGGTAACCCCTCCGGCGCACAGGCAACGCTGGTAATGGGCGACAATTACCTGATAGACCAGGGCTATTATGTAGAATCATATAACGCTACCCGCGGCGAACCAAACTGGGTTAGCTGGCACCTTGATGCATCAAACACTACCAATGCTACTGACCGCCTGAATAATTTTGCGGCCTGGTCTGCCCTGCCTTCCGGCTTTTATGCTGTACAAAGCAACAGCTACTCCGGATCAGGTTTTGACAGGGGGCACAACTGCCCCTCAGCCGACCGGACAAGTTCGGTTGCTGCTAACAGCGCAACCTTCCTGATGACCAATATGATACCGCAGGCCCCGCAAAACAACCAGCAAACCTGGAACGGTCTGGAATCGTACCTGCGTTTGCAAACCCTGGAGGGTAACGAGGTTTATATTATTATGGGCAGTTACGGCATCGGGGGCGTTGGTTCGCTTAGTACTACAGCTGTAACCAGTATAAATGGCGGCCATGTAAACGTTCCGTCAAATGTGTGGAAGGTAGCCGTTATTATACCAGTAGGCAACGGTGATATTGCCCGCACTACTGCTACTACGCGTGTAATAGCAGTTAATACCCCTAACATAAACAGCATAAATACCAACTGGACCAAGTATATAGTAACCGTAAGGGATATTGAAAAGGCTACAGGCTACAACCTGCTTTCGGCCTTACCGCAAACCGTACAGGATGCTGTAGAAACAGTGGCGGATTCAGGGATTTGATAAAGTTATAGACGAGGCATTGCGGGCCTGTTGAGAAGCGCACCGCAACTATCATGATAATTGTTTGATATGGCTTTGAAAGCGCTGGCAAACAAAGTGCACAAGGCAATTGGCTTAATGCGTATTTTTGAATTTATATCAGCCAAATGGATCTTAAACTTAATGATAAAACAGCCGTAGTATTAGCAGCCAGCAAAGGCCTGGGCAAAGCCATAGCCGCTGCCTTATCTGCAGAAGGCGCTGCCGTGGTTATTGGCTCACGCAATGTGGGCGAGCTGGAAAAAACAGCAGCCGAAATAAGCGGCCAAACCGGCAACGGGGTTGTTGCCTTGCCGGTTGATGTATCGGATGGTGAAGGCTTAACTGCCTTTATTAAACGGGTGGGCGACAGGTTTGGGAGCATTGATATTTTAGTTAACAATGCCGGCGGCCCCCCGTTTGATACGTTTGAACACCTGAACGATGACCAATGGCAGAAAGCCTTTGATCAAAACCTGCTCAGCTTTGTGCGCACAAGCCGGCATGTGCTGCCTTATATGCAGCAAGCCGGCGGCGGACGCATCATAAATATTATCAGCGGGTCGGTTAAGTCGGTACTGGCTAATTCTGTATTAAGCACCGCCATGCGCATGGGAGTAGTTGGCATGGCCAAAATGCTGGCCGATGAATTTGGCCCTTATCAGATCACCGTAAACAATGTAGCCCCCGGTTTAATACTTACCGACCGTATAAGGCACAATTTACCAAAGGATGCCGACCCCGAACAAGCCCTGATAGCAAAAGCCAAGGCCATCCCTCTGGGCCGTATAGGCCAGCCGCAAGAACTTGCCGCGCTGGTTGCCTTCCTTGCATCGGGGCAGGCCGCTTACATCAGCGGCACAACCATACAGGTTGACGGTGGCGCAAGCCGAGGAATATTTTGAATATGTATCTTCCCCGCTCAGGCCTGGTCTACCGGTGTAGATTTAGCTTGGGGGCCTTTTTTAAGCGTAAGCACTGTTATTTCCGGCCAGATGCCCAGCCTGCCAGAAAACGCCAGAAAGCCAAAGCCCCGGTTAATATACAGGTAACGGCCATTATATTTAGCTAAACCGCTCCAGTGGGCATACCGGTACTGTACCGGGCTCCAGCGCAGGCCTGCAGCCTCAACGCCAAATTGGGCGCCATGCGTATGGCCAGATAATGTAAGGTGTATATTTGCGGGGTGCTTTTTTACAACGGCCTCCCAGTGGGTAGGGTCGTGCGAAAGCAATATCTTAAATGATCGGGGGTCTGCCCCTATCAGGGCTTTATCAAGATCGCCCACCTGTTTAAATCCCTGGCCCCAGTTTTGCACGCCGATTAGTGTTATTTTTTCACCATTCCGTTCAAGCGTTGTGTTTTCATTCAGCATTAGTTTATAGCCCATCGCTTTATGATGTTCCTGCAACCGCTGCATGTTGGCCTCCTTCGCTGCAGCGCTATCCCAGGCAATATAGTCGCCATAGTCATGATTGCCTAATATAGAGAATTGCCCAAAAGGCGCCCTTAACTGGCCGAAACGTTCAATATAGGGCTCTATCTCAAAGGCAGCATTGTTCACCAGGTCGCCGGTAAAAACAAACAGGTCGCTTTTTTGTGCATTAGCCAGATTTATGCCCCGCTGCACTGCCTTCGCATTATCAAAACTGCCGGAGTGTATATCGGATATCTGGGTAATGGTAAAACCGTCAAACGCTGCAGGCAAATCGTCAAAATATAAAGTTTCGCGATGCACTTTGTAATCGTACTTGCCATGTATAATGGCATAAAAAAAGCTTGTGAACGGGATAGCGGCCAACAGAACAGCCAGTTCGCTTATAAATTTACGGCGTGATGGGAAATAAGGTGCGCCGGTATTTTTATTTGTGCCTATATGGTTAATGATCCCGGCAAAAAAACGCCCCGTATCGCCCAAAAAAAGCACTACAACAAATACCAGTTTAGTTACAAGAAAGGTAATGAACAGGCTTAACATGTACTCATGGTACGGGCGCATGCCCTGCGCCGTGCGTAAACTGCCAATCCCGCCAATAAACAACACGGTTATCCCTACCGATATAAGCAGGTAGCCCCATAAAACCACTTGCTGCCAGCGTTTGGATGTCCCATCCAGGGTAAGGGTTTTTAAGCCGCTGTATACGTACCAGTCCATCAATAGGGTGACTGCAGCTATAATCAAAAAAAGTTTAAGAAAGCCCGAATTATGCATACGCTGTAATGTGTTCACCGAAAATAGCTAATCGGATGGAAAAAGGGGAATAAGATACAGTTATTTACCTTTAAATTACAAGGCCGTGCAGGTTATACTGCATTAAATTATTTTTTCAGTTTGTTGCAACCTTTAACATTTAACACAGTCTTAACAATATAATAATTTGAGATTGTGAACTTTACTAAAATTTATTAGCCATGCATTTTGATTACCTGCTTGTATTTGCACTGATATTGTTTGTGCTGATATTTTATGTTAGTCCGTATGATGTTAAAGTGGAAGAAATTGACGACGACGAATAATTGCTACCATATACCATCCTTTTCATATAACCGGCCAGGCAAACGGTCGGCACCACTATCCCGCAAAATTAATGGCTAAGCGCGAAGTAGATATTGTAATTATATCCGATGTGCACCTGGGCACATATGGTTGCCATGCCAAAGAACTGCTAAAATATCTTAAAAGCATTAAACCAAAAATATTAGTACTTAACGGGGATATTATTGACATATGGCAGTTTAGCAAATCATACTGGCCCGAGGCGCACATGAAGGTAGTGCGGCGCATCCTGAAATTTGTTACCGAAGGCATCCCTGTATATTATTTAACAGGCAACCATGACGAAATGCTGCGCAAATTTGCTGACTTTGATCTGGGCACATTTAAATTGCTGAATAAACTGGTGCTTAATGTTGATGGTACGCCCGCCTGGATATTTCATGGCGATGTGTTTGATGTTACCATGCAGCATTCTAAATGGTTAGCTAAACTGGGTGCCGTAGGATATGATACCCTTATTATTATTAACAGTTTAACCAACTGGTTCCTTACCAAAATGGGCCGGCAGAAAATGAGCTTTTCGGCAAAGGTAAAGGCTAAGTTTAAGGATGCCGTGAAGTTTATTAACCAGTTTGAGCAAACCGCTGCCGACCTTGCCGTTGATAAGCAATACGGCTATGTGATATGCGGCCATATCCACCATGCCGAGATACGGGAGGTTATATCCACAAACCAGCAGGGAAAGGTGCTTTATCTCAACTCCGGCGATTGGGTAGAAAGCCTGACCGCGCTCGAATATCATCATAAAGAGTGGAAAATATATCAATACCGCCCAACAGATTTTGCAACCGAGCCGGACGAGGACGATAAAACTGATGCTGAAGACCTGGAGGCAAAGATGGATATTAATATTTTACTGGAACGGTTCAGGCAGGAGACACATTAAGCCTGAGCAACTGCTCCAATTTTTCGGGCGTTAAGCTAACCCCATCCGTTATCAGGCTGGCCTGATTGTAATATGTTTCCCTTTCTGTCAGCTTTTCCTCTATAAAGGCTACCAGTTCATTACCATGTTTCCCTTGCAATACCGGGCGCTCTTCTGTACCGTTCTCCAGCCTGCTGGCTAAAATGCCGGGGTTTAGTTTAATATAAACTGTTTGCCCATGCTGTTTCATCCATTGCATGTTATCAAAAAAGCAGGGCAGGCCGCCCCCTGTAGATATTACGGCAGGTAATGTAGTATCCGTTTGCTTTAAAATGGCCGATTCCAAATTGCGGAAAGCATCTTCACCGTGGGTATTAAAGTATTGGGCAATGCTCATTCCGGCCTGTTGCTCCAGCACATGGTCCAGGTCAATAAAAGCATAATTTAACCGCGCCGCCAGTTTTTTACCCATAGTGGTTTTGCCGCAGCCCATATAGCCGATAAGAAAGATCAGCTGAGGTTTATCTGAAAACGTTGTATTATTTACAGACACTTTCAAGGAATAATGATCGTAAAAAACTCATAAAACCAACTGCATTACTGCAATTTTACCCTTGGGTCAATCCAGGCGTAAATAATATCTACCAGGATATTGATCACCACAAATATAAAGGCAATAAACAATATTGCGCCCATAATTACCGGGAAATCCGAGTTTTCAAGCGCATCAACCGTGGTTTTTCCTAAGCCGTTGTAGCCAAAAACATATTCCACGAAAAAAGAACCTGCCAGCAATGAGGCAAACCAGTTGGCAATAGCCGTAATTACCGGGTTAAGCGCATTCCTTAAGGCATGGCGGTAAATAATTGCATTGCGCCCTAATCCTTTGGCCCGTGCCGTACGGATATAATCCTGCCCCAGCACATCAAGCATGGCGCTGCGGGTAAGCTGCACTATAATGGCCAGCGGGCGCAAACCTAAGGTCAGCGCCGGTAAAACAAGGTTGCGCAGGTTAAGCACTTCGCCCCGGAAGGGATCATAACTGTATAAACTACCCGACATATTTAAACCGGTATATTTGCTTAGCACAAAACCAAATATCCAGGCAATAACAATACCGGCAAAAAAAGATGGTGCCGAGATCCCGAGGATGCCCAGTCCGATAGAAAGTTTATCTATCCACGTGTGCTGGTGTACGGCACTCATCACCCCCAGAAAAACCCCGATAATTATGGCAAAGAGCATTGATGCAGCAGCTAATATCAGCGTATTAGGTATTACTTCAATAAGCAAGGCGGTCACATCCTTATGTGTTTGGTATGACCGGCGCAGGTAAGGCCATTTGAGGGCTAACACATAATTACCGGAGATAGCAAATAATTTTACATAATGGTAGCGTTGTTTTTCTTCAATGGTGTTGCTATGCAGCCCCAACGGCGACAGATCATTCAAATAAAAAGCAAACTGTACCGGGACAGACCGATCCAGACCCAATTCCTTACGTACGGCCTGCAGCGACTGCACATCGGCGCGCTGGCCTAAGGTCATCCGGGCAGGGTCAACCGGTAAAATGTTAAACAAAAAAAATACCACCACTACAATACCCAGCATCACCGCAGCGGCATAGGCAATTTTGCGCAGCAGGTAGGCTATCATTTTTGAAGTACCTCTTCAATCTTCTTTTTAAACCACGCAGTTTTGGCCAAGTTATTACGGTTTAGGTTTTGCCTTTCTTTTATTTGATTGCCATAATAAAGCCTTGGCCGGTCGTCATCATTGGCTATTGATACACCACTACCTTTATTAACTGTATTTAAAACTTCAAACCCATCAAAAACAGAAGACTTCCCGGACCCATTTTTGCCGATCAGTAAAACCAGTTTTGGCGGTTCAGCCAATGAGGTCATATCTATGGTTAAATCGTCAAATCGTTTAAAATTTTTTAATTCCAGCTTAGGGATCTTCATGAAATAAAAGTAGATAATTTATTTTTGAAAATAATTTTGCACCAGTACATCGTAACTGGGTAGGTTATGAAAATGCCATTTATTAATCACTACGCCGTTCTTTAACAATAATATTCCCGGATTGGCCCTCACCATGGTTTTTAACGGCACGCCATCAGCATAAAATATTTCAGGCACCAAATGGTGTGCCTTAGCAAAAATGGCAGCATCAGCCGGTGAATTGGAGGTAAGCAGCACCGTACGCGTGTTAAAATTTTGCGTAAGATTAATGGCCAGGGCATTCAGTTTGCCTATGGCATCCTTATTAGTTTGGTTAAGGCTATAAGCTACTATTATGATATTATAAAAAGGGTTGCTCAGCAATTCCTGCGTGTAATTATTACCCTGTGCATCCTGTATGGCCAGGTCGCGTATCTTAGGGGTAAAACCAACTTTTACCAGTTTACTTTCCGGGTCGCCTTTTATTTCCCAGTTACTATCCTTCCATATGCCGGTTTTAAGGTATTCCTTATCCGTCATGGTCTTGGTCTCACCGGTCGCTTTGTTTTTGAGGTGATAGGTTAGTTCATATTCATCCGGCTTTGCGCCCGGTGGGGTCTTCATTTCATCAGGGATATTAGCGCCAACCTTGTAAGGCAAAAAATCAAGTACCGGCAAAAAATTGTAGGTATAAATACCAACTCCAAATGAGAATATGAGCGCAATGATAAAAGCCATACGACCGGCCTGGTGGTTTAATATCGGTTTAATGTGTTGCTTATCAACAAATAATATCAACACCAGCGCCAGTAATATCAAATCCTTACTAAAAGATTGCCACGGCGTTAAAGCTATAGCATCGCCAAAGCAGCCGCAGGTTTGCACCACTTTAAAATATGCTGAATAAAAAGTAAGAAAGGCAAAAAATATGATAAGCAGCAGCAACCCCCAAACTACGCTTACCGCCCGCCAGCCAACCAGCAGTGCAAAGCCCAGCAGCATCTCCAGCGCACAAAGGAATATAGCTAAATATAAGGCCAGCGGACTTAAAAATATCAGATGGAACACCTCGAAGTATTCCT
>CAZZVY010000122.1:0-9533 GCA_964657585.1 uncultured Mucilaginibacter sp. | reverse complement strand
AAGGCGCCGGCTATGCAACTGGGTTCAGCGTTTCAGAAGGTTAATTTTTTAAGAGACATCAATGCCGACTATGTTGAACTTAGCAGAACATATTTTCCCGGCGTTGACCTTTTAGCCTTTACCAATAAAGAAAAAAGGTTGATCGAGAGCGAGATCGATTCGGAATTTTCAGCTGCGCTGGAAGGCATCCGTCAATTACCGCTTAATTGCCGTAAAGGCGTTTACCTTGCTTTCATTTATTACCATAAACTGTTTAAGAAAATAAAAAACATATCTGCAGAACATGTACTTAACCAAAGGGTACGGATATCCAATACCTATAAATGCTGGCTAATGCTTGATTCACTTATCCGCTATCAAATGAACGCTATATGAAACTGTTATTTCTTTTTTTTATACTGCAAACAACCTACCCGCAAAGCACTGTGCTGCGAAAGCTTTATACGTTTGCAGTTGCACAAAAAGATTCTGCCGACAGGTTTACAGGGCTCCTTGCTCCGGTAGGTGATCAAAGTGCACCAGTACTGCGGTGTTATAAGGGTGTGGCCAGCATGGTACAGGCCAGGTACGCCCCAAACCCGCTTACAAAGCTTGCGCTTTTCCGGAAGGGGAAAGCATGGATTGAGGGGGCTGTAAATGCCGACACCACCAACCTGGAGATGCGCTATCTGCGCCTTACCATACAAGATAACCTGCCTGCTATACTTAACTACAAAGATGCAATACTTCAGGACAGAAGATACTTGCAGGCCCATATTGGCGAAGAAAAGGACGATGATCTGAAAAATATCATAAACATTTATCTTACTAAATGAACGATAGCGTAATGATTGTAGATAAAGATGACCGGATGTATGGCACCATGGATAAAATGGCTGCCCACCGTGCAGGTGTTTTGCACCGGGCGTTATCGGTATTCATATTTAATTCACGCGGTGAATTATTGCTGCAACAGCGTGCGCTTACAAAATACCATTCCGGCGGCTTGTGGACCAACACCTGCTGCAGCCATCCCCGGCCGGGTGAAACTACGTCTGCTGCTGCTTCCCGCCGTCTTAAAGAAGAAATGGGTATAAGCTGCTGTCTTGAATTTACGTTTTCATTTTATTACAAGGCTACGGTATCCTTAGCCCTGGTTGAACATGAAATAGACCATGTTTTTTTCGGCATCAGTAATGAGGTGCCGTGCATTAATGCAGCAGAGGCGGCGGCTTACAAATATATGGGTATGGATGAACTGGCGGCGGCGTTGCGCAATAACCCCAAGAATTACACCGCATGGCTGGCAATTTGTTTTGACAGTGTTATGAGTAGTTACTTTAATTTATTTAAAAAATGAACCACTGGTTAATTAATGCTGCAATTATGCTTGGCTTCTTTTTTGGAATGGAGGCGGTAGCCTGGCTTACGCATAAATACCTGATGCACGGGTTGTGCTGGTTTTTACATGCCGACCACCATCAAAAAGAGCAGGACGGCTTTCTTGAAAAAAACGACTGGTTCTTCCTCATCTTCGCGCTACCGGGGATAGCCTGCCTGATTATAGGCCCGCTCACTGGCATAACCTTTTTCACTATGGCGGGTTGCGGCATAACGCTTTATGGGGCCTGCTATTTTTTTGTGCATGATCTTTTTATCCATCAGCGCATAAAGGTGCTTCGTAATTCGCGGCACTGGTACCTTAAAGCCATAAGGCGGGCCCATAAAATGCACCACAAGCATTTGGGTAAGGACGACGGGGAATGCTTTGGAATGCTTTGGGTACCCCTTAAGTATTTTATTGAAGCCAGAAAGGGTAAACTATCATGAAATACACTTACCTGATGATCGATTTTTTTTCGGTTCTGGTACCGTTTGTGTTTTCCTTTCATCCAAAAATAAATTTTTACCGTAATTGGGCCTCCCTGTTTCCGGCTATATTTTTTACGGGTTTAATATTCCTTATCTGGGATGCCCTATTCACTAAAATGGGCGTATGGGGCTTCAACCCGCCTTATTTAATGGGTGTTACCCTGTATAACCTTCCATTAGAAGAGGTTTTATTTTTTATCTGCATCCCTTATGCCTGCATTTTTGCTTATCACTGTTTGGAGCTGCATTTACCAGCGCTCCCTTTTGCCGAACGCCTGTTTACACCTTTTTTAATAGTTACGGCAGCTGTGCTTGGGGCAATCTGGCATAATAAATATTACACCGCCTGTACCTTTTTTTCGTTAGCGTTTGCGCTGGCTGTAATCAGGTACGCTTTTGGGGCAAACTGGTTGGGCCGGTTTTACCAAATCTACCTGGTGCTGCTTATACCTTTTATGATAGTTAACGGCCTGCTCACCGGCACCGGGTTAAAGAGTGCGGTGGTTTGGTATAACAACGCTGAAAACCTTAAACTGCGGATTTTAACCATACCTGTTGAAGATGTTTTTTACGGGATGGCGCTAATAATTATTAACCTTACAATTTATAAAGGCCTTTTAAAAAAACGGCGTGCCTCCTGTGAAGTTGCCCTATAATATTTAGGGGCGGCTTATACCGGTTACCGCGCTTACATTTAAGCTGTCAGAAACCGGGGAGGCAACCGTATATGCTGATGAAGTTAATAAGCTATACAAGCGTTGCCGGATATTATTGTTAATATTAAATGTATGAAATCTTACCAGCTTATATATCAACTGATTGCCCTTGTGGAACATTTTGAAACCGAGCATGGCGACAGGGAAGGCAACCTGCACGATTTTGCAGGTTTTTTACTGAATAACCTGGAACAGGTGAATAACAACCCGGCCGGCAAAGAGATAAGGTTTGGAAAAAGTGAGCCGGAGGCACAGAACATTGCCTTCCAGATTGATAATAACATCAGCAGACTGCTTGTTTTTATGAGCCGGTATGCAAGGTTATACCTTAAAAAGGCCCTGGATGGCACCCCGCTCCAAACGCCGGAAGACTTTACGGCCCTGGCTATTTTGTTAACGCATGAACACCTTTTAAAAAGCGAACTTATTGCACGAAATATCCAGGAAAAAACCTCGGGAACCGAGGTTATCAGGCGGCTTATTGCTGCCGGCCTCATTAATCAATGGGCAGATCAGCATGATAAACGCGGCAGGCGGATATCTATTACCACAAAAGGTAAAACATTGTTATATGAAGTTTTCCATCACACTACAAACGCGGGGAAAGTTATTACCGGTAATTTAACTTTACCGGAAAAACTGACGCTTCAATATCTTTTACAGAAACTGGAAGACTTTCATCATCAGGTGTATGAGCACAAAACCATTGCCAACAAGGATGATTTGCACGCGCTGAGTTTAACTATCTGAAACACGAACTGTTGCTGCCGGTAACAAACTGGCGCTAAATAAAAAAGGCCTGTTCATATAAATGAAAAAGACCTTTATTTGAGTGTGGTATCAGCTGGGATCGAACCAGCGACACAAGGATTTTCAGTCCTTTGCTCTACCAACTGAGCTATGATACCGCATATTTTAGGACTGCAAATGTAGCTTGTTTTTTTGTTTATCGAAATTTTTTTTGACTTTTTATGTTCTTGAAATATTTGCCGGCTTTGGTTAATCCGCATAACCTGCTATTGATGTTTTTATATATTGCTGATACCGGCGGCCAAATGCATAAACTTACCTGCTGCTAAAGGCATAAAAAGCCCTTGCCTGCCAGGGGCCGCCAAGATAAGTCCATAAATCCAGGCCAAGCGCTGTAACCGTAAAGGGTTTAAATAATGCGGTTTGCTGCGCCAGCAACAATCTGGCCTGCTCCGGATAAACTTTATTCTGGATGGTAATATGCGGGCGGTAGGGTTGCCGGTCTTGCATTATAAGCGTTTCGGCAAAAATTTTACTTAAATGCTGATGAAGTGTTGCTAATACGCTGCTTTCTAATTTATAGGCTACGCCTGCGCCTAAACTCATTAAACCCGTAACCTTCATATCAAAAACCGTTTGCTGCAAGCCGGCAAGGCTGTGCAGGGTAAAAGGCTGATCAGCCAGTTGATGGAACAGCGTGAGGTGCGCATTCAGCCAGTTACGTTCAGGCGGGAAATGCAGCTTGCGCTGTGCATCAAAATACGCCTGGCTATCCGTATCAAGCCGTAAGGTCAGTATCAGTGGTTGTTTTTCTGGCGTCTGCATTTTTCCGAACAATACTTTACCTCTGCCCAAACCTTCTCCCACTTTTTGCGCCAGCTAAACGGCTTACCGCAGGTTACACAGTTTTTTTGCGGAAGGTGATGCTTCTTAACACTTTTCACACTATCCTTGTTTATCTACGCACCACAAAATTTACTACAAGCAATTGTAAAGATGCCGCTTTGCAAATTTACTGCAAATACCTGCAATAGATAAAGGAGCAAAAAAATAGCCAACTACTACAGGTTAAACAAGATCACAAGTATGCCAACGCTATTTCCTGCACACAAGACTTGCGCTAAATAAGGGAAATATTTAATACGTGAGCTAACTAAGCACAAGTCAGGCTCCGCTCAGGCTCATACACAAGACTTCCGCTAAAATGGGGCAACCATAATAATTTATTGGTATCATAACTAATTTAGTTCCTCTTTTACATAAGAATCTTTAGGCAATATCTTTAACGCCTTTTTGGCCTCCTCGGTAATAGTAATCCACTGAGGGTCTTTCAATAGTTCCTCGTGTGTAAGTTTTGATCCATCATACTTATCTATCAGATCGACAATTCGTTTCAATTCCATTGTTTGATTATAACTTTATCCAGCTTCTGCTGCATGATGATCAATAAAATTTGTACATCGGCATCGTCAAAGAGTCGTACAATCGTTTCTATATAACTATCTTGAATATTTTTATCTTTTCCTAATATCCAGTTGTTGATCTGATAATCTTTATCTGAAATTATTTGAATATTAATCAATACAAGATGCAACCACAATTTAATTGGTATCATAATTACAACCCTTGCTGCCATCCATAAGTATCGTCTTTAGGCAAAATCATAAGGGCTTTTTTTGCCATATCAGTTATTTCAATCCATCTTTTATCTTTCAATAATTCTTCATGTGTTAATTTTGATCCATCATACTTATCAATGGCATCAACAATTTTTTTAAGTTCAAGGGTTTGTTCTTCCGTAAAACCAGCTTCTTTTGTGTGATCTTTAATAAAAGCCTCAACCGCCCCTTCATCGAACAAATTGCACATTATCTCACTGTATGATGTTTGTACGTTCTTATCTAAACAGAGCACCCAATTTCTATACTGATAATCACGATCTGAGATTATGTGCAAGGTTGATAAAATAATGTGTAACCATAATTTAAGAGTTATCATAGCTTATCTATTAAATTTATATTGTGTGACAGGTATATGTGCTGCTTCTGATTGTGCTGAAACAGAATTCCCATTTATGTCTAATGGGGAACCGTTTACCATTCGTATTACATATGGAACACGTTGAGAAGGCCAGGTACTCGATGGTTTTGCTGGCAAACTCTTACATAATCATGAAATTACATCATCGGTGCTGTCTGAAGTCTTAAAACTTTAGGCATAGTATATCCGTAGTCTCAAACTACAGACAGCGCGGGGGAACTGGATGCGACACTTATTATTGGTTGAAGCTTCGACTTAAAATAGATAACTCATTTTGCTTAAAGATTTAAGCTTTGGTCATTTTAAATCTAATTCACACTCTGTCAAACTTAAACCAGTTAAGAGGCTGAAATCTGAGCCTTAAAACAGCACAGAAAAAATCATTGTGATCCAAAGTGTCTAAGCTCAATATCAAAATCAGATTTTAGGTTAATCGGCTCGTTAGTATTTAAAAATCCTTCTATCAGCATTTCATAAGGTTTATATTTTTTTTCTGGAATAATAGGATCAATGATATCCATTGCCTTTAGATTGCCGTTCTTATCAGAAACTACATTCCAAGTACCTTTTATTGCAATGCGCATCACTTCACCGAAGTATAATGTCACATCTTGCCCAATCAAATCAAAAACTTCGTTACGCCCAGTAGTGTCTAACAATTTATTTATGCCATCTGAAAGTTTAGTCAGGCTTTGAACAGAATAGTCAAGTGTCTCTAATTTAACATGAAGCACATCAGCTAATTTACCGGGTGTTGCTTTGACCAATTCTAATAGGTGATTTGCCTCGAAATGATAATAATCAAGCTGCTCATTACCGTCCTTTAATTTTTTACCCGGAAAACGTTTTTTTCGTTTTTCTTCATTAGCTTTCATCACATCAACTAATTTTTGATAACTTTTGTAAATAGTACCACTCGGTTCGTATTTAAAATAAAGCAAAAGACGGCCGTCTTTTAACAAATAGTATTCAAACATATCATCATTAGGCATTCTAAGGTCATTTCTTAAAATTGCATCTCCAGAATTAATTAATTTTAAAGCTTCTTTGCCAGTGACTTCATAAGCAAAATCCTCTTTACTATTCATAGTCGTATCTTTATGGTTTAAGTTCTCATGCTGTCTTAAGTCTAAAACTTCAGACACAGTATATCCGTAGTCTCAAACTACGGACAGCGCGGGCTAAAACTAATCGGATATCTTTACATGAAATAAATATTCCATAAAAATTTGCTTCTTTAAATAACCGCCTTTAAAACCTGAATCTTTAACATAATATGCATGTGATGTGAAATGACCTCTACCATAAATTGTTTTACCTGTTAAAAAATCATTATCATTTACAATAACTTGTTGTTCAAGCATATCCACTTCAACATGATTTTTAAAAGGATCATTAATCGATACTTTAACAATATTTTCATTCTTGTAAGATTCTTGATACCATGCCTTAACATTTTTTTTGGTTATCTTATACTCTACTTTTTGATTAAAAGGCAATAACAGACTCAAGATCAGAGTATCATTTATATTTTTGGCTTTGCAAAATAGCAATGCAAATGGCATTTGCGAACTTTTCGTGATTGTGTCTTCTATTGCCTTTAAACTTTTTGTTTGCGATGAATCGTTACTGGCTGCAAAGATACTAATGTCTTCAATTTTAACTTTTGATTGAACTAACATGTTCCTATTTAGTGTATCTTCTTTATACTGAAGCAGCAAGCCTAAATTGCCGTTATTGAACGAGTCAACAGAAGAACCAAGCTTTTGAGCATAGTTGAAAAAAACATCCTTGACAGATGGCTGAACATTTAATACAGTTTTACACGATGTCAGTAAACCAACATAAAAACAAAAAGGGATATAATATGCAGGTGGCTTCATAAGTAATTAAAGAGTTCCTGATAATAATACTCTTAAACGTATGGTTGTTTGAAGCGGGGTGTAATTACGTGTATGTTGTAAGAGCCACCAATCAGCGAATCCATAATCATAATTTTCATAAGTTAATGCATCATGCTTGTCTAAGCCGAAATGATCAACAATAGTAAATGTAAGTGTTGCAGACCAGTGCCCTCCAACTGGCGGGTTAAAGTTATCTAATTGAACAGTTGTTTTTTCTGTATCGTTTATCAATATTTGTAAACCGTGAAATTTATTATTATAAGCACCGTTAAAGGCAGAGTCGTATCACTTTAAGGTCACAGACACATTTTTAAGAGATACATTAATGAAAGATTTTTTTCTTTGTCTAAAAACTCCGTATTCAAACAATATGCGATAATTATCTTTTGATTGCTTTTCAAATTTTAGAATTTTGGGATTATAAAAGTTTCCCACGCTGTATAAGTGTTGTTCAGGATCTTCATCATATGAAGAGACGACAATAAGATATTTATGTGATACTTCATCTGACCCTTCTAAATGAGCACTGCCAGACTGATTGCTCACCTTATATAAGATAATGGATATATCATCGTATCTTTTAAAAATAACTGTATCAACGAAACCAAGTATCGACTTCAAACTTTTATCTTTAATTTCCAAAGACTTTATACCTTGCCCAAATGCTATTCTGAAAGGAAACATGCAAGCAAATAATAATATGAATTTTTTCATGTTGTTGTTTATTACCAATGATCAAGAAACGGTTACCGAAACATGTATGTGATCTGCATGTCCAAGAACCGGATGCAATACACCCTGCTTGTGTTTTATAGAAGGGCCAAAATATTCGCTTATTTTTTGCGAGGATACTTATTCTTCATGTGGTGCCGGATAAAATTTAACTGGATAATAACAATAAGAATGGTCTTTGTTTTCTTCAATAATGTATATTAGGTCATTCCAAAACTCAGATTCTCGAAATTTTTCCCATGCCTTATTAACTAATGTCGCAAACTCAATCATTGAATAATAATGATCAGGTAATTGACTGGAAAGGTGTTTTTTTCCAGTATCAATATATGCGAAACGCAAACCTTTTTTATTTGCATGGCAATAGCACAAATAGTCCATGCTTATGCCATGCGTATAAAATTGTTTTTGATACAATTTATCATTGGGTTTGACGTATATATAGTATATCTGCCTTTCCCTACCTTGAGAAAAAAAACAATACATGAAATAAATTGAAATAGCTGGTATTGAAAGAATTTTCATGGCAATGTCCCTACGTTCATTTTATTATTTGACCACACGCTTATAATATAATCGTTAAGTGATTGTGGACCTCCTGCATTATATCCCGGGAAAAACTGCATTAGCTGTATTTGAGTTGCAGTATCCTGAAAGTAAGTGGAAACCCCCATCAACGAATATATAGCCTCTGCGTAAGTAAATTCTGTATTAGTTGCAAGTGGTGAATTTATTGTTGTTAAAAATTCTTTTATACCCTTGGCTAAAATTCCTATATTTTTAACCATATAATTATGTTGCTCGTTTTTACTCCAGTTGGCTTGTGCTGTAATGTTATAAGCACCAATGTTTTTGATGTTATTATTATCAACGTCTAATAAATCAATCATTTGCGCTACCGTTAAATCTCCTATAACTGTTATACTGTACTGTTGTTTGATTTTATCTAAATCACTTGTGTTGTATGTATTGTACATCAATTGATACAATTCCGCATGCCAGGTTTCATGTAAAATTGTTTTAACAATGTCAACGTAACTATCATTTATGTTATTGTTGACAAAAATCCGGTTCAGTGAAATTAACGCATACCCATTTTGAGTTCCACCAATAGTAAATGGATAAAAATTAGTGTAACCTGCAATATTTGATGGTAAAGCGCCTGATTGTTGAAACTTAAGGTCATAGTGATAAGAATTTTTATAGGCGGCACTTAAACTGTCAAACACAGGGTTTACTCCATCTAAGTAATTGAAAATTTTGTTTAACCGGGCACTATTAGTAATGGAGGTATCTCTACACATTGTTATACTGCATTGACTTGTCGGCACCTGCACCTCCACACTTTCCCAATAGCCGGCGGTAGGGCTGCATGGGTCGGTATCGTCATTAAGCGTGCTTTGCGGTTGTCCGTCTATTGGGCAAACGTTAGGATTAGGCACCCACCTGCTCACCCAGATGTTACCGCCCTCGTAAGGCTGGTCGGCAGGCGAATTGCCTTGCCCGCCGCCCCCTCCGTCCGCCGGTGATGGCCCGTTAT
>CAZZVY010000121.1:0-9538 GCA_964657585.1 uncultured Mucilaginibacter sp. | reverse complement strand
CTATGGCTCCGACGTGCGGGATGAGGCCATGATACTGGAAACGCTCACGCTGCTGGGACAAAGGCAAAAAGCCGCAGGTATGGTGCAAACGGTAGCCGCACACCTATCAACAGACGAATGGTACAGCACCCAAACCACGGCCTACTCCTTATTAGCTATTGCCGAATATTGCGGACAAAATAAGTCGGGGGCTAAGCTGGCGTTCAATTACCAATCAGGTACTGCTAAGGGAACGGTATCTTCTCCATCATATATCTGGCAAACACCGCTGGCTGCTGATGGCGGACAAGTTGCCCTGCAAAACAAGGGCAGTAATGTTTTGTATCTGCGCCTGATACAGCAGGGGCAGCCTGCGCCGGGGCAGGAAGTAACCACATCAAATAGTTCAAACCTGTTGCGGATGCAGGTAAACTATCTGACATTGAAAGGCCAGCCGTTGAACGTAAACAACATTAAACAGGGGACTGATTTTGTGGCACAGGTAACTGTTAAAAATACCGCCAGGCAAGGCACCTTTAATAATATGGCGTTAACGCAGATATTCCCGTCGGGCTGGGAAATTCTGAACAGCCGGATGATGAATAATGATGAGGTATTTAAGTCATCACCGTCAGATTACCGCGACATCAGGGACGACCGGGTAAATACCTATTTCAGTATCAATGAATTGCAAACAGTTACCTATTATGTAATGCTGAATGCGGCCTATACCGGGCGTTATTACCTCCCTGCAACGTATTGCGAAGCAATGTATAACGCATCAATTAATGCGCTGCAAAAGGGGAAGTGGGTGGAGGTGGTGAAATAGAGAGAGTATACGGATTTCTTACTGTACCGGTATAATAAAGTTTGATATGAACTATTTAACGTGGGTTTGGGTTAAGACCTTCGCATCCTTTTCAACCCCTTATTTAAGCTACTGCAAGTTGTACCGACTTAGTGTTCCCCTAAATTTAGGGGAAATGTACCAGCAGTGCTAAATAACTGGCTTTAATAAGGGGTTGAGGTAGTATCCATATTGCCGTTTTGTTATCCCGACTCACGTTATTTTAACCAGTAACCAATAATGATGCCGATTGCCCATTTAATTAAGGCGCTTTTGGTAGGTTCAAATATAATTATACCTACGGAAAAGGCACTTAATACAGTAATATTATACAAATTGCCGTACAAATATAACTTAACAAAACCCCATCAGTTTATTATTATCGGTGATGATAAAGGCCTGATTGAGTGCAATGAATACAGGGTTACTTATCGCTTAGCATTATAGGGTTGCCCTTGCCGCTGCCTATAATTATTACTTTAGCGTTTGACGATAGGGCTATTTCTTTCTGGGCCTTAATGGCTTCGTATTGCAACTGCTTGTCAGACAGGCCGGTGCTTAATATCTTCTGATAATCAGCAATACCTTGGGCTTCTACACGCTTGCGGTCGGCTTCCTGGCGTTCCTTTTGTAAAACGAACTGCATTTTCTGCGCTTCCTGCTCGGCATTGATCTTTGATTCGATACTTGCCTTTACAGATGCAGGCAGGCTGATGTTGCGTACCAGTATCTGCTGCACTTCTAAACCATTGGTTGCAAAGTTTTTGGCAATGGTGCTGTTGATCTTGTTTTGAAATTCTTCACGTTTGGTGGAGTAAAGGTCGACCGCCTGATAGGCTACCGCGTTATCACGGATGGCTGTGCGCGATATGGGGCGTACAATTTTATCGGTATAATCAACCCCAATGTTTTGCATTATGTAGGGCGCACGGGTGGCCGTTACCTTGTATAGAACAGATAGGTCAATAGTAACTTCTAATCCGTCCGACGAAAGCACCCGGATAGCGTCATCCCCCTGTACATCACCTTCGCTATGGTTGGCGCTCATGGTGTAGTTTTGGGTTTGTATGTTAAAGGTAGTTACATCAACCAAAGGGTTAATAATGTGCAGGCCGCTCTCCAGCACCTGGTCCTGCACTTTGCCAAACAAAACCTGCACCCCAACCTTACCGGGGTCAATTGTTTTAAAAACAGATAACAGCAGGCCTAAAGCCATAACGGCTGCGCCAACAGGTACGGCAATGCTGCCAAAATGGTGGCCGGGCTCCGGCGAACGGCGAAGTACTATGCCAACAATCAGCACAATTAATCCTAATACTGCAATAAACATATATAGTTGGGTTTAAATTAATTAACGGGGAGGTCTCAGTTCCTTTAACAGCTTAACTTTAAATATCACAAGCAGGGCGCCTATAAATACAGCGCCCATAATAAATTCGTACCGGGTATGCTGGTAACCCCAGTAACCAACCATTACGCATAAAAATATACCAATGGTATACAGTACGTTCAATGCCAGTTTCCAGCCCATATTTAATATACTTGCAAGGTTGGATCAATTTCCTGCGCCCACGCGGTTATTCCGCCTTGCAGGTTATATAAATTACTGAATCCCTGCGCTTCCAGCTGCATTATGGCTACCGCGCTGCGCTTGCCGCTGCGGCACATAACCACCACAGGCTTATCTTGGTCAATTTTTTCGGTCTCTATCAATATGCCCCCCAGCGGTATCAGCAGGCCGCCCAGGTTCGACATTTCGTACTCAAAATCCTCCCGCACGTCCACCAGCTGAAAATCCTCGCCATTGTCCATCTTTTCCTTCAGTTCCTGTACAGATATTTCTTTCATGCAAATTGTAATTTAACAGTTCAAAAATAGGACTATTTAAGCGGATATATGATACACTGAAAATGTATATTTGATTTGAGGCAGCAGTGAAGATATAGAATTTTGGTATTATAACGGGTTATGCTTCAAGTCCGTTGTTTGTTAAGGCTTGCTGTTGCCATCCATAATTATACTTTATATTGTAACAATACAGTCATAGCGGCGTTTTATAAGATAATAATCAATATTTAATGAGGAAGGTCACACGCTTTTTCTGGTTCTGTTCCGGGGCCCATATCGAGACTTTGAAGAAATACCCCATCGAGCATAATAAATATGTGGGCATTGGGGCTACCATATTTTTTACTGCGCTGTTTGCGTGCCTTTCAGGCGGCTATGCCATGTATTTTGTTTTCAGCGGTAATGCCTTTGCGGTTGGCTTTGCCATTTTGTTCGGTTTATTATGGGGTACGGCCATTTTTAACATGGACCGTTATATTGTATCCAGCATTAATAAAGAAGGATCTACCAATCAGCAAATACTGCAGGCCTCGCCGCGTATTTTATTGGCTATTATGATTGGGGTTGTTATCTCGCGCCCGCTGGAACTGAAGATATTTGATAAAGAGATCCGTCAAAAATTAAAGACAGCTTACCTTAAGGGTCAGAACCGCAAGATAGATACGCTGCAAAAAACCTATCAGCAAAAATATGCAACAGAAATTACCAGGGGCACCGACCTTAAAAAGGAAAAGGATTCTTTAGAAAAAGATATCAACCGCTCGCGCTTCCAGCTCAATCAGGAAGTTTTTGGCGATAAAACCAACCAAACATCGGGCATTGTGGGCTATGGCACCTATGCCAAACAAAAAGAAGGTGTATTAACGGAAAAGCAGAACCGACTAAAAACAGTTACTGAAGACCTGGGCAAGAACGACCAGTACCTGGCGGCCCGCAAACAGTTTGAAGGTTTGAACGATTTGCGTTTGTTTACGCCAAAACAGTTAGACAGTTTAACCAGTGTAGCGGGCTTTGCCGACCGTAACTGGGCCCTGGGGCAGTTATCTTATAATGAGAACGGCACCCGCGACCTGGATACTTACCTGGCCATATCCTTTATCGGTTACCTTTTTATACTGTTTGAGTGTTTACCGGTATTTGTAAAGCTAATGTCGCCCAAGGGGCCTTATGATGTGGCGGTAGGTAAAATTGCGGAAGCTAACCTGTATTTTGCCGAAAAGGACAAGGAGCGCGATATGTCTGTTACCGATAATATTTACGGCCACAGTCTTGATGCCGACGTTGCCCGACGGAAAAAGATAATTACCGCACAGTCAGATTATGATTATGAGCGGCATAGTTATGAATAATCCCGTATTATGCCATAGTACATATTACCATATATAATTATATGGCATAGCCTTACATAATCAACCGGTATAAATAAAAAGCCTCCTGTTGCTGGCAGAAGGCTTTACAGTTAATTTTTAGTTGCCGCAGGGGCGGCTGGCTTTTTTACCGTTGCGGCGGCGGCTGGCTTTTTAGCTGGCGCAGTTCCTTTTTTAGCCAAAGGCTTTTTTACAACTGGTTTTTTCACTGGTACCTTGCCCTTAATAACCTTTACTACCTCTACATCAAACACCAGGGTGCTGAACGGTGCAATAGCTTCGCCTGCGCCCTGATCGCCATAGGCCAGGGCCGATGGTATAACAAAGGTAGCTTTTGACCCTTCGGACAGTAAGGTAAGGCCTTCGTCCCAGCCTTTAATCACCATACCTTCGCCCACTACAAATTTTATTGGCTCGTAATTGCGGCCGGGCTGCTGCAGGTTAGCCTGTTTGGCTACAGCTTCAATGCTGCTGTCAAACACTTTATCATCGGTACTGCGGCCTGTATAATTAACAAAAACTGTATCGCCCTTTGTTATCTTTGGCTTGGCCGATTCCTGGTTGATCTGATACCTTAACCCTGTGGGGGTTGTTTTAAGCGTCAGGTTATGGTCGGTAATATATTTTGAAGCTATGCTTCCTTCATCTGCTTTCATTTTTTCTGCAGCGGCTTTTTCAGCTGCCATTGCCGCATTGCGTTCGGCCATTGCTTCTGCAAATGATTGTATACGTTCTATCTTCATTATAAAAGTAAGCGAACTGCCTTTTGGTAAAAACGGCGGACGGGATTCCTCGTGACCAGCAAAAACAGAATCGGCCGGTACTTTCACAATTACGCTATCTTTTAAGGTAAGCAGGGTAAAAATATCCATCAGGTCGCCTACGTTTTGCGATGGTTTTATCTGCAGCTGTACAGGGTGCCCGGTAGCATACGAACTGAACAGTACGGAATCCTTATCTGTTTTTTGTATGGCATTAAAGGTAATAACATCCTCCAGCTTTATGCGGTCGCCGGTTTTAGGGCTTACAATAAGGTATTGCGCACCTCTGGGTGTGCGAACATAATTTTGCGCGTGCATTTTGCAGGCAACCAGCAAAACCACCAATGATAATAAGATAGACTTTTTCATTATAAAATCAAAAGGCCTTCCGCAGGGTAACGGAAGGCCATGGAAATAATAGCATTATTTTTTAACCGGCTGTTGCTGTGCCTGTACCTGCGGCATAGGCGGCGCAACCGGTTTGGGTGCGTTAGGGTTTGGTTTAATGATGTTAACCATTTCTACTTCAAAAACCAGCGGGGTAAACGGGCCGATAGGGCCCATGCCCTGCTCGCCATAGGCCAGCGCTGAAGGGATAACAAAAGTTGCTTTTGAGCCTTTATTCATCAGCAATAAACCTTCGTCCCAACCGGGAATAACCTGTTTAATGCCTACGGCAAACTTAATAGGCGCATACTGCCGCATCGGGTTGTAAGTGGTTTTATCCTTCATGGCCTCGTCCTTAACATTGGTTTCAAAAACCTTGCCTGTTAAAAATTTACCGGTATAGTTAACCTGCACGGTATCACCGCTAACAGGCGTTGGCCCGCTGCCTTGTTTGGTTATCACATAATTTAAGCCCGAAGCTGTTTTGGTAACCTTTAAATTATTATCAGCAATATACTTTTGCAATTTACCCGGTTCCGCTTTCTTCATCGTTTCGCCAACGGTTTTAAAGTAGGCGCCTATCTTATCCTTAAACACCGCATCGGTAAGGTTGCCTTTGGCTATCACCTTTTCAACCTTTACCTGGAATATGATATACTTGCCTTTAAAGCCCGGAGGTTTAGGCTGGCCTTTTTTAGCCATTGAATCTACATTCAGTTTTATGGTAGCGCTGTCGCCCTCGCTCAGCATCATTATGGCAGCATAAACATCGCCTTTAAACTGCGGTTTAGGCATTAAGGTAGGTATGGGCCGGCCCTGCGCATAAGAATCGGTCAATACAGAGTCGCCTTCAGTTTTTGCTATCAGGTTAACGCTTATAAAATCGCCTTCTTTAATATTTGGACCAGATTTATCTTCATGGATGTTGTACAGCATACCGCCGGGGCCTTGTTTAAACCCACCGCCACAGCTTGCCAAGGCAATTGCCGCTACAGCTAATAACATTAATTTGTGTTTCATTTTTTTCTTATTGGATTAATAGTGTTTTGTACTCGGGTAATATAGTTTTAAACTGGTTGGTTACTTGAGATAATGATTGCTGCGAATGGCCGCCTGCAGCATTACGATGGCCGCCGCCGTTAAAATATTTTTTACAAACCTCGTTGGCCGGAAACGTGCCTTTTGACCGCAGCGACAACTTAACTTTATCCTTGCGCTCAACAATAAAAGCGGCCAGGCGTATGCCGGCAATGGAGAGGGCGTAATTTACTATCCCCTCAGTATCGCCGGTTGCTACATGATATTTCTCAAGCTCATCGCGGTTAACCGTTATCAATGCTGTGTTATATTCAGGCAATACCTCTAACTTATCGCTTAGGCAATGGCCTAAAAAGCGCAGCCGCTCTTCGGACGAGTCGCTGAAAACCAGTTCATGGATGTGCCAGTTAACAGCGCCGGCATCTATCAAATCGGCTATAACCCGGTGCACCGCTGAGGTAGTACCCGGAAAACGGAATGAACCCGAATCCGTCATGATACCAGTATAAAGGCAGGAAGCAACATCGCCGTTGATATATTTGCCGCCATCAAGCTCTTCAATTATGAATTGATAGATGAGCTGAGCGGTAGCAACGGCATTAACGTTCCAGTAACGGTAATCATCAAAATCTTCCGGCTCCAGGTGGTGATCAATCATTATTTTAACTGCATTGCTTTCACCCACCAGCCTGCCCATCTCGTTTATGCGGCTTAAGGCGTTAAAGTCAAGGCAAAATATTATGGAGGCCTGGGCTATTAACTGTGCCGATGCCGCCTCGTTATCGGTATAAATAACTACCTCTCCGTTACCCGGCATCCAGTTAAAAAATTTCGGATAGTCTGTTGGCGTAATAACCGTAGTGTGGTGCCCTAACTGTATCAAATAATTATATAGCCCTAACGATGAGCCCATTGCATCCCCATCGGGTTTGTGATGGGTTGTTATCACTATTTTTTGGGGCTGCGCTAATAACTTTCTAAGCGTGGCTATATCAAACATTTTTTAAAAAGAGCTGCAAAGTTAAATAAATAAATTAATTACCAGCTATGTATTTAATATAAAGGCTTCGCATTTAAGTTTAAAACCCTACTTTTGCGAAATATTTGAGCGCAGTAGCCACACCTGTTTATTTTATAAAAAGCGCTAATTCATATATATTATATTATACACCAAATGAATACTAACAGAACTTTTACAATGATCAAACCCGATGCGGTGGCTAACGGCCATATCGGCGCTATCCTTGATCTGATCATAAAAAACGGTTTTAAACCGGTTGCATTTAAATACACTTATCTATCGGCAGAGCTGGCAGGTAAATTTTACGAAGTGCATAAAGAGCGCCCTTTTTATAAGGACCTTGTAGCGTTTATGTCTTCGGGCCCTATTGTGGCAGCTATACTGGAGAAAGATAACGCTGTGGAGGATTTCAGGAAACTGATTGGGGCTACCGACCCCAAAAAAGCTGAACCTGGTACCATTCGCCAGCTTTTTGCCAGTTCCATTGAGGCCAACGCTGTACACGGTTCCGACTCTGACGAAAATGCGAATATTGAAGGGAACTTCTTTTTCTCGGCATTTGAGCGGTTTTAAACCGTAATATTCCCCAAATTGGGGATATTTTTTGACAATGTTTACGTACTCCATAGCCGGTTTGCCATAAACCGGCTATATTTTTTTAACGGCTTGCTTTTTGCAACTCCTTGTATGGTTACCCACATAGGATACCGTAAAAAAGAACAGCTATGGGATCGTTATTAAAATATATCATCTATTCATTTACAGTGGTATTGCTGGCTGTAGGTTGCATAACCCTTTTTAAGAATCACCCCGAAGTACAGTTTGCCTTTTTAATGCCGGGCATGTTCATCATTATGTATGCCCTCATCCGCGATGAGGTATTTAAAAGCAATTCCAGCACTATACAAGCGGTACGTGCTGCAACTAAAGAAAAATAATATCTTCCACTAAAACGGTCTTTGCCCTGTCATTAATCTTTTCAATGATCTGGCCACGCATCAATACCAGTTCACTTTTAATCACGGACGATTCTATCCTCACAAACAGTTTTTTATCATTAATAAATAACTCCTTTGTGCGGTTGGCTACCGATCTGCCTACCAGTTCAGGCCAAGCGGCTGTAATACCGGTTTCTTCATACTTGCGCTTTATCTTGTAAACCTGCATCATTTGCTCTATGGCCTCCTTCAGGGTCTTATCATTTGTTTTACGCATCAATTTGCCCCCTGCTCACTTTAAACAGTTTAAAATCAACGTTAATTTTTTCTAAAACACCGGCAGCGCGTTCAGCGCTGGTATCTGTAATAAATACCTGCCCAAAATCGTGATTGGATACCATTTCCATTAATTTGGTTATGCGCAAATCGTCCAGCTTGTCAAATATATCATCAAGCAACAACAGCGGCTTAAAGCCGGTTTGCTGGTGTAAAAAACTATACTGTGCCAGTTTTAAGGCTATTAAAAAAGACTTTTGCTGCCCCTGAGACCCAAATTTTTTCATAGGCAAACCGTGTATGCTGAATTGCAGGTCATCTTTATGTATACCGGTAGTGGTGCGCTCCAGCTGCCGGTCTTTCTCTGCCGATTTAGCTAATAAAATATCAAAGTCATCCTGCAACAACTGAGATTCATATTGCAGTTCCACTATTTCGGCGCCATCTGTCAAAAAGCGGTAATGCGTATTGAATACCGGGGTAAAGCTTTCCATAAAAGCCTTGCGCTTAATAAATATCCTGTTGCCTGATGCGGCCAGCTGCTCATTCAGCACCTCCAGTAAAGCCGGGTCATAACGCGCGGTTTCGGCAATGCTTTTTAACAAAGCATTGCGGCTGGTTAACACCTTATTATAGGTAATCAGTTCATCCAGGTAGCGGTTATCGGTTTGTGATATTACATTATCAATAAACTTGCGCCGTTCTTCGCTGCCCTCAATAATGATGCTGATGTCATACGGCGATATCATTACCAGCGGGTATTTACCAATATGATCGGCCAGGCGCGGGTATTCCTTTTTGTTATGTTTAAATTGTTTTTTCTGGTTACGCTTAACAGCGCAGGCCACATTATTTTGCTGGCCATTTTTTTCATAAACGCCGCTTACCATAAAAAAATCGGCTTCCTGCTTAATCTGCTGACTGTCTATAGGGTTAAAGTAGCTTTTGCATAACGACAGGTAATGAATAGCATCAAGCACGTTGGTTTTGCCCGCGCCGTTGTTGCCGGCAAACAGGTTTACCCCAGCACTAAAAACCAGTTCGGCTTCGGAGTAGTTTTTAAAATTAATGACCGT
>CAZZVY010000120.1:0-9573 GCA_964657585.1 uncultured Mucilaginibacter sp. | reverse complement strand
TGAAATACATTTCAAAATCCTGGCGTACTGTGCGGTCGGCATTTTCATTAACTGAAAGCGATGCCGAGGTATGCTGTATAAAAACATGGCATATGCCTGTGTCAAGTTCGGCTATTTCATGCAACGCATGGGTAACCTCGTCAGTAATTAGATGGAAGCCTCTTTTGCGTTCATGCAGCTGAAGTGTTTGTTGGAATATCTTCATAATAGTATTTATACAGTATAACCGCAGTGGTGTTTTACTGCAGTAATATTACACTGTAACACATACGCAACAACCGTGCGAAATTAAAAAAAAGTATTATTTTTGCGGCGCAATCTGCAACAGGCAAATTATTTCCATGTGGTGTAACGGTAGCACATCAGACTCTGACTCTGTTAGTCGTGGTTCGAATCCATGCATGGAAACTTATAACTTTCACAGCTATCAAGCTTAGTCTATCATCAGCTTTAATTGCTTATCAATTGTGAAAAAATGTTAAATAAAGCCGCAGATTTTACGTTATAGGCATTTAACGTTATATTCATCCCATCCAATTTGTTTAAATTACTAATGGCCTGCAAAAAAATATTGTCCGTTTTTCTGTTATGTTTTATATGCTTTTCATTATATGCGCAGCGCGATACGCTGAGCTTGCAAACTGTAATGGAACGCTCTTTAAAATACACCAATAACTACCCTATAGAAAAGGTGTACCTCCATTTTGACAAGCCCTATTATGCAGCAGGCGACACCATATGGTTTAAAGCTTATGCTACAATTGATATACATGTACCTACAACATTAAGCAAAATTGTATATGTTGATGTGTATAACGATCAGGATTCGATGATGACATCATTAAAACTGCCCTTGTTGAACGGCGTTGCCCCGGGCATGATACCGTTGCCAACCAAATCATATAAACAGGGTAATTACAGGTTAAGGGCTTATACCATGTGGATGCTTAACTTTGATCCGGCTTACCTTTTCACCAAGATACTTACCATTGGTAACGCTGTTGATAATGAAGTTATTACAAATGTAGCATATACCAATGCAACAGGTCCGCAATCGGGGGTTACTGCCCGTATTCAGTACAAGGACCCGTCGGGTAAGCCCTATGGCGATAAAAAAGTAAGCTGGACCATGGAGGCCAATCATGACGTTGCTGCCAAAGGCAAGGGCACAACGGATGCTAACGGCTATCTTACCGTTAGCCTCCCTCCTACACCGGCAATTACTTTAGGTGTATCAACGTTACTTACTTTACTTGATGTGGGCACAAAAAATGTGGGCAGCGCCTTTTCACTTAAGTCGGCGGCGCCTAATAAGGATGTGCAATTTTTTCCTGAGGGCGGCCAGATGCTGGCCGGCATAGCTGGTAAAGTGGCAATTAAGGCAATCAAAGCAAATGGTCTTGGTATCGACTATAAAGGTACCCTGGTAGATAACCAGGGACAAACGGTTACAACCTTTACCTCGCAACATTTGGGTATGGGTGTTTTTAGCTTTACCCCCGGGGCCGGTAAAACTTATAAAGCCAATATTTCTTTTGCCGATGGCACGCAAAGCACATATGACCTGCCGAGAGTACAGCCCGCCGGCATAGCCATAACAATAGCCGATAACACCCCTGAAAACCTGACCATAAGGGTGCAGGCCACTGATACTTATTTGCAGGCTAATCAAAACAAAGAGTTTTTTATTATTGCACAGGCAGGCGGCTTTATCAGGTACGCAGGCCGCACGGTGCTAAAAAAAACTGCCTTTGCGCAGGATATCCCAAAAAACAAGTTTCAGTCGGGCATATTACAGGTGACCTTATTTGGGCCGAACGGTTACCCTATAAGTGAACGTATAGTGTTTATTAAGCGCAATGATCTGCTTAATATAAATGCGAGTACTGACAAGGCGTTGTATAACCGCAGGCAGCCCGTTAAACTGAGCGTTAGCAGCAAGAATGGCGTACAACCGGTCAATGCAAACCTCTCTGTAGCAGTTATAGATGAGAGCAAGGTACATACCGACGAAGATGCTGAAAGTTCTATATTATCAAGCCTGTTGTTAACATCTGATTTAAAGGGTTATATAGAAAAGCCCAACTATTATTTTAGCCACCAGGACGAGAAAACAGATGCTGACCTGGATGTGCTGATGCTTACACAAGGTTACCGCCGCTTTGTTTACCGGGATGTTTTAACCGGAAAATTACCAAAGATAATTACCATGCCTGAGACTGGCATAACTGTTACCGGCACATTGCGGAACAGTACCGGACTACCTCTTTTTAAAGGTAACGTGAGATTATTGATACCTGACAGAAATTTTTCTGTATCAACCACAACAAATGCCGACGGGCAGTTTAAGTTTGAAAACGTAATGATCAACGACTCAACCAAGGTGGTTATTAATGCAAGGGATAACCCTAACCCCAATAACCTGATGATAGTTGTTGACGGACAACCTGTGCCATCTGCATCCCGCATTGCCACCCTGCCCGATGAACGCCTGAATATTGACAGTGCCATGCATGTTTACCTGGATAATAGCAAAAAGGTTTATGAGAGCCAGCATCAGTTAAAGGAAGTGGTAATTAAAGCGGCACCGACGCCTAAAAGATTAGGTCATCTGGATCACGGCGCGTTGGTAGGATTAAATCCTGAGCCAGACCATGTGATAGATGGCGAACGTTTTAAAGGCTGTACATATTTTGCCAGTTGTTTTGCTGGTATGGCTATAGGACTTACTTACCTTGATAACATATTTTATGTAACACGTGATTATAATGCCGGCATTAAAAAACCTATGGAGGTATACTTAGACGGTTTGCAGGTAGATATGACTATGATACAAACACTGGAAGTTGCGGACATTGAAAATGTGGAAATATTCTATAAAGACGGTGTAAGCGGCATCAACCAGCGCGATGGTACAGATGGGGTATTGGTTATTAATAAGAAGAAAAAGCCCAAAAGCAATATGACCCTTGCCGATCTGCAAAAATTAATACCGCCGCCCTATGTTGCTAATATTACGCCCCGCGGCTACAGCAATGTAAAGGAATTTTACTCTCCCCGTTACGAGGTAGGCAAAAGTAATACAGGGGCAGCCGATCTGCGGAGCACTATATATTGGGCTCCCATAGTAAATACAGATAAGTTAACAGGGGCAGCTACATTGCAGTTTAACAATGCCGATGGCACAGGCAGCTATCGGGCAGTTGTTGAGGGTATAGATAAAGACGGCAACATTGGCCGTTTTGTTTACCACTACAAAGTTCAATAATGGCAATTACTTATCTTTACTTTTTATGCCCTGGTTTACAATCCTTTGTTCAGCGGCTTTAACTTCGTCCTTTTCGCTCAATGGCATATCGGTCTTCAATTCGTCAGCCTGTAAAACCTTTTTTTCGGCTTTTTCATGCTGTTTTTTTTGTTTGTTCATAACTTACAAGTTAACAGATGTAACAATATTATTAATACATCTGTTATAGCCTGTGGTTTTAAATAGTTATTAATCATTAAATATCTATTGATTTATTGCATATGATAAAGATGATAGTATTATTGTTTGCAGCCTGTGTTATAAGCGCCTGTAAGCACAGCATAGACGCTAAGGCTTTGTATGGTAACTGGAAATACGTTAAAATTGATAAACCCCGAAGCGACGATCTATCGGATACGGTTACTACGGCCGAACTAACAAGTAATGCCCCATATATCAGTTTCACATCAAAAAATGAATTGAAAATTTACTGGGGCGGCAAGCTCTTATCGCACGGCACATTTATGATAAGTGATGCCAACATTAATTATACTGAACAATTACCTGATGGTAAAACCCGTACATTTCCGTTCTGGGTGTCTAAATTAGATGCTAATAGTATTGTTTTTGAAACACTGGATAAAAACGGATCACGGGTAACTGCCCTTAGAAGATAATGCTGTATATGTCTAAAATACTATTGGCGTGGTATTTGTTCAATATTAATAAACATACCAAAACCATGAAAAAGTTATTTCTAATACTAAGCGCGATACTTATAGTGATTATTGCAGACAGCAAACAAACACAGGCACAGGAAAAGAAAAAAATGAGCAGCCAGGCCAAAGGTGCTATTATTGGAGGCGCAGGCGGCGCGGTTGTCGGAGGGTTGATCGGCCATAATGTTGGCGGTGCCCTTATAGGCGGCGCGGTTGGGGCAGGCGGCGGATATATTATAGGGAACGAGCATCGCAGGCATGTAGCTAAGGTGAAGCGTGCCCGCGAGCAGGCTTATTACAATTCGCACCATACCATAACGCACCCTTCAAGAGATGTAACTGTGATCAGAAAACATAATTAATCTGCCAAGGTATACATTAAAATGCTGTATATAATGGCCCAGGGAACATAAAACCTTGGGCCATTTTCTTTAATATTAAATATTTCCTGTAAATTTGAGGCCCCTAAATCTTATGGCAATTGGCAAATATTTTTAAAATTCACAACGGCAACCACTGTCCTAAATGCGGCAGATCATTTCATTACCACCTTCACCGTAACTGGTTTGTTAAAAACATTCTTTTTTTCCTGGTTATACGTAAACAATTTTGCGCAAAGTGTAAAAAAAGCTTTTACGTTTACCTTAACGAAACAGATATTCCTGAACACAAATAATTGATAATTTGCTGTCAATAGTTATTAACTATAGGTTATTTATCCACATAAATACCTTCAACCAGTATTATTCGTTTGAAAAGTGTTATTAACATTTGTGTATTACTCTTGTGGATATCATCTTTGCATAATCGGTATTTTAGTATACGTTTTAAAAAATCCAATGAAAGGTAAGTACATTTCCATCATATCTATATTTCTTTCTGCTAATCTCGTATCAACCCTTTATGCTCAGCAAAACCCGGCCGGGCAAGTATATAAAACCTATCATACAGCATTGGAACTGCTTGATAAAGGTAAATATGTAGCTGCTGCCGAGCAATTCAGGCTGGTGGAAAACTCGCGGATAAAGACCACTACGCAACCTGATTATGAAACATCACTTTCGCTGGTGAAAGAAAACGCTCAATACTACGAGGCATTATGCGCGTTGGAACTGGGAAATGATGATGCCGAAAGTTTGTTTTTAAGATTTATTAAATACCATCCCGAAAACCCGCTAACCAAACTGGCTTACTTCCAGATAGGAAAATCATATTTTAAGCGGGAAAAATACCAGGATGTGCTGCGTTGGTTTGATAAGGTACAGGCTTCCGAACTAAACGGCAGTGATAATACCGAATACAAATTCCGTAAAGGGTACGCTTACTTTGCCCTGAAAGATTATAAGAATGCACAGCTGCTTTTTAGTGATGTAAAAAATAAGCGGTCGCCGTTCACCGAGGATGCCATTTATTACTTTGCTTACATCGCTTACCTCAATAAAGATTATCAGTTATCGCTGATAAATTTCGAGCGGCTTAAAAATTCAAACAAATATCAGGATAGTTATCCCTATTATATATCAGCTGTATACTTTTTAGATAAACGGTATGACGACGTGATTGCTTATGCAGTCCCCATACTCAACAGCACCCATCAAAAAAATGAGACAGAAATGTTCAGGATAGTGGCTGCTTCATATTTCGCTAAAGCCGATTACCCTAATTCGGTAAAATACTATGTTAAATTTGAGGCTCAGGATGCCGGGCGCACTCAAAACACCCAGGATAGTTACCAAATGGGTTATGCTTATTACAAAACCGGCGAATATCTGAAGGCTACCGTCCAACTGGAAAAGATGGAGGACAAGAACGATGTTTACAGCCAAAATGGCAATTATACCTTAGGTGATGCCTTTCTCAAATTAAATAATAAACAAAGCGCCCGCAATGCATTTCTTGTAGCGTCAAAACTATTCTTTGACCCGCAATTGCAGGAAGATGCACTTTATCAGTATGCCAAGCTATCGTACGAGCTTGATTTCAATACCCAGGCGCTTGATGCAACCCGTTTATACCTGAAAAATTATCCCCGCTCAGCCCGTAATGATGAAATGAAAACATTATTGGGTGAAGAACTGCTTAATTCACATAATTATCGCGAGGCAGTTGATATACTGGAGCCTATCCCTAATAAAAGCCAGAGCGCTAAAATTGCCTACCAAAAGGTAACTTACTACCGGGGACTGGAGTTTATTAATGAGCGTGCTTTTGAAAATGCCATTGGAATTTTTCTTCGCTCGTTGAAAACACCGGTTGATCCTAAAATAAAGGCGTTAACTACCTACTGGATGGCCGAGGCCATGTATGAAGTACGTAAGTACAAGGAATCGGTTGATAGATTTCAAGACTTTTTGGACATGCCCGAAGCTAAAAGCACCGATCTATCCAACTATGCCAATTACGCTTTAGCTTACGCAGCGTTCGGAGATGAACAATATAAAAAGGCGGCAACTTATTTCGAGAAGTTCCTTGACGGTGAAGAGAAGGATCCTAACACGGTGCGTGATGCGGTTACCCGCATAGCAGATAGCTATTTTGTATTAAAAAGCTACAGCAAAGCGATGGAATATTATAACCGTATTATTGAGCAGCATAGTCAGGGCGAGGATTATGCTTCTTTTCAGCGCGGCATGATACAGGGTTTGCAAGGATCGCTTGATGCTAAGATAAGTACACTGACCGATGTATTGAATAAATTCCCGAATTCGGACTTTGCCGATGATGCAGCCTTTGAGATAGCTTATACCTATTTCCTGAAAGGGGACGGCGACAAATCAAAGGCCGGCCTGCTGGATATGATCCAAAAATATCCGCGCAGCAGTTACATACCACGGGCGCTGGTTACCATAGGCTTAATTGACTATAACGCTGATAGGGAAGATATGGCTGTTGAATCGTTTAAACGGGTAATTGCCGATTATCCTTCAACAACCGAAGCTAAACAAGCGCTTAAGCAAATTGAAAAGATATATACAGATAAAGGCGATGCCCAAACATTTATCACTTATGCGGCTACTACCCCTATCGGTAACTATTCGGGCGCCGAGCAGGAAAGCATAATGCAAACTGCCGCTAATAATCTTTATTTAAAGCAAGACTGGCAGGGCACGGTATCAGCCGTGAACGCTTATTATGATAAGTTCCCCAAACCTATTTATGATAAGCAAATGCGTTTTATCCGTGCGCAGGCCTTAGTAAATCTGAAACGGTTTGATGAGGCAGTACAGGATTATAATGTTATACTGAACGACTGGACCAGCGCATATTCAGAGAAGGCTTTGATCAGCATGTCAAAGCTTTATCTCGACCAGCAAAAATACAACGAGGCAATCGTCTTTTTAAAAAGGCTGGAAACCAATTCGGAATACAAGGCCGATTACACTTATGCTATCAATAACCTGCTGTTATGCTACTCGCAGATAGCCATGCCTGATGATGTGCTGAAGTATGTTGGTCTGGTACGCACTAATGAAAAATCGGCCCAGGAGGATAAATTTAAAACGGGTTTATATGCGGGTAAGGCCTATTTGCAAAAAGGCGATACTACTGCTGCCGTGAATGAATTTGATTATACAGTAGCCAACACTAAAACTATTGCAGCTGCCGAAGCCAAGTATAACCTGGCAAAGATTGAATATCTGAAAGGGAGGTATAAGGCATCACAAAAAACTTGTTTTGACCTGGCCAAGGAGATGCCCAATTATGATTACTGGATAGCCAAAACATACATATTACTGGCCGATGACTATGTAGCATTAAAGGATAATTTCCAGGCCAAAGCAACTTACCAAAGTGTTATTGACCATTATACAGGCAACGATGATGTATTACCCGAGGCTAAAACCAAATTGCAAAGGTTATCAGGCGGGCGCAGCGAACAAAAGACGGCCCCTGCTGATTCGGCCAGACAAAAACAGGGTAATAACTAAAGGAGGAATACGCAAATGAAATTAGTATATATATACGCACTGCTGATTACTGGAATGGCAATATGCTTTATCCCTGCAAGGGCCCAAACAAAAACTGCAACTAAAAAAAGCACTGCTAAAAAACCTGCGGCAAAACCTGTAACTAAAAAGCCTTTAGTAGTAAACAAATCTACAGCGCAAAAAATAGGCGAGGCCGCAGCAAATTATCCCCTGGATACCATTAAAAAAGGAGGTGCGGATGTAAATAATCCAGATAAAAATACCGGAAGCTTATCAGAAGAGATTGTAGTCACCACAGCTTATAAACCAGTACTGGCCGATGCGGTGAAGATACGCCGTAACCCCGACCTGTCTGATAAAACACCGTTTAAAGCGCCCTTAAGCTATAAACCGATTGATAAACGCCTGGAGCGTAATACTGATATAAAGCAAATGGAAGCCGTTAAACTGCCCCCGGAACGCGATTCGGTGCCTTATAATAACCTGATTAAGGGCGGATTAGGTAACGTAAAAACCACCTTTGGCGAATTATATATTAACAACGGTAAAGATAACGCCCTTCAAACCGGCTTATATATCAAACATTTTGCACAGTCGGGCTCGGATTATGCTAATCAAAGCCAATCAAAAGACGAAGTAGGCGTGTTTGGCCGCACAACCGGCGAGATAACCAATTTGCATGGTACAATTAACTATACCCGCACAGGTAATTATTTTTACGGTTACAATGCGTTATTGCCGCCAACTGTTAAGTTATATACAAATCAGCAGCATTTTAACACGTTATCTGCCGAAGGTGAACTGGCCAAAAACTATAAAGATGTTGAAAACGATTTTACCTATGCCTTAAAAGCAAACGGCTACTTGTTCAGCAACGCTTTTTATGGCAAGGAAAACGATGTAGTGGTTTCGGGCTTTATCAATCAAACAGTTAAGCAATTTTATGCTGGCTTAAATACATCAATTGATGTAAGCACCCAACAGGATAGCCTGTATTCTATCAGTAATAATATTGTACGGGCTAATCCCTATCTTAAATTTCAGGGAGATAACTATAAAATTGATGCGGGTGTAAACATTGTAAGCGAATTAGGCTTCAATACCCGTTTTTCAATATTCCCGGCAGCACGGCTTGAATTGCAGATCATCCCCAGGTATGTCCGCCTGTTTGCCGAAGCAAAAGGTGATGTAAATAAATCATCGCTTCGCGAATTTTCAGAGATCAATCCCTTTTTAGGTCAGAACATCAGTATACAAAATTCGGTTGACCAGTTAGACTTGGCTGCCGGTTTAAAAGGCACCTTAGCGCCAGGTTTGGGCTTTAAAGCTTCCATTTTCCGCAACCAGGTAAAGAATATGCCGTTGTTTGTAAGCAATTTCAATTTTGCCAACGGCTATAACCGTTTTACTGTTATATACGATGGCGGGAAGGCACAGGTAAGCGGTTTTAAAGGCGAGCTGGATTTTAAAGCTTCGGCTGATCTTGACATCTTCGGGCAGGTGGAGATAAAGGATTATAAAATGGCTACAGAAGCACAGGCATGGAACCTGCCGAAATTTAAATTAACGGCAGGGACAACTATTCATATAAGTGATAAGGTTAATTTAACAGGTACCTTGCTGTTTAGGGGTAGTACTTATGATCGCACATTAGTTGCTTACTCGGGCTCAAATGGCC
>CAZZVY010000119.1:0-9631 GCA_964657585.1 uncultured Mucilaginibacter sp. | reverse complement strand
TGATGCCTTTTATAGCGCTCCACATCCCTGCACTGTATATGACGTTAATGAACGGGATGTATTTTTACCTTGCTGTGGTGTTACTGCATAAATCGCTGATTCTTATCAGTAATTTCAAAATAGCTACTATTTTGTGTGTGTTGTTGGCCATTTATCCAAATGCAATATCAATATTGCCTATTTTATATACCGAGGCTTTTACTACTTTTATAATATCTGGCTCTATTCTAACTGTTACGCTTTACTACTACAGAGAGGAAAAGTTATATGCCTTTATAGCAGGTATTATGTTAGGTTACCTAATACTGACAAAAATTATTTTCGGATACGTGATAATTGTCTGTATGGCTATTTGTTTGATATTTGCTGCTTTAAAAAAACGCAAACATAATTACATTAAAGCATTGCGTGTGCTGTTGATAGCTTTTGCAGTTACTACCCCCTACCTGGTTTACACCTATTACATGACCGGCAAAATATTTTACTGGGGCAATGCTGGAGGAATGAGTTTATATTGGATGAGCACACCTTACGAACATGAATATGGCGACTGGAAAGTTCCTGAACTAACCAATAAGCAATATCCAACACTCTTTAAATCTGACGAGGCGGTAGCTATGCTTCGTAAAAATCACTCTAAAGAAATTAAATATATACTGGCGCATGATGCCATTACCCAAGACGAGCTTTTTAAGCAAACCGCCATTAATAATATTAAGCAGCACCCGCTTAAATTTATTAAGAACTATTATTACAATGTATCAAGGATGTTTTTCAACTTTCCTTACTCCTATGCTTATCAGGATGCCGCTATTGTGCGTAATATATTGATCGGGTCGTTAATCCTGTGGTTATCCGTTATTAGCCTGATATTAACGCTGATCAACTGGAGCAGAGTGTTATTTCCTATAAAGTTGTTGCTATTAATTACCGGCATTTACCTAATAACAAGCGGATTATTAAGTGCTTTTCCGCGGCAGCTGGACGTAATTTTACCCATATTGTTATTTTGGTTTGGATACCTTATGGCTAATTTAAAAAAGCTGGATTATAAATTTAGTGTAGGAATACGTTAAGAGGCATAATTAAAAACCCTTTCAAGATGCTGAAAGGGTTAGTGACCTGGGAGAGGCTCGAACTCTCGACCCACTGATTAAGAGTCAGTTGCTCTACCGGCTGAGCTACCAAGTCATATCATTACCGGGATGACAAATATAGCAGGAATTTTAAATACTTATGGCATAAATTATACTGGAATATACTTCCATAACAACTACAGCTACTTTAAAAAAAATGACCAATTGGTATGTAGTTAAACTTCCGCTATTTTTAATTAACGATAAGTTTGTAATATTACTTAATAAATTAACAATAGGGGTGTTAATTCTATAACAATAACCGGAGCGTTTACGTATACTGTTAATGTATTTCGCTTTAGCAACATGCTAAGCAAGAATTTCGGTTGATGATTAATTACCCTGAACCTGGTTTGAATATAATAATGAACAACATGCCTCTACATACCGGGGATAAAGACTTTTTGTATTCTTCACCTGCTTATGGTAGTGAAAACGCACGTGAACGCTTTTGTATCCACCAATTATTTGAGCGACAGGTAGAACTTACGCCTGATAATATTGCCATTCAATACCAGGATAACACATTTACTTTTTTGCGGCTAAATCAGCAGGCAAACAAATTGGCTTACTTTTTACTCAGCCAGCATGATATTAACCCAGATACCATAATAGGTATCATGCTGGATAGAAGCGAAAAGGTTGTAATTAGTGTACTGGCTGTTTTAAAAACAGGGGCGGCCTATCTACCTATTGACCCGAACCTGCCAGCAGACCGCAATAGCTTTATTTGTGCTGATGCAGGAACAAAAATTATAATTACCGATAATATTCCCGCTGATAGCCTAAAATTTCAGGGCGTTACTTTTATTGATCTGAATAAACCGGATAGCTTTACTGGCAGCGGGCAAAATCTTGATCGTGAGGTACATCCTGAAAATCTTGCCTATGTCATTTTCACCTCGGGCAGCACTGGTAACCCTAAAGGAGTAATGATTGAACACCATTCGGTAACTAACTTTATAAATTATAATATACAGCGTGATGGCATTACGGCCAATGATGTTTTCTTAAACTTAAATAGCTTTTTCTTTGATGCGGCAGTATGGGAGTTGTTTGTACCGTTACTTACAGGCGCCCGAATGATTATTTTAGAACCAGGCGCTCAAAAATATCCGGAAAAGATATTGGCTGCTTTTTCACAAGTAAACATTACTTACTTTTTCCTTACACCAGCGCTTTTGCAAGTGTTTCTGAGCTATCTTGAATATAACCCTGGCGAGATCGCTAAATTATCTTCATTAAAAAGAATAATTGTAGGCGGCGAAGTGCTTACCCCAAAATTAGTTAACCAGTTTAATAACCTGGTATTCAAAAAAACAGGGGCTGGGTTAACAAATATTTATGGGCCAACCGAAACAACTGTTTGGGTTACTGCCATTAACTGCGAAAGTGACGGCCCGATTAATAATGTTAGCATCGGTAAACCTATAAACAACACAGTTATATACATTTTAGATGAAAATCTTGACGAATTACCTCATGGCGAACCGGGCGAACTTGTGGTTGGCGGTGCGCAGGTAGGCCGCGGGTACCTTAACCGCAAACAACTCGAAAATGAAAAATTTATAACTAACCCTTTTATTGCCGGCGAGAAATTGTACCGTACCGGTGATTGGGCCAGATACCTGCCCGATGGAAATTTAGAATTTTTGGGAAGGATGGACAATCAGGTTAAGCTTAACGGTTTTAGGATTGAGCTTAATGAAATAGAGAATGTTATTTTAAAAAATCCGCATGTAAAAGAATGTGTAGTTTTAATGCAAGAAGTTAATGATAATAATGAACTGGCAATATATTACACATTAAATAAAACTGGTAATATAGACGATGTATTAATAAACGATATAAAAGAACAACTGCCAGCTTACATGGTACCCTCTTTTATCATTCAACTTACTGCTTTCCCTATAACAACAAATGGTAAAATAGACCGGAAAAACCTTCCGCTACCATCTCATCGATATCAAAAACGTGCCACACCTTACCAATCGCCGTCAACAGCTACCGAGAAGGCTGTTGCAGATTTTATTGGCAAAAGTTTAAATATCGCGTCCGTTGGAATTGACGATAATTTTTTTGATCTGGGTATAAGGTCGCTGTTAGTTACTAAAATCATACTTAGTATAAATAACTTATTTAAAACTAATATAACCCTGAGTATCTTTTTTCAATCATCAACAATAAGACAATTGAGCGCTTATATTGAAAGTAACGATGTGGACATTAAGAACCCGTTTGTTTTACTAAGAAAAGGTACTGGTGATCCATTGTTTCTGCTGCCCGGTGCTTATGGGAGCCCTATTACGTTTTTAGCATATCTTAATAATTATAATACAGAGCAGCCTGTTTACAGCATTACCTATGCTAATGATGATGAACTTGGCAATTTTACAAACATCCAGGATCTCGCTAAACAATTAATAGTTCAAATTAAATTAATAAAGCCTAAAGGACCTTATCATTTAATAGGATACTCTTTTGGCGGTTGCTTAGCCTTTGAAATGGCATTACAGTTACAAAGTGAACGGGAAGAAATAGGCCTGTTAGGTATTGTAAGCGCCGATGCCCCTTTAAAGCGCCGCGTAATGTTCAACTATAAGCTTATGCGGGAATTAGCTTTCTTAAACAAGCCAAATTTGTATCTGTTAAAAAAATATTTTTGGTACCGTGTCCCGTTTTTACTAAAAACCCTGCTTAATAAACACGCGGGAGTAAGTACAGATCAAAAACGTTCTAACACTTCAAAACTGTGGGAAAGTTATACTGCTGATTTAAAATATAAAGGAAATATATTTTTGTTTTATGAAGATGCATTGGAAAAGCTTGACTGGAAATTTGATTCGCTTGATGTTTATGCGACCTATGCAATGGCTTTACTTTGGCAAAAACAGGTGGATGGCAAAGTAATTAAATATAAAGTTGCATGTCCGCACGACGATCTTTTTGCTGAACCTAATGTAAAAAAAATAGCCGAAGTGATAAAAAGCTACTTTGATCTCAGGCTTAAATCTTAAACAAAAGCATATAAATCCTCACGCTGTTTTGCAACTGCATCACTGTAAATATACTCATCATAAGTCATCAGCTTATCTATAACGCCTCCGGGCGTTAATTCAATGATCCGGTTAGCAACGGTTGAAGTCAGCTCATGGTCGCGTGAGGTAAAAAGTATCGTCCCTCTAAAATCTTTCATTCCGTTATTAAGCGCGGTAATTGATTCCAAGTCAAGGTGATTGGTGGGCTCATCAAAAAGTAAAACATTGGCCTGCTGCAACATCATCCGGCTAAACATGCAACGCATTTTTTCACCACCTGATAATACGGTGCATTTCTTTAGTACATCTTCGCCTGAGAAAAGCATACGGCCCAAAAACCCGCGGATGAACTGGTCGTCTTTTTCACCTGTTGAATATTCACGCAGCCAATCAATCAGGTTTTCATCCTTGCCATTAAAATATGCTGAATTATCTATAGGTATATCTGCAATATTTATGGTCACACCCCATTTAAACTCGCCTTTATAATCCGTATCCCGTCTGGTTAAAATTTCATACAACGCGCTTGTTGCCAAACTATTTTGAGAAAGGACAGCTATTTTATCACCCTTGCCAACAGTAAAGCTAATGTTATCAAATAACAGTTCGCCGTTAAGTGTTTTACTTAAATTTTCAACCTGCAATATCTGGTCGCCAGCCTCACGGCCCAGGTTATTAAATATAATTCCCGGATACTTCCGGTTTGATGGTTTGATCTCATCCAGGTTAATCTTGTCCAGGGCTTTTTTGCGGCTGGTAGCCTGTTTAGATTTGGATGCATTGGCGCTAAAACGGCGGATAAATTCCTGCAATTCCTTTACCCTGTCTTCCATCTTCTTATTCTGATCAGTACGCTGCTTCAAAGCGAGTTGACTTGATTCATACCAAAACGAATAGTTACCGGTATAAATGGTCATTTTTGAAAAATCGATATCAACAACATGCGTACACACTGTATCCAGAAAGTGCCTGTCGTGCGATACTACTAATACAATAGCCTCATATCCAGCCAAAAAATCTTCCAGCCAGCTAATGGTGTTTATATCAAGATCATTGGTCGGCTCATCCAACAGCAAAATATCAGGATTACCAAACAATGCCTGTGCTAATAACACCCGTACTTTCTGGTTACCGTCCAGTTCCTTTAATAGTTTATAATGCAGATCTTCCTTTATACCAAGGTTGCTTAACAGGGTAGCCGCATTGCTTTCAGCGTTCCAGCCGTCCATTTCTGCAAAAATATTTTCCAGTTCACCAGCGCGTTCGCCATCCGCATCTGTAAAATCTTCCTTTAAATAAATAGCATCCTTTTCCTGCCTAATATCATACAGTTCCTTATGCCCCATCATTACGGTTTCAATGACCGGAAATTCATCATACGCATAATGGTTTTGAGTCAACACGGCCATACGTTCGCCGGGGGTAAATGATACTGAACCAGAAGTAGGGTCAATATCGCCCGACAGTATCTTCATAAAAGTAGATTTACCAGCGCCATTGGCGCCAATAATCCCATAACAATTACCCTGCGTAAATTTAAGGTTCACATCCTCAAACAAGGTGCGTTTTCCATAACGCAGGGAAAGATTTGATACTGTTATCATGTTAAACTCTTTGTGCAAAAATAAGATTTATACTGCTTACAGAAAAAGGTATTATTTAAACTAAGTTTCATATTTAAAATGGCCTTTATGACTATTATTTGACGAATATTAACAATTGTTAATAACAATTTAACTTTACAACCGTTATTATACTAATTGCCAATATAAATGGCGCTTTACGAAGCGCGTTAGTTTAAGTGTTATTTAACTAAATTAATAAGATCATGATAGTTTTAATTATTGGGTTAATCCTAATCAACATATTTTTTGCAATACGCAATGTTGATAACAGAAAAGTTTATTAAAGCCTGTTTATAATTAACGATGTTAGTAACGCTAACATCATTGCAGGAAAAATTTGATCCGCAACAAATGTTGCGGATTTTTTATTGCCCCCAACCAGCCGGGGCTTCGCGCCAGGCTTTAAGCAAACCTATATCTTCAGCCGTAATATACTGACCTTCAACAGCAAATTTTATCAAAGCATCATAATTAGACAGTGTTACAAACCTGCATTTAGAAATTCTAAACTGCTCTTCAGCAATATCAAAGCCATAGGTAAAAATTGCTGCCAGGCCCGCAACATCATGCCCTGCAGCGCGCAGCGCCTCAACTGCCTGCAAACTGCTTTTGCCTGTCGATATCAGGTCCTCAACAACTACAATACGTTCACCGGTCTTAATTTCGCCTTCAATTAAACTGCCTGTACCGTGTTCTTTAGGTTTGGCACGTACGTAAACAAAGGGCAAACCTAACTCCTGGGCTACCAATACGCCTTGCGGTATACCAGCAGTGGCTACCCCCGCTATACAACCAACAGGGCCAAACTTATCCTGTATCAACTCAGTAAGCTGCTGGCGGATGTAGGTACGTATTGCAGGATGCGAAAGGGTTATGCGGTTATCGCAATATATTGGCGATCGCCAGCCGGATGCCCAGGTAAAAGGATTATTAGGTTGTAATTTTATTGCTTTAATTTGCAGCAGAAAGCCGGCTACTTTTTGTTCGGTATCGGTTTTATCAAACATGGCTCAAAAATACAGAATTTATATCAACGAAAAGGTCCTTGTCATTACAACAGCGGCGCCAAAGCACCCTGAGAACTTTCAGCAGCTTGACAATCAGTTTTATGACATGAAAACAATTTTTGCACAAATTGCCAACCAGCCTAAATACAAACGTTTTTATGTTTTATGTAACGATAGTAAAGCTTTCCTTAAAAAATTAAAAAAATCGATTACCCTTATCGAAGCTGCAGGGGGGTTAGTAAAAAACAGCAAAGGTAATTATCTGTTTATTTACCGTAACGATAAATGGGATTTGCCAAAAGGCAAACTGGAAAAAGGGGAAAAGAAAAGGCAGGGCGCTGTGCGCGAAGTGGAAGAAGAATGTGGAATTACGGTAAGCAAAGCCGGTGATAAGATTATTAACACCTATCATACTTATATTAATAAAGGCGAGTTAGTGCTAAAAAAAACTTACTGGTTCAGCATGAAATATAAAGGGAATGAAACGTTAAAACCACAGCTGGAAGAAGGAATAACCGATGTGCGCTGGTTTAATATAGGCCACATGCAGGATATTAAAAGCAATACTTTCCCATCTATTATGGATGTACTGGAAAAGGTTGGCCTGCTTACAGACATTGCAGCGCCTCTTTAGGAATAAACTGGTTTACATCGCCGCCATGCCGCATAATTTCGCGTACAATGGTTGAACTAATAGACGAGTAACCGGGCTTGCTTACAATAAAGATGCTTTCGATATCCGGCGCAAGGGCATGGTTCATTTGTGCAATGGCCTTTTCATATTCAAAGTCTGATACGGTTCGTATCCCCCTTATCATGTAGCCGGCATTAATGCTCTTGCAAAAATCAACCGTTAAACCTTCGTAGGCAATTACATGTATACGTTGTTCGGCCTCAAATACCGCGCGCAGCATCTGTTCACGTTTTTCAATACTTAAAAAGCCCGGCTTGGTACTGTTGACGCCGATACCGATATAAAGCTTATCAAACAACCCAACCGACCGCTTTACTATATCAACATGTGCTTTAGTTACCGGATCAAACGAGCCGGGGAAAAGGGCTACTCTCATATATATTTATCATCGGTATCAGGTTCAAAATTACATTTTATTTACATTTTATCGATATATAAATCAATTGTTAATGATACTGGTTATTGATGATGTTTGTACTTTTACTGCCGCACGTTATGAGAAGCCTTTTTTATTTTGCAATAATTTGTTTACTGTTTGCTGCAATGCCATTGCACGGGCAGGATAACAAGACCAAGATATTGCTGATGAGCTATCCTGATACGGTTTCCATCAACCAAAAAGATAGTGATATGGTTACCCTGGGCGTACCGCAAAAAGACATTGGCGATGTTTTCCGCGCATTGTTCAAAAAAAAAAACATAGTTGCCAATGATTCGGTAACATCCAAACCCGAACTTTCCATAATACCGGCCCTTGGCTACACTTTAACATCCGGCCTGGCTATTGTACTATCGGGCAATATGGCTTTCCGTACTGGGCCGAAATCACGCATATCAACTATACTTGCAAGTATGGACTACACGCAAAAACAGCAATTTACGCTGCCTGTGCAAACTAACATATGGACGAAACACAACACCTTTAATTTTATTGGCGAATACAAATTTTTCAGATATCCGCAAAGTACTTATGGCCTGGGCAGCAGTTCAGATATCACTAACGAAAACCCTATGGACTATACCTTTGTGCGTTTTTACCAGGTAGCGCTGCATAAGGTTACCAAAGATATTTACCTTGGCGCAGGTTATATTTATGATAACCACTGGCATATAACGGACGAAGGGCCGCTGAACGGAGGGGTTAACGACTATGCCATGTATGGAAAAATAAGCCAGGCAACATCAACCGGCCTAACATTAAACGGATTGTATGATACCCGCAATAACTCGCTAAGCCCTACCAAAGGTATGTATGCAAATGTGCAATACCGTAATAATTTTACATTTATGGGCAGCACCAACCGCTGGAGCTCCCTGATAGTTGATGTACGCAAGTTTTTTCGTTTTCCGGCAAATTCCAGTAATGTTTTAGCGCTATGGTCATACAACTGGCTGATATTGAATGGGCGGCCGAACTATCTGGACCTGCCGGCAACCTCTTGGGATACTAATACATCAACCGGCCGCGGTTATATACAAGGACGGTTCCGCGGAGCACAGATGGTTTATGCTGAGGCTGAATACCGCTACCGGATCACTAAAAACGGATTGCTGGGCGGCGTAATATTTTTAAACGGCGAATCTTTTTCGGCTGCGCCAGGCACCCGCTTGCAAGGCATCCAGCCAGCTTTTGGCCCGGGATTGCGAGTGAAGCTTAATAAAACCTCAAAAACCAATGTAGCCATTGATTATGGTTTTGGCAGGCAGGGGTCAAACGGGTTGTTTATTGATGTGGGTGAGGTGTTTTAAAATGCTAACTTTAGATACTCGCCCTATCCTGTTATTTTTCGTTAACAACAGGTGATTAAATAAAAAATCAAGATTAAACCATATTTTTGATTTGACCAATTTACCTGTAACTGCATGAAAGGCATTTTGTTATGTGCTGTATGGCTTATATGCGTTTTGTATGTTCGTGCGCAACCGGCTCCTCCGCAAACTAAACCTGCCTTTAAACTGGTGTTTGAGAAAACCTACCTGCATACCGACCGCGATGTTTACGTGCTGGGCGATACGCTGTGGTTCAAGGCTTACCTGGTGAATGCGCAGGATAATCATTTGTCAGGCTCCAGCAGCAATTTGTATGTCGACCTCCTATCGCCCGATAACAAGATACTAAGTTCTGAACTGA
>CAZZVY010000118.1:0-9752 GCA_964657585.1 uncultured Mucilaginibacter sp. | reverse complement strand
TGAAAGAGGCGGCCTTATTATTTGAAAGTAATTCATACCAGATATGCAACCGGACGCTAATGGTGGCTGCACCGTTTGAAATACGTATGCAGCGGATATTGAAGCGCGACACCATTACACGCGCCGAAGCTGAAAACCGTGATGCCAAACAATTTACGGAAGACAAAAAGGCGAGCATGGCCGATGACTTGATACGGAACGACGAAACCCAACTGGTGATACCGCAGGTGTTAGCGCTGCATCAATTATACTTATCTCTTAGTAAATGATAGCAGGGGATTTTGTTTATTTTAATCAAACCGGCTTATATTGTCCTTACGGCGACTTCTACCTTGACCCGCAGCAGCCGGTGGATAAGGCAGTGATTTCACATGCCCACGGCGACCACGCGGTTAGCGGCAGCACCCACTTGTATTGCACCGATGCTACCCGACAGTTTATGCAGGTACGATATGGTAAAAATGCCGGTAAAGTATTTAACGTGATACCGTTCCATCAAAGGTTCAATATTGGTAAGGTAAATATTACGTTGTTACCTGCCGGACATATGCTGGGTTCGGCACAGGTATTAATGGAATATAATGGCACCGGCTACCTTTATACCGGTGATTACAAATTACAGCCCGACGCCACCTGCGAACCTTACGAATGGGCTAAAGCAAATGTGCTGATTACCGAAAGTACATTCGCCAACCCTGCAACTATTCATCCCGACCCGATAACTGAAGTTAAGAAAATGGCCCAGGTTAAACTAAATATTATGCTGGGCGCCTATGGGCTGGGAAAAAGCCAGCGCCTGATCAGGATGATTAATGACCTGGTACCGCAAAAAAAAATTTTGGTGCATCACCGTATCATGCCGTTGAACCAGATTTATGAAAAATCAGGCTTTCACTTAGGGAAATATGAAATATACAACCGTAAACTGATGAAAAAACAGGAGGAATACGTGTATATAGTGCCGCCATTTACTTTTGACAGCTATTTTAAGGCTGTCGGCGTTAAACGTTTATTTGCATCGGGCTGGAAGAATTTGCAGGTAAATGAGCAGGACACCCTGATGATATCAGACCACGCCGACTGGCACGATATATTACAGGTTGTTCAGCATACCCAACCTAAACAGTTATGGACATTACATGGCGACGGACGGCATTTGACTGCCCATTTCCATCATAACATTCTTGTAAAGATGCTGACCTGATGCGGCTTGTTATATTAAAAAGTCGAGGTAATGAGGTTAAAGTAAACATTTAACATTGCATTTTAAAATTATCTCGGTATATTTGTCGCACCTCCAACAGGGTATATTATAATGATCGGTTTACAATTGCATCATCTGCCGCTGCACCATCACCACCATGTGGTGATCAGATAATGTATGTTTCTGCGCGAAACGAAATATTCCGTTTATAATTATAGTTTACTAAACACCATTCCTTTTGAAAACATTAAAAATTGCGATCCAGAAATCGGGTCGGCTCAACGAAAAATCTGTTGAACTATTAAAGAACTGCGGCCTGAATTTCGAGAACTATAAGAGTTCGCTCATATCGCCGGTGTCTAACTTCCCGCTGGAAATACTTTTCCTGCGTGATGATGATATTCCCGAATATGTACAGGACGGCATTGCTGATCTGGGCATCGTAGGTGAAAATGTGATACAGGAAACTGAAGTAAAAGTGAGTTATCTGCAAAAATTAGGCTTTGGTAAATGCGCACTTAAGATAGCCGTAACCAATAACTCGGATATTTCGCAGTTATCTGATCTGAACGGAAAATCTATTGCAACCACCTATCCGGTGATCTTGAGTAAGTTTTTACATCAAAACAACATCAGTTCCGATATACGCACTATTTCAGGCTCGGTAGAGATTTCGCCGGGACTTGGCTTGAGCAATGCTATTTGCGACCTGGTATCCACCGGCGGCACCCTAAAAAGTAACGGATTAAAGCCTTTTGCCGATGTGATGGCATCGGAAGCTGTATTGATTGGCCGTGCCGGAACCGAAAACGAAGATCTGGTACAGGAATTGATCCAGCGCGTTCAATCTGTCTTAAGGGCAAAAGAAACCAAATACGTTGTACTGAATATACCAAAAACAAGCCTGTCTGCAATCCTGGAATTATTGCCTGGCGTAAAAAGCCCGTCTGTAATACCCTTGGCCGAAGTTGGCTGGGTTGCAGTACACACAGTTATCCCCGAGCGTGATTTTTGGGACAGGATTAGCCAGCTTAAACAAGCCGGTGCACAAGGCATTGTAGTAATGCCGATAGAGAAGATTATTTTATAGTATGCGGTTTATATTGGCAGATCTTTACCAACTGCCAACTGGAACCGCCAACTACAGCTGAAATGAAGGTTTACAATTATTCAGATTTAAGTCAGTCAGATATACTGAAACTGGTGCAGCGTAACGTTGACCCGGGTAACAAAATACGTTCCATTGTAGAGGACATTATTGCTAACATACGCGAGCATGGTGATAGTGCGCTGTTTGCATATGCTGAAAAGTTTGACAAGGTAGTTTTAGAGAAACTTTATTTAGATAAGGATGAATTAACCATGTTAGCTGCTACCTTATCTAACAAGGAGAAAGCTGCCTTGCAAACAGCTTATAACAATATTTACAAGTTTCACCACGTACAGCTTAAGCCTGAGGATAAAATTGAAACAATGCCCGGCGTTACCTGCTGGCGCGAGGCAAGGCCTATTGAAAAAGTTGGGTTATACATTCCCGGTGGTTCGGCAGTTTTGCCAAGTACTTTTTTGATGTTAGGGATACCGGCACTTATTGCCGGTTGCCATGAAATTGTGGTTTGCTCACCTCCGCAAAAAGACGGAAAGGTTAACGCAGCGATAGCCTACGTAGCTGGGTTGTTAAACATTGACCGCATATATTTGGCAGGCGGCGCACAGGCGGTTGCAGCTATGGCTTATGGCACTAACAGCATTATTAAAGTAGACAAGATCTTTGGGCCGGGTAACCAGTTTGTAACCAAGGCAAAAACGATAATTCAATCCACTACTACTACCGCCATTGATATGCCCGCCGGGCCGTCAGAAGTTTTAGTGATTGCCGATGAAACTGCCAATCCGTCATACGTTGCTGCTGATCTTTTAGCACAGGCAGAACATGGTATTGATAGTCAGTCTATTTTGGTAACTACCTCAAGTAAAATATCAACCAATGTTATCGAAGAAGTTACTAAACAATTAGGCGTATTATCACGAAATGATATTGCAGCTAAAGCTATAGCAAACTCTTACATAATGATTGTTAACAACGTTGATGAGGCCATAACTTTTAGTAATATCTATGCGCCTGAACACTTAATCCTGGCAACGGAAAACCCACAACAGCTTATAAATAAAATAATTAACGCTGGTTCGGTATTTTTGGGACATTTAACACCAGAAAGCGTTGGAGACTATGCATCCGGTACCAACCATACCCTGCCTACCAGCGCTTATGCAAGGGCTTATTCAGGAGTATCTGTTGAATCGTTTGTTAAGAAGATCACCTTTCAGCACATTACGCCGGAAGGCATAAAAAACATAGGACCCATAGTTGAAACCTTAGCAGAAATGGAGGGCTTACATGCACATAAAAATGCGGTGAGTGTGAGGTTAAGCCCACCGACCACTAAAAGGGGAGTCTGATATATTGCTTTATAAATTTAAAATGAACGAAGAAGTAAAAAAATTACAAGCCGATAATAGCTCCCCCTTTAGGGGACTATGGGGCTTTAGCTTGGTTGATTTATTACGCCCCAATATCAAAAAACTGGTACCCTACTCTTCCGCCCGTGATGAGTTTAAGGGCGAAGCCAGCGTTTACCTGGATGCTAATGAAAATGCGTATGGCTCTCCGTTGGCGCAACCATATAACCGTTATCCCGATCCATTACAATATCAGGTAAAAAAACGGCTGAGTGAAATAAAGGGCATACCGCCGCGCAATATATTTTTAGGCAACGGAAGTGACGAGGCCATTGATATCCTTTACCGCTGTTTTTGCAACCCGGGTGTGGATAATGTGATTATTGTGCCGCCTACTTATGGAATGTACGAGGTATCTGCCAATATTAATGATGTGGAATTACGCCGGGTATCATTAACCGGCGAATATCAATTGAATTTGGAAGGCATTGCCGAAGCTATTGATGAGCACACCAAAATGATATTTATCTGCTCACCTAATAATCCTACGGGCAACTCAATGAACCGGCCAGATGTAGAAACTTTGCTGGCTAACTTTAACGGACTGGTTGTGGTTGATGAGGCCTATATTAATTTCAGCCGCCAAAAAACATTTATACAGGAGCTGACCGAGTATGCCAATTTGGTGGTGCTGCAAACCTTATCAAAAGCCTGGGGACTTGCTGGTTTGCGAATAGGCATGGCTTTCGCCAGTGAAGAGATCATAGAGGTGATGAACAAGGTAAAGCCGCCGTATAATATCAATCAGGCATCGCAGCAACTGGCTTTAGAGGCACTTCAAAATATTGATACCATAAATATTTGGATAAAAGAGACATTAGCTGAACGGGATAAACTGGTACTTCAGTTAAAGCGTTTTGACTTTGTATTGGATATCTACCCGTCGGACGCTAATTTTATACTGGTGAAAACAACTGATGCCAGGGGAATATATAACTTCCTGGTTCAAAACGGTATTATTGTACGGGATAGATCGAAGGTGGAATTGTGTGAAGGCGCCTTACGGATAACCATTGGTACCCCCGCTGAAAATATTAAACTGTTGGCAACTTTACAGAATTACAGATGAATTCAATAAAACGTATTTTGTTTATTGATCGGGATGGTACGCTGATTAATGAGACTGCCGATGAACAGATCGATTCATTTGAGAAACTGGAGTTTTATCCCAAAGCATTACAGTACCTGCCAAAGATAGCTGCCGAGTTGGATTACGAATTGGTAATGGTGACTAACCAGGATGGATTAGGTACAGCATCGTACCCGGAAAATACTTTTTGGCCTGTACAAAACTTTGTGATAAAAACATTTGCTAACGAGGGTGTGCATTTTTCGGCCGTATATATCGACCGTACCTGGCCGGCTGATAACGCCCCAACCCGCAAACCGGGAACAGCATTATTGACCCAATATTTCGATATAGAAAAATATGATCTTAAAAACTCCTACACTATAGGAGACCGAAAGAACGATGTTTTATTAGGCCGAAACCTGGGTGCAAAAGCTATCTGGCTAAATAATCATAGTAACCTGGGCAACAAGGAATTCAATGCAGATAACTTTACCGTTGATTTAAATGATACTATTGCCCTTCAAACTACCGACTGGCAGCAGATATATGAATTTTTAAAGGTTGGTGAGCGTGTTGCTGAGCATCAGCGGATTACTAAAGAAACCAATATTTACATTAAAATAAACCTTGACGGCAAAGGCAATGCAAAAATTAATACAGGTTTGCATTTTTTTGACCATATGCTTGATCAAATTGCGCGTCATGGCAATATCGATCTGGAAATAACTGCCAAAGGCGACCTGCATATTGATGAGCATCATACTATTGAAGACACGGGCATTGCCCTGGGTGAGCTTTTTGCCGTGGCTTTAGGCAACAAGCGCGGCATTGAGCGTTACGGTTTCTGCCTGCCTATGGACGATTGCCTGGCGCAGGTAGCCATTGATTTTGGCGGCCGCAGCTGGCTGGTATGGGATGCTGTTTTCCAACGGGAGAAAGTAGGAGAAATGCCTACAGAGATGTTTTATCATTTCTTTAAATCGTTTAGCGATGGCGCAAAGTGTAATTTAAACATAAAAGCCGAAGGCCTGAATGAGCATCACAAAATAGAAGCTATATTTAAGGCCTTTGCCAAAGCCATTAAAATGGCCATAAAGCGCGATGTAAATAATATGGTTTTGCCGAGTACTAAAGGGGTTTTATAAGAGAGAAGCAAGAAGTTAGAACCAGGAAACAAGACACTATTAAATGTAACGAATTGAAGAAAAGGACATCTTTTATCTTGACTCTCGATTCTTGAATTTAAATAAAATGACAGGTATAGTCCAATACGGGGCGGGTAATATATTTTCTTTAACTTCGGCGCTTAACAGGCTGGATATTAGTTTCGGTATGATTGCAAAATCAGAAGATTTTGACTTGTATGACCGTTATATAATCCCGGGCGTTGGCCATGCAGGTGCGGCTATGAATAAGTTGCAGCAAACAGGCTTGGCGCCTGATATACAAAAGTTAAATAAGCCAACTTTAGGTATTTGCGTGGGAATGCAGTTGCTTACTGCCTATTCTGAAGAAGGCAATGCCAACCTGCTAAATATTATACCGGTTAAAACACGGAAGTTTAGTGATAGCGATAGTTATAAAGTACCTCATACGGGCTGGAACCGGGTAAATACTGAAATGGATAACCCATTATTTAAAAATATTCCGTCGGCTGCGCATTTTTATTTCGTACATTCCTATTATATTGAATATCATAAACAATATACTTTAGCTTCAACAGATTACAGCCTTAGATTTTCGGCATCAATTTGGTGTGACAACTTTTACGGTGTGCAGTTTCACCCGGAGAAATCAGGCAATTATGGCGAAACGCTGTTATTAAACTTTTCAACTTTATAAGAGATGTACATTATCCCCGCTATAGATATTTTAGATAGAAAGGTTGTCCGCCTGCGCGAAGGGGATTACGAACAGGTAACACAATATGATGTTACGCTGGAAGATATGATTGAAAGGTACAAGTATAACGGCACTGACTTTATCCATGTTATTGACCTTAATGGCGCCAGGAACGACTTCAGTAACCAGCAGTATCTGTTTGATGTGATCCGAAAAACAGACATGATGGTGCAATATGGCGGCGGTATACGCAGTATTGATAAAGTTAAAGAATTATTGGCGGCAGGTGTGCACCGGGTAATAGTGGGCACTCAGGCAATAACTAACCCAGCCTTTTTAAATGATCTCAGCAAGGCCATTGGTGCCCGTGGCCGCGCTTTAGACCAGATTGTTATAGCAATTGATGTGCTGGACGAAGTGATCAAATACTCCGGATGGATGGAAAGCTCGGCCATCAAAATGATGGATTATGTAGATAAGTGCTTGTCGCTGGGCTTTTTCCGCTTTTTATGTACAGATATTAATAAGGACGGTAAACTTGGCGGTGCAGGTGTAGAATTATATACCAAATTGCTTGATCATTCGCCATTTATCAAACTCATTGCTTCGGGTGGCGTATCATCTATGAGTGATATTGAACAGTTAAGCCGAATAAAAGTGGAATCGTGCGTTGTGGGTAAAGCTATTTATGAGGGGAAGATCAGTATTGCAGAAATACAGGATTGGAATTTGCAGGCGTTGACGTCGATTTAAAAAAGAGCAGCGTAATTATGAGGTAAGAAGCAATCTTGATAATATGTAACCCTAACATTTAAAGATTGCTTTGTACTTCGCCATAATGTTGTGAAGAATATAAGAGTGAATACAATAACAAAACCTATAAATTCAGGTATTGCCTCCGGCGGCTTAGCCAAACGCATTATCCCCTGCCTTGACGTTAAAGATGGGCGCACAGTAAAGGGTGTAAACTTTGTTGACCTGCGTGATGCGGGCGACCCGGTAGAGCTGGCCTGGAACTACTCGCAGCAGGGCGCTGATGAATTGGTATTTTTGGATATCACCGCCACGCACGAGCGGCGCAAGACCATGATCGAGCTGGTAAAGGCCGTCGCACGGCAGATCAATATCCCCTTCACTATTGGCGGCGGTATAAATGAAATAGCAGATGCGGAGGCGCTTTTGAATGCCGGGGCTGATAAAATATCCATTAATTCGGCAGCGGTGCGTAATGCGGGCTTAATTGATGAGCTGGCAAAAGCCTTTGGAGTACAGTTTGTTGTAGTGGCAGTTGATACCCGCTTTAATGGCAGCGATAACATTGTACATTTAAACGGCGGCCGTATCCCTACCGAAAAAGAAACACTTAACTGGATAATGGAAGCCGAAAGCCGTGGTGCAGGTGAGATACTGTTAACATCAATGGATCATGACGGAACCAAGCATGGTTTTGATAATAACCTGTTAAAAACGGTTAATAATTCAGTACATATCCCGGTCATTGCTTCGGGTGGGGCCGGTTCGGTACAGCATTTTATAGATGTATTTGAGCAAACCAATGTAGATGCGGCGTTGGCTGCTTCAGTATTTCATTATGGGGAGATTTTAATACCGGACCTGAAAACAGAATTAAGGTTAAATAATATAGAAGTTAGATAAGATCCCTTAATTATCTCATGGGTGAGGACGTTATGAAGTTTTTCTTTCGGGGGAGAACAGGGGAGGCTAATACTTAACAAATGGATATAGATTTCAATAAAACCGGCGGGCTTATCCCGGTAGTGATACAGGATGCACAAACGCTTGAAGTACTGATGCTGGGTTATATGAACCGGGAGGCCTGGGATAAAACCCAAACCGAAAAAATTGTAACTTTCTTCTCGCGTTCAAAAAATCGCTTGTGGACTAAAGGTGAGACCAGCAATAATTATCTGCACGTAAAGGAAACTTTTGTAGATTGCGATAACGATACCATCCTGATAAAGGTTAAGGCCGATGGGCCTACCTGCCATACGGGTGCCCGCAGTTGCTTTAACACGGAATACAACCATAATTTTATATCACAGTTAGAGCAGATCATCCATGATCGTTATGAGCACCCGGTTGAGGGATCGTATGTAAATAAGCTGCACAAAAAAGGTTTAAATAAGATAAGCCAAAAGGTTGGTGAAGAAGCTGTTGAAACGGTTATTGCCGCCTTAGCCGAAACAGAAACCGACCTCATTAACGAGGCATCGGACCTTGTGTTTCACCTGTTAGTACTGCTTCGTGAAAAGAACTTGAAATTAGAAATGATCGCTAAGAACCTGGAAGCGAGGCATAAATAAACATTACGTCGTTGCGAGGTACTAAGCAATAACGTAATAGTTTTATCAACGTCATGACTGTAGAAAAGATAACCGAACTGCCTGGCCACTCCAACCCTGTTTACTCCATAAAGTTATCTCAAAAGCCCGGTATATTCTTTACGGGCGGCAATGATAAAGGTCTGGTAGAGTGGAGCCTGAAGCATATGGCTTTCATCAAGGTTATGTTCCCGGTGCCCGCTTCAATATACGCTATCCATTGCCCGGTTGGTTACCCGCTGATGTTTGCCGGTTTACGCAGCGGCCAGGTGTTGGTATTTGATTTTATACTGCAGAAAGTTGTTAAATCACTTAACCACCATTTAAAACCAGTATTTGATATTAAATCTGTTACCAACAAAAAAGAACTGCTGGTAGCCTCCGAAGATGGTACTATATCGGTCTGGAATTTAGGTAGTCTTGAGCTATTGCATCAAGTAAGTATTTCGCGTGATACTATTCGCAGCATTGCCATATCCCCGGATGAAAAAAACGTAGCCTTTGGCTGCCGCAACAATAGCATAATTATTTACAGCCTGGAAGACTACACCCCAATTGTCACCCTGCAAGATCATACCATGGCCGTGTTTACCACGCAATACTCGCCAGATGGTAAATACATCCTCTCCGGCGGGCGCGATGCGCAACTGAAAATATGGGATGCTAAAACCTTTACGCTGGTAAAAAACATTCCGGCGCATTTATTTGCTATCAACCATATTGTGTTTCACCCTACACTGCCCCTGTTCGCCACCGCCAGCATGGATAAAAG
>CAZZVY010000117.1:0-9869 GCA_964657585.1 uncultured Mucilaginibacter sp. | reverse complement strand
CCCCGGCTGCAGGGCCGTATTGTTAGTAGTGATAATGGTTAAAAAATCACTTTTGATATTCAGGTTGGCCAGCTGGCTTTCCAATAAGCCGTTTAGCCCTATGTAAACCATAAGTATGGCTATTACAATTACGTCGGCCATGCTCCACTTGCCCGATTGGAATGCAAAATATTTAATAAAGCGGCTTTCAGCAAGCTTCCTTTTGCTTAGCAAATGAACACCGGTTGAGGTTAATTTCATAATAGGGAATAGGATGCTGAATACCAGTATGAGAATACCCACCGCTATAGAATCAAGCGCCGGCTGCTTTACCAACACTTCAACCACATCCAGTATGCTTTTACTCTGAAAGAACAGCACCTGGTTTTGAAATACCACATGCTCACCTAAAAGTACAAAATCCAGTGATTTGATACGGGCGTCAACCTCTATCATTGATGCAGTTAGACCAACTGCCAGCAGGATGAAAGCAAATAAGAGCGACATAATGAACAGCGTTGCATGTAATTCCACGCGCTCCCTTAGCAGCCACCATAACATTAAAACAACTACTACGCAGGCCAGCATAGCAAACGAATAACCGTAGGTTACGGTACGGATATTATCCAGTGAGGCGGAAAGTTTGTTGTTTAATCCGTCGGGCGATGATACATGGTACTTGCTGTACATTTTATTGGTAAGCGAGTCATTGGCATTTATGGTACTATCAATGTAATCGCTTTTTTGCACCTGGGCAAATTTGCCCAGCGCCAAAGTGCTTAATTTGCTTTTAGTAGCCGGGTTATAAATTTTGGCAATAATGGTTTTTGCGAAACCCGGCACCTGGGCTTTTATACTATCCGTATTAACAAATGTTTTCACTGCCAGCTTTTTTAACTTCCCTCCCAGGGTTTTCGGCTTCTTATTAAGCAGCGCTTCAGCTTTGTTAATGAGTGCCAGTAAAATCTGTTCAACCTCTACCTGCAAATCTTTTTTTTGCCGGGGAGTAAGCGTAAAATGGCGTACCTGGTGGTTCACTATACCAGCCACCTTATCGCGCCACTGCTCTACCGAAAATAACCCTAAAGTGATATTATTGATGTTGGAATAGTCTTCCTTTATCTCTTCCTGCTGGTTAGATAGCGTATGCAGCCTGTACCCGAAATAACCTTCGCCGCATAATAATATCCCAAGCCCGAGTATCAGCAGTAATTTAGAGACATTAAATCCCTTAACGGCATTGTTGTGTTGTTTTGCGGTCAAATCGGTTATATTAAATGTGCAACCGTATGATAACTGTAAACTAAATAATTTGTTTGAATATGGTACAGAACATACTTGCCGCTTGCATGGCATGGCATATTACTAAGCCCGCGAACGGCAAAAACCAGCTTACCTGCAGTAGAGATAGCAGGGCGCTATTCCCCTAAATTTTCCTACTTTTATCCCCCATTAAACACTGCTTATAAAATTTGCCCATGATACTTATCGGACAAAGTGCGCTAACTTTAAATAATTTTGCCGATATTATATATAATCACCAGGAAGTAGCTATTGACCAGGCTGCTTTGGCCAAGGTTAATATCAATTTTAAATTCCTTCAGCAATTTTCATCAAACAAACTCATCTACGGCATTAATACCGGTTTTGGGCCTATGGCGCAATACAAGGTAAGCGAGGATAATATATTGCAACTGCAATATAATTTGATACGCAGCCACGCCTCGGGCAGCGGTAATTTAATGCCTGCCCAGTTGGTAAAGGCCCTGATGGTTGCCCGGCTCAACAGTTTTATACAGGCTTATTCAGGCGTACATAGCGAAGTGATAGCGCTGCTGGCAGAGTTAATTAATAAAAATATTAATCCCTGTATTTTTGAGCATGGCGGCGTAGGCGCCAGCGGCGACCTGGTGCAGTTGGCCCATTTAGGCTTAGTTTTGATAGGCGAAGGCGAGGTGATGTTTGATGACGGTATTTATCCTACAATGGAAGTGTTTAACCGCTTTGGCATTAAACCGCTAAGCATCTACATCCGCGAGGGGCTGGCCATTATTAATGGAACGTCGGCCATGACAGGGATAGGCATGGTAAACATTATCCGCGCCCGCAAATTATTAAGCTGGTCGGTCATGTTATCGGCCATGATCAATGAGGCGGTACAGGCTTTTGACGACCATTACTCGCACGAATTAAATGTGGTTAAACCCCATAAAGGCCAGAATCAAATTGCGGCTATGATGCGCGGGGTGTTAAAGGACAGTAAAATGACCCGCGACCGCTCTGAACACCTGTACAACCCCCACAATCTTAACCAGGAAGTTTTTGAAGATAAGGTGCAGGAATATTATTCGCTGCGTTGCGTTACTCAGGTATTGGGGCCGGTATATGATACCATTAACTATGCACAGGAGGTGGTTGTGAACGAAATGAACTCGGTTAATGATAACCCCGTGATAGACCACGAGAACCGGAACATCTTTCATGGCGGTAATTTTCACGGCGACTATGTATCGCTGGAGATGGATAAGCTGAAAACGGCCATCACCAAACTCTCCATGCTGTCTGAACGGCAATTAAACTATCTGCTCAACAGCAGGCTTAACCAAAAGTTCCCGCCGTTTGTTAACCTGGGTATCCTGGGCTTCAACTTCGGTATGCAGGGTATGCAATTCACCGCTACATCAACCGTGGCCGAAAACCAGACACTGTCGTTCCCTATGTATGTGCACAGCATCCCTAACAATAACGATAACCAGGATATTGTGAGTATGGGCACCAATGCAGCCTTGATCGCTAAAAAAGTGATCGATAACTCGTTCGAGGTGCTGGGTATACAACTGATGGCCATATTACAGACGATAGATTACCTGAACTGCCAGGATAAGCTATCTTCGGCTTCAGGCAAGGTATATCAAACCGTCAGGGATATTTTTCCTAAATTTATAGAAGATCAGCCTAAGTATAAAGACCTTAAACGGGTGAAGGAATATTTAGAGAACAGCGAAATGATAATCCCTTTTTAAATGAAGTGTGCATTGATAACCGGCGGATCAAGGGGCATAGGCCGCGCTATTTGCTCAAAAATGGCAGCCATGGGTTATTATGTGCTTATTAATTATAAAAGCAATGCAGCCGAAGCAGACAAAACTTTGGCTATGGTCCGCAACGTTAATGGCAACGGGGAACTACTTCCTTTTGATGTAGCTGATAAAGACAGCATCAATAATATTTTAGGTACCTGGATAACCGCCAACCAGGATATGCATATTGATATACTGGTAAACAATGCCGGTATCCGCGATGACAGCCTGATGGCCTGGATGGCAGAAGAGCAATGGGAAAACGTGATCAAAACCAACCTCGACAGTTTTTTTTATGTTACCCGGCTGGTGTTAAACAGTATGCTGCAGCGTAAATACGGCCGTATTATTAATGTGGTTTCGTTATCTGGATTGAAAGGGCTGGCCGGGCAAACCAATTACTCGGCTGCCAAATCGGGGGTTATCGGCGCTACCAAGGCATTGGCACAGGAGGTGGGCAGGCAGGGCATTACCGTAAATGCCTTAGCGCCCGGTTTTATAAAAACGGATATGACCGAGGGGCTTGACGAAAAAGAATTACGCAGCATCATCCCCGCCAAACGCTTCGGTACGCCCGATGAAGTTGCCTTTGCCGCCGGCTTTTTAGCAGCGCCCGAAGCGGGTTATATTACCGGGCAGGTATTATCTGTCAACGGCGGGCTGTATTCATGACCCGGGTACACCTTGCGGGTTAAAAAGAAACTCATAATTCAAACTTATCCTGATAGTAAAGGTTAAAACAATATAATATACATCAAAATGAGTTTACCCCAAAATGCCGCCGAACTGATACCGCAAGCGCCGCCCTTTATGATGATAGATGAGCTGATATATACCGATGAACGGAAAAGCCGAACTACCTTTATGATAGCTGACGACAATGTAATGGTAACCAACGGGCATTTAACCGGGGGCGGGTTGTTAGAGAACATGGCACAAACAGCTGCCGCACGGGCTGGTTATAAGGCTAAAATTGAAGGCAAACCAGTACAAAGCGGTTATATCGGCGCAGTTAAAGATATGGAAGTAAACTTTTTACCACCAGTTGGCAGCTGGATAATTACAGAGATAACTGAAACCAACCAGGTGTTTAACGTAACGGTTGTTAAAGGCAAGGTTTGGTATAACAGTTTACTGGCGGCATCTTGTGAGATGAAATTATTTTTAAACGAAGAGGAATAATAGCCCCCCAAAACCCTCACAGGAAGGGAGGATTATAACAAGTTTCCTCTACCGGGGAATTTAAAGGGCTTTCAATTAATGTATGATTATCAATAACCCGGGCAGTATACCTGATGTTTATATTATTGCCGATAATATCCTGTCGCCAATAGGGACAACTACCGCCGAAAACCTTGAGGCGCTTAACAGCGGTATCTCGGGGGTTAAAGTTCATACCGGTTTAAAAGGGGTTACTTCTCCAATTGCTGCAGCATTATTTGAATCAGACCAATTCATAGATGAAGCCTATACAAAGTTTGAAAACCTATTGATTTCATCTATAGACAGTTTAAGCGTTGACGGGATTGATCTGAAAGATGAAAAAACAATACTTATTATAGCTACTACTAAAGGCAACATTAGTTTGTTGGAAACAGAAACGTACACCAATGATTTAAATAGGCGTATAGCGCTGCATACTTCAGCGCAACTAACAGCAAACCATTTTGGTTTTAAAAACAAGCCTGTTGTAATATCCAATGCTTGTATATCGGGTGTGCTGGCCATACTTACGGGCATGCGTTTACTACGATCTGGCCGGTATGAAAATGCGGTAATTGCCGGGGCCGATGTGGTCTCGCAGTTTGTATTGTCCGGGTTCCAGTCTTTCCAGGCATTAAGCAATGTAATTTGCAAACCCTTTGATAAAAACCGCAGCGGCCTTAATTTAGGTGAGGGGGCTGCTGCTATGATGTTATCAAGCCATCAACGTAATGCTAATGACGTAAGGGTGTTAAGCGGGGCCGTTAGTAATGATGCCAACCATATCTCCGGCCCTTCACGTACCGGTGAGGAGCTGGGCTTTGCCATCAAAAGGTCCCTGCTTGATGCCGGTATCACTGCACATGATATTGATTACATCTCTGCCCATGGTACAGCCACTCATTATAACGACGAGATGGAAGCCAACGCTATCCACCATGCGGGGTTACAGCATGCCCCCGTCAACAGCTTAAAAGCATATTACGGGCATACACTTGGAGCGGCCGGCCTGATAGAATCAATTATAGCTACACAGGCTATAAAAGATAGCATGATCTTACCAAGTTTGGGTTACAGGGAGAACGGGGTAACCATGCCTGTTAACGTGGTTACAGCAACTTTAAAAAAACCGGTAAAATATGTTTTAAAAACTGCTTCAGGTTTTGGGGGCTGTAATGCAGCAGTAGTATTTGGTAAATAATGGCATCACAAAAGTATATCACAGGCACTTGCAGTATCAATAATAATGGTGTTCATCATAACGGTACGCAGGTTTTTAGCAGTGATACTGCCAACGCAGACAATTTTTTGCTATCGGTTTACCAGCACTTTCAGTTCAGCTACCCTAAATTCCATAAAATGGATAACCTGAGCAAACTGGGCTGGCTGGCGGCTGAGGTATTGCTGACAGGTTTTGATAAAAATTATTATCCTGCCGAGCAGGTTGGTACCGTTTTAGCCAATGCCAATGCCAGCCTGGATGCTGACCTGAAATATTTCCGTAGCATTGGCAATGTGCCCAGCCCGTCGCTGTTTGTTTATACGCTGCCTAATATTGTTGCCGGCGAAATTTGTATACGTCATCATTTTAAGGGAGAAAATGCTTTTTTTGTACAACCAGAATTTGATGCTGCGTTTATTAAGCAGCAGGTTGATTATTTGCTGGATAGCAATATTTTACAGGCCTGTATTTGCGGCTGGGTTGATATTTTAGGCCAGCAGTACAAGGCAAAGTTATTTTTAGTTGAGAAGTTAAAAAAAGAGAATGGGAAAGAGTTTAGCCTCACCTAAATTTTCTGCCAGGGAAAGCCAGATGAGGCAAGTAGTATGAACACACCAATATATATAGCAGGTTTAGGTGTTATCTCCGCCATTGGCAATAATGTGCAGGAACACCTTACTGCGTTTAAAAATGAAACCGCCGGTATAGGTGAGCTTACACATTTTGAATCGGTACATAAAGGTGAGCTGCCTGTTGCCGAGGTAAAAATGACCAACGCCGCGCTTGCCGAACAAACCGGTATGCCTACTGATGCCAGCCGTACCGCCATGTTAAGTTTGCTGGCGGCGCGCGAGGCTTTGAACGATGCGGGCATTACTGATCTTAAGAAACTACGTACCGGTTTTGTATCTGCAAATACGGTAGGCGGCATGGACCGCAGCGAAGATTTTTTTGTTGATTTTTTAGCTAACAACAGCAAGGGCCGCCTGAAAGATGTTTATGACCATGAGTGCGGCAGTATGACCGAAGTTGTAGCTGCACAATTAGGACTTACCGGTTTTATGACCACCCTTAGCACGGCCTGCTCTTCATCGGCAAATGCCATATTTTACGGCGCACGGCTTATTAAGAACGGGGTACTGGATGTTGCAGTAGCCGGCGGGGCCGATGCGCTCACTAAATTTACGCTTAATGGTTTCAATACGCTGATGATACTGGACAAGGAATATTGCAAACCGTTTGATCAGAACCGGGAGGGCCTTAATTTAGGCGAAGGCGCAGGCTACGTAGTGCTGGTATCTGTAACGGTTGCCCAAACCTTGAATAAAGGCGCTTATTGTACGTTAAGCGGTTATAATAACAGTAATGATGCCTATCATCAAACGGCATCATCGCCTGATGGTACAGGCTCGTATCTGGCTATGCACGGGGCGCTCAAAAAAGCCGGGCTGCAGCCACAGGATATTGATTACATTAACTTGCATGGCACCGGTACCCCTAACAATGACAGTGCAGAGGGTACGGCCATTAAGCGTGTTTTTGCGCCGCATTATCCGCCTATGAGTTCAACCAAATCGTTCACCGGGCATACGCTGGGGGCCAGCGGCGCAATTGAAGCGGTATTTGCTGCACTGGCGGTAAAACATCATATCATTTACCCGAATTTAAGGTTCAAGAACCAGATGGAAGAACTGCCCTTTGCCCCTGAAAAGCATTTTTTGTATGATCAAAAAACAGATCACGTAATGTCAAACTCGTTTGGGTTTGGCGGTAATTGTACTTCATTAATATTCTCAAAAGTATGATGAAGGCGTATATCCGGTCAGCCGCATGTGTATCGGCACAAAACACCTTAAAACAGAATGGCTTTTTAACAGATATAGTTTCCTGGCAAGGTAACCGGCTAAAGGCCATTGAACCAGATTACCGTGCTTACATTGACCCTAAGCTGATACGCCGGATGAGCCATGTAATAAAAATGGGGGTAGCAGCAGCAAAAGAATGTTTAACCCTGGCCGGCATTGAAATTCCCGGCGCTATTGTAACCGGTACTGCCTACGGAATTATGGAAGACACCGTAACCTTCCTTACAAGGATAATTGAACTAAATGAAGAAATGCTGCCGCCTACGGCCTTTATACAATCTACCCACAACACAGTTGCCGCGCAGATTGCGCTTATGCTGAAATGCCACAGCTATAATAATACTTTTGTACATAAAGGCATCTCTTTTGAAAGCGCCCTGCTTGATGCCCTGATGCTGTTACAGGAGGGCGAAGCTGAGCATGTACTGGCAGGTGGCATTGACGAAATGACCGGCACAGGCTTTACCGTACTTACCCGTTTAGGCTTGTACAAAAGAAATCCCATCTCTAATCTTGATCTTTTTAAAGAAAAGAGCAAAGGAACGATAGGTGGTGAAGGCGCAGCGTTCTTTATTTTAAGTCATGAAGCAAATGCCCTTAACCTGTGCCAGCTAAGCTGTGTAAAAACGTTTTATAACGCTGATCTGTCAGTAAATATAACTACTGATATTATATCTTTTTTAAAAGAAAATGAGTTAAACGTTGCCGATATTGACCTGGTAATTACCGGCAAAAACGGCGATATAAGAAATGATGGGCCCTATGAGCACCTGAAAGCCGGAATATTCAGTAAAACTGCCTGCGCTAATTACAAGCACCTGTGCGGTGAATACCCTACCTCATCAGCATTTGCACTATGGCTTGCAGCCCAGATAATTTATAGCCGGAAAGTCCCGGGCGTTTTGTTAGAGGATGAAGCCGCAATTGATCGGCCTGAAAAGATATTGATCTATAACCGCTATCAGCATAAATATCATTCTTTAATGCTGGTATCTGCCTGTTAACCTCCTATGCTTAAAGACCGTTTATACCAGATCATCAACATTGTTCAGCACAATAATGATATCACAGTTCAACTGCTCATTAACCCTGCAAATCCAATATTTGCGGGTCATTTCCCGGGGCAGCCAGTATTGCCGGGGGCCTGCTTGCTAAATATGGTGCAGGAAGTATTATCAATCGCATTGCAATCCAAGTGCCAGTTAAAAAAAGCAAATGCTCTAAAATTTATTGCTCCTGTTGACCCAACGCAAAATCCTTCGCTCGAGCTAAAACTTAACTATGTAAGCGTGGATGCCGGGCTACGGTTAACCGCAAGCCTGAGTGTAAATGAAGTGGTTTATTTTAAAATGCAAGGCATTTACAGCGAATCGGTTTAAATTTATTACCACAGTACAATATATTACAGGCTATACTTACTGCTCAATAATATTGTTGTACTTCACTGCTTTTTTTAGAAGTTGACTGCTAATTTTCGCCGTCGTCGCCCTTTTTGCCTACCATGGCTAATTGTGGTTTGCCTATAACCTTATAGTTGCCTTCGCCCTTTAATATGGCGGCCAACTGGTTCTTATCCTGCATGGTTTTTACGGCCTGGGCAAGTTCTTTATCGTATTTGAAATTTATTTCGTACCGGCCTTTCTCGTAATAATAACGGGCTACAATCTCATTTTCCAATATCTGGCGTATCTCTTCTTTATGCTGCTGCAAGTCGTTCCTTTTGCTGGCGGCCATTTTGTTTTTCAACGCCTCGTATTCGGCCTGTATCTCGCTGAATTCCTTGTTTTTTGTAGCCTCCGTTTTCAAACTGGCCAATACTTTATCTGATGTTGTACTGTAGCTGTAGTTTTTGTCAGACAGATACTTTACAAAATCTGCATAGTCGGCATCTGTAAAGGTGTAATTTTTAACCGGGCTAATCTGCGGGTGGCTGCTGCGGTATTTATTGGCATAATCAAATATCAGCATCTTTCCTATCAGCGCCTGGGTAACATCAGCAAATTTATCCTGCTTAACAAACAGGTCGGGGTATACGCCGCTGCCGTCATAAACCGAGCGGCCATCTTTGGTTTTAAATTCATGCATCATGGAGTCGGCAATTTTTGAAAGGCTGCCGTCGTCCTTCCGGTGTGCATAATCAACCTCCTGCACGCAGCGGCCCGATGGTATAAAATATTTGGCAATAGTTATCTTTACCAGGCTGTGGTAAGGCAGGTCAAACGTTTGCTGCACCAACCCCTTACCATAACTGCGCTGCCCGATGATCACGGCACGATCCAGATCCTGTAATGAGCCTGCCACAATTTCAGAAGCCGAAGCCGAGTGACTGTTTACCAATACCACCAGCGGCAGGTTGCCTTCCACAGGTTCGCTCATGGTGCGGTAGCTGTAGTTTTTTTCCTTTATCTTTCCTTTTTGCGATACCACTTCCACATCACGGGCTACAAAAAGGTTAACAATCTTTACAGCTTCCTGCAAGATACCGCCGCCGTTGGACCGCAGGTCGAGAATAATACCATT
>CAZZVY010000116.1:0-9871 GCA_964657585.1 uncultured Mucilaginibacter sp. | reverse complement strand
AGTGAAAGGTTATAAGAAAAGCTTATCCATAAGCTTCTAATTAATGGCGCTTTAAGGTATTACTTGATTAAAGTAAGTGTTCAGGCTGGTTCAATCCAGTTGCCGTCTTCCCTGATAATATTGATCAACTCGTCAAGGGCGTTAGCTGATGCAACGTTCTTTTTTACTACTTCTTTACTACGGTACAGGGTAACCTTGTCCGGTCCCGAACCCACATAACCGTAGTCGGCATCGGCCATTTCGCCGGGCCCGTTAACAATACAGCCCATAATCCCGATCTTCAAACCTTTTAAATGGCTGGTGCGGCTGCGGATCATCTGCGTAGTTTCCATCAGATCGAACAATGTACGCCCGCAGCTCGGGCACGAGATATACTCTGTTTTGGATATGCGCGACCGTGTAGCTTGCAATATCCCGAACGCGGTAGAAGTAATGACCGCTGTTTCTATACCGGGTGCATCAATCCATATTCCATCGCCAAAACCATCTACCAGCAAAGCGCCCAGATCGGTAGCGGCATAAATTTGCAATTGAGTTACCCCTCCTATATCCTCCCCGAGGGGGAGGGCTTCCCGATTTATCGCTCCCTCTCCTTTAGAGAGGGCTGGGGTGAGGTCAGCCCTCTCTAAATATCCCCCGGGAGAGGAGACTTTTTCCTGAAATCCCCCCTCTCCCGGAGAGGGGCTTGGGGTGAGGCTTTCATAGCTCCTCTTCAGTATCACCGGCACATCCAGCCCCATTTCTTCCAATTTGAAAAAGAACGCACGCTGGTCGGCCATACCGTGGGCCTTGCCGGTTTCCAACACAAAAACCAATGAATTATCCAATGGCAGCAAGCCGAACTCATCTGAATCCAGCTCGGCATTGGTAATACGTACCAGGTTAAGTGCCGATGTACGGTTTTGGGCGGCAGCATATTCCTTAAGCGTAAACAGCGGATGGCAAAGGGTTTTATTAGCCAGCTTTTGCCAGGTAGGATAGTTATATACCTGCTTAAGATTACCTGGCATTGCGAATGATGGCAACTCATCGCCCAGGTAAACAAAATCAACCGATTGCTCGCCCATATTGTATTTATCCAGCAAGGGCGAATACAGATAACCAGCCGCATTTAATTTGGCAGGGTCTTTAAGATTTGACTTCGACAGATCAACCACCACCCGCGGCACCATATGCCCGCCAATGAAGGCGTTGGCCTCGTAGGTTTGTCGTTTTTTATACTGGTAAGGGCTGAAATCCCCTCCTAAATCCTTCCCTTGAGGGAGGACTTTTTGAGCTCCTTCTCCTTCGAAGAGGGCCGGGGTGAGGTCAGCCCCCTCCGAATATCCCCCAAGAGTGGAAACTTTTCCTTTTAAGTCCCTCACTCCCGGAGAGGGGTTTGGGGAGAGGCTCCTCGTCGCATATCGTTTTACCAGCGCTATGGCTACCGGCGCTTCGGCTTCGGGTTCTTCGGTAAGGGAAACCCTGACGGTATCGCCCAGGCCGTCTTCCAGTAAAGTACCTATACCTACTGCAGATTTGATGCGACCGTCCTCGCCGTCGCCGGCTTCGGTTACGCCTAAATGCAGCGGATAATTCATCCCCTCGGCTACCATAGTTTCCACCAGTAAACGGTAGGCCTGCACCATTACCTGCGGGTTGCTGCTTTTCATGCTCACCACCAACTGGTAATAGTTCATGGCTTCGCACATGCGTATGAACTCCATGGCCGACTCCACCATACCCTGTGGGGTATCACCATAACGGCTCATAATACGGTCGCTCAGCGACCCATGGTTAGTACCAATGCGCATGGCCGTGCCGTACTCTTTACATATTTTTACCAGCGGGGCAAACTTCTGGTTTATGCGCTCCAGTTCGGCCAAATATTCCAGGTCGGTATAGTCTATCTGGTCAAATTTCTTTTTGTCGGCATAATTGCCGGGGTTAACACGTACTTTTTCAACTATACGTGCAGCAACTTCAGCAGCGTTAGGTGTAAAATGTATATCGGCTACCAGCGGAGCGTTGTAACCCCGTGCCCTTAACTGTTTTTTTATCTCGGCCAGGTTTTGCGCTTCCTTAATGCTGGGCGCAGTAATGCGCACATATTCGCAGCCGGCATCAATCATACGGATGCTTTGCTCCACCGTACCAATGGTATCCATGGTATCGGTTGTGGTCATGCTTTGTATGCGGATGGGGTTATTGCCCCCCAATGGTACATCGCCAATAGCTACCTCGCGGGTAACAAAACGCGAATATTCGGTTAATGAATTGCAGTAACGGCCAGGCAGCAGCTTAATAGCATCGGTATTCATGCGGGCAAATTTACTAATAAGGATTTAGTATCGTATTATGGAAGGCAATGATCTATTTCTTTTAGATTTGATGTGATAAGCGCCGGTGAGGCATATATTTGCTTATAGAAATACTGATATACCAACATTTTATCCCTATAAACAAATTTTAAATAAGCCTTTTAAAATTAAACAAATAGTACTACATTTGCACCTCTTTTATAAGGAACATACAATGAAAAAAGACCTGCATCCGAAAAATTATAGATTAGTTGTTTTTAAAGATATGTCTAACGAGTATTCTTTTTTAACAAAATCATGCATTGATACTCGCGAAACTGTTAAATGGGAAGATGGTAATGACTACCCGCTGGTTAAGTTGGAAATTTCGCATACATCGCACCCTTTTTACACCGGTAAAATGAAGTTGGTTGATACCGCTGGCCGTATCGATAAATTCCGCAGCCGTTACAACAAAAAGTAATTGTACTTTTAATATATTTGAAAGTCTCCTGATACACCGGGGGACTTTTTTTATTTTTGCCCTATGGCCCTTATTCTTTTTGACGATAACGCCTACCAGAATTTACTGCCATTAGTATATACACGGCCGGTTGGTGATTTGCGTATCGGCATTTTAACCATTGCCGAAAAGTGGGCCAAAAATTTTGATATTGAGTTTTCGTTCCATACCCGTAATTACCTGCAAGGCAAATTTCCGTTAAAGCTGGAAGACCGCAACCTTTTTATTAACGGGGCTGTTTGTCCGGATGAAGCTTTGATAGCAGCCATACTACAATTGCATGGCGACGAGGCTTTAATTAAAGATGGCTTATTGATTGCCCTGAAGCTAAACGGAAACGATGCAAAAATTTTTGATACGAATGATCTTTCCGGCTATAAGCCTATAAACTACATCGGCGAATTTATATCCCTCAAATACCCTGAAGATATTTTTAAGTATAACGATACCGAACTGCGTAAAGACTTTAAACTACTCACCAATAGGCGTAACAGCGCCACTTTAAGCGCCACCAACACCATTATAGGCAATGATTTTTTTGCAGAGGAAGGGGCATTGAGCGAGTGCAATACCTTTAATACTACCAACGGCCCCATCTACTTAGCCGCCAATACGGAGATTTGGGAGGGCACACACATTCGTGGCGCATTTGCACTGGGTGAGCATTCGCAAGTGAAAATGGGAAGTAAAATATATGGCGCAACTACCATTGGCCCTTATTGCCGCGTAGGCGGCGAGGTTAATAACGCCATCATTTGGGGCTATAGCAATAAAGGGCACGAAGGCTACCTGGGCAACGCAGTGGTAGGCGAGTGGTGCAATATGGGGGCAGACAGTAATAACAGCAACCTTAAAAACAATTACGCCGAAGTAAAATTGTGGGATTACGCTACGCAGCATTACCGTAAAACCGGGTTGCAGTTTTGTGGTTTAATTATGGCTGACCACGCTAAATGCGGTATTAATACTATGTTTAATACCGGTACGGTAGTAGGTGTAAGCGCCAATGTTTTCGGGGCAGGTTTCCCGGTCAACCATGTGCCCGATTTTAGCTGGGGCGGCGCCGATGGCTTTGAGGAATACCGCATTGGCAAAATGCTGGAAACTACCGAAAAGGTTTTCGCCCGCCGGCTAAACCGCAGTTTTGACGAGCATGAGCAGGCGATATTGAAGGAAGTATTTGAAATGACGGCACCTTTCAGGTAGAAATAAAGTCATCCCGAACTTGTTTCGGGAACCCACAAGAAAGGCAAAAATGCAAGATGGGGTGCTGAAACAAGTTTAGCATGACGAAAAGATAATTAAGAAATATAAATAGAATATAAACTAAAAAAAATTCCCCTTTAAGGGGTTAGGGGGCATGAGAAAAAAAATAGTAGCCGGTAACTGGAAAATGAACCTTGACTATAGCGAAGGGTTAAGCTTGTTTTCGGAGGTAATTAACATGGTAAAGGACGAGGTTACCGGGAGCCAGGCGGTAATAGTATGCAGTCCGTTTATACACCTACATAGCCTGGCCCAAATGGCCAAGGGTTATCAGAAAGTTGCGGTAGGCGCACAGAATGCACACCAAGCAGAGAGCGGCGCTTACACCGGTGAGATTTCTGCAAAGATGATAAGCTCTGTTGGGGCAACGTACGTGATATTAGGCCACTCCGAGCGCCGCCAGTATTTTGGTGAGGATAACGCGCTGCTGGCTAAAAAAACAGATACTGTACTGGCTAACGGCCTGAAGCCTATCTTTTGCATTGGTGAAACATTGGATGAGCGCAATGCCGAAAAACATTTCGAAATCATTAGTTCGCAATTGGCTGAGGGTGTTTTCCATTTGGGTGAAGCGCATTTTAGTCAGCTGGTGATAGCTTACGAGCCTGTTTGGGCTATCGGCACAGGCGTAACTGCCTCATCAGCGCAGGCACAGGAGATACATGCCTTTATCCGTGAGGAAATTGCAGCTAAATACAGTCAGCAAGTGGCTGATGACACTACTATCCTTTACGGCGGCAGCTGCAATCCAAAGAACGCCCCCGAACTATTTGCCCAGCCCGATATTGACGGCGGCCTGATAGGCGGCGCTTCATTAAAGTCAAGGGATTTCGTGGATATAGTAAAGGTATTTAATTAAACCATCACGTTATTGCAAGAACGCCCCCTCTAAATATCCCCCGGAAGGGGAGGCTTGAGGAAGCCATCCCTCAGGGGAGGGTTAAGTGGGTTTCCCTCTGATGACGTAGTAGCGGGTCTTTCCAACTTCCGGATAAATAAATGAGATTTTTAAAAGTTATACTTTCCCCGCTTGTTGCATTCCTGGTGTTTGCTGCCATTATCCGGTATGATCCTTTTGGGAATAATTTTGAGGGTATTTCTGATATTGGAAACGGCATGGCATCAGGCCTTATCAGTTATTATAAGATATTCGCGCCCTTCCAGTTTATTATTGCTGTACTTACCCAATATCTGATCATTATGCCCCTTTGGGACAGGATATTGCTGAATCACCGCTCGGCTTTTGGTATATTTGTGGGCATTATACTGGTTTGCCTGGTTTGTGCCATTGGCATAGCCTATCTAATATGGGACCAAACTACCGGCACCGAACATTGGATGCACATTGCCCTGTTTATGACCGGCGTACAAATTGTATACTGGGCCATTAATTTCTTAACACTGGCATTATTGGACTGGAAAACACTGCAGGGAAAAGGTTAAAGGCAAAAGGCGAAAAAAGAAGCAAGGAAAGACTAATCTCTGATTAATTAACCTCCGATCTTTTAAACTCATCTCATATCTAACCATGAACTACTACGAACTTCTTTTCACCACCATAACTACTGAAGATTACCAGCAGGATTTGCTGATACATGCTTTGGGCGAGATTGGGTTTGATACATTTGAGGAGACCGACCTTGGTTTTAAGGCGTACATACCAGCCAATGACTTTGATGAGCAGATATTACAGGAAACTCTACTCCCATATCGTGAGATGTTCACCTTTAGTTATGATATAACACTTGTGCCTCAAAAAAACTGGAACGAGGTTTGGGAAAACAATTTTGAGCCGATGCAGGTGGGCAACCAGGTTTGGGTACGGGCCACTTTCCATATGCCGCGACCAGATTATCCGTATGAGATAGTGATAGACCCTAAAATGGCCTTCGGTACCGGGCACCATGAAACTACGGCCATGATGATGCAACTATTGCTCACCGCCGACATTAAAAATAAGGAAGTATTGGACATGGGCTGCGGTACTGGTATTTTAGCCATATTAGCTTCTAAACTCGGCGCAAGAACTATTACCGCTATTGATTTTGACCCGGTTTGCTATGATAGCACTATTGAAAATGCCGCTCTGAACCACGTTACAAATATTATCCCCATCTGCGGCTCAAAAGAGGTTATCCCTTATGCGCAATATCATATTATACTGGCTAACATCAACCGCAATATCCTGTTAGACCAGATAGCACGTTACAGCAAAGTATTATTACCCGATGGTGAAATTTATTTCAGCGGTTTTTATGAAACCCCCGACCTGGAAATGATCACCGATGAAGCCAGGAAGTACAGCTTAAAATACATTAGCCATATAAAAGCCAGGGAGTGGGTTGCTGCTAAGTTTGTAAAGTAAGAGTATGTTAGGATGCACCCTTTTCAAAATAATTATTTACCCAATCCAACATAATCCCGCATATACCTGTCCATCCTGGTCAGATCGATAGCGTCGTTCATGTAACCTATGTACAGATCAGGCCGTACCAGCAGGGATTTGTGCTGACCGGGTTTTATTTCAAAAACATCAAACACATGCTGGTTTTTAACGGATGGCGGCAGATAGTAAAAGTTAATGTAACCGTTGTAATTTTGGGTTAGCCATTTGGCTATTTGAAATAGTTCTTCCTCAATTACTTTTCCTATAATGATAAGTGTGAAGCCAGGTTTAAAGCACCATTGGTGCAGGTCTGTTTCCTGCTGTTTCTTTTCATCATAAACCTTCAGCGAAGGAAGGCGGTCGCCGGCTTTAATTTTAACCGACTGGCTTAAATGCAGGCTGATTTGACTGTTGCGATAGCTGATGCCCGTTTGTGATACCGTTAAAAAAAAGAACTTCCTGATATTTTCCCTGCTCCACATAAAGCGCAGCAGCCCGGCCATCAGGCGCTTTTTAAAAAAGCTGACAAGCCAGTTATTGCTCATGGCAAAAGTAAAGGCCCTATCGGTGGTATTAAGCAAGATTTTGGCTACGGGTATCCGCTCGGCGGCATAACTATCCAGTAGTGTTTCAGAAGATTTTTTATTAATGATCAATGCCATTTTCCAGGCCAGGTTGTAAGCATCCTGTAAACCCGTATTCATACCTTGCCCACCCACCGGCGAGTGGATATGCGCCGCATCGCCCACTAAAAAGCAGCGCCCCTGCCTAAAGTTGTCGGCCATTCGGTGATGCAGTTTATAGCTGATAAGCCAGCGGCAATCAGTAATGACATTCACCCGGCCAGTTACTTTATTCAATGCCGCTAAAACACCTTCAAGTTGCAGGCTGTTGTCCTTACCGTTAATACCGGCAGGCATGTTGCCAATAATGCGGTAATAGCCATTATCCGGCATCGGGAAAAAGGCCGCCATACCCTTACCGGAAAGAAATATCCTGATCAGATCATTACCAAACTCATCAGCTAATTTTCCATCTATCAGGTAAAACATGTTTTTATAGGTATCGCCCTTAAACGGAATGTTCAATGCTTTACGCACCGCACTATGTGCGCCGTCGGCACCAATCAGATAATCCGCGGTTAAGGTTTGTATGTCGCCGTTAGTGGTTAAAGCGGCTGTGACTGTATCGGCGGTTTGGTTTAAAGCCGTTAGCGTTGTATCCCAGTAAACGGGGCAGCAGTTAAGGGTAAGGTAATCCAGCAAAGTGCGCTCATTGCTGCTTTGCGGGTACATTAATATGTAAGGATAAAGCGTATCAATATCGCCTACATCATTCATCAGCAATTGCGGGCCGGCTTTGCCTTCTTCGTAAAAGGCTACTCCTTTGCCGGGTTTACCGGCTTCCAGCACTTTAGCAGCCAAACCCATTTGCCGGTAAATTTCCATAGACCGTGCCTGAACAGCAAGTGCTTTCGAATGTTTAGTCGGCCCCTGTTTGCTATCAATAATTACCGGCTGGATACCATAACGCAATAGTTGGGCAGCCATCATCAGTCCGGAAGGGCCTGCACCCACAATTAAAACTGATGTATGTTGCCCGCTGATATTCATTTCTTATCAGGGGTGGAAGATCAAAAATATAGCCGGTTTTTTATGCAGATCGGGTACCTGTTTTTTCCAGGCAGTAATGCTTTGAGTTTTTACCATTTCGTCGGCCGCTGTTAGGTTGCAGGCAATGCACAGGCGGGTAGCCGGTTTGCAGGTGCGTAAAATTTCTTCCAGCATAGGGTTGTTGCGAAATGGGGTTTCAATAAAAAGCTGGGTTTGGTTTAACCGTTCGGCCTGGGCTTCCAGTTCTTTAATACGTTTGGCACGTTCAGCTTTATCAATAGGTAAATAACCATGAAAACAAAAACTTTGCCCGCTAAATCCGGATGCCATCAGCGCCAGCAAAATTGAACTTGGCCCTACTAATGGCGCTACCTTTATTCCTTTGCGATGCGCCTCGGCTACTATATCCGCACCTGGGTCGGCCACGCCTGGGCAACCGGCTTCGCTCATTAGTCCCACATCTTTACCGGCTAACAATCCTGTAAAGAAATCAGTAGTTCCCAGGTCGCGGTTATGTTTGCCGTAATCATGAATAACTAATGCACTTTGCTGCGCCTTCAATCCGGCCTCTTTTAAAAACCTGCGCGCGGTCTTTTCATTTTCAACAATATACTCGCTGATATGATTGATTGTGTCCACCAGGTAAGGCGTGAATGACTTGCCTGCGGCTTCATTTGCAAGTGGGACGGGGATGAGGTAGAGGGTTCCTAAAGGCATAATACCGCTCCTAAGTCCTCCCTGAAGGGAAGAACTTTCCTTTGTTTAATTTAATTAATGGTTTCATATCCTTTTTAGAACGCTCGCCTTTAGAAAGAGGGCAGGGTAAGGCGTCTATTTCAACTTCAGCAACGCCTCCTTAATCCTTGGCAGCATTGCTTTAATATCATCCAGTGAGCTTGCCCCTACAGATGCACGGAACCAGTTGGCAGTTTCATCTGTGCCGAAAGCCGAGAAGGGTACTAAAGCTACCTTTGCTTCTTTGATCAGGTAAGAATTTACATCAGCCGAGTTCTTGATCAGGTCGCCATCAGAAGTGGTTTTACCAGCATAATCAACCTTTACAGTAAGGTAAATGGCGCCCATAGGTTCAATGGCGTCTACGGCAAACCCATCAGCTTTCAATTGCTGAAACCCCTCGTAAAGCGTAGTCAAACTGGCTTGTATGCGGGTCTTCAGATCGCCCAGGTATTCGTCCACCGGTTCATCTTGCCGCAAAAAATCAGCCATGGCTACCTGTTCTGCCTTTGGCGACCAGGCCCCCATGTGGCCAACAATGGCCTTCATATTGTTAATGATGCTTGCCGGGCCAAAGCCCCAACCCACGCGTACGCCGGTGGCGGCAAAGCATTTGGATGCGCCATCTACAAACACGGTCACGTCCCGCAATTCGGGGCGTAGGGTTACCGGGTTAACATGGCGGTGGCTGCCAAAAGTTAGCTGCGAGTATATCTGATCATACAAAATATACAATGGTTTTTCGTTGCTGCGGGTTTTGTTTTCGGCAATCACCAGATCGCAGATTTCTTCCAGGTCCTGTTGTTTGAACATCGTCCCCGTAGGGTTCAACGGCGAGCATAGGGCCAGCAGCGCAGCGCCTTTGATATGCGGGCGCAATTCATTAGCAGTAGGCATAAAATTATTTTCAGGGCTGGTTTGTACAATTACCGCATGTGCGCCTGTCAGATCACAGTAATGATTATTATTCCAGGATGGGGCCGGGAATACCACTTTATCGCCTGGGTCAACCAAAGCCAGGTAGGTAGAATATATGAGCGGACGTGAACCGCCCGAGATAAGTATCTCG
>CAZZVY010000115.1:2708-10018 GCA_964657585.1 uncultured Mucilaginibacter sp. | reverse complement strand
TGTTACGCTTAATGTATTAAAGGCCTTGGGCGAAAGGCTGATAGAGATACACTCGCAACATGCCACGCTCGAAATAAACGACCCTTTATTTCAATTATTGGTAGTTGATGCGGCCGCACGGCATAATGACGTACTAAATGCTTATCAAAGCAAATTTAAGGCTTATAAAAAATTAAACAATCAACTAAAACAGCTGACAGAAGAAAGCGGTAAAGCCAAAGCCGACCTGGACTACTACCAGTACCAGTTTGATGAGCTGGAGAAAGCTGCGCTTGGCGCTGATGAGCAGGAGGTATTGGAAAAGGAACTGTATGCCCTTAACAATGCCGACGAGATTAAACGTAACCTTACCGGCGCTTTTTACCTAATGCAGGAAAGTGACACGGCGGCTTTATTTCAATTAAGGGAGGCGGGGCACCATTTATCCATCACGGAAAAGTTTAACCCTGCGGTAGAAGAATTATCCCAACGCCTGCATAGTACCGTAATTGAATTAAAGGACATTGCCGCCGAAATTGAGGCTATAGAACAGCAAACCCAAACCAACCCTGCCCGTGCCGATGAGGTGAATACACGCCTGAGCCTGATGTACAACCTGCAAAAAAAACACCGGGTAAGCACCAATGCTGACTTGCTGGCCATACAGGAAGATCTGTCAGAGAAGATAAACCAGGCTATGTTTAGCGATGAAGCCGTGGAGAAACTGCAAAAACAAATAGCTGCCGAAAAGAAAGAACTGGAACAATTAGCCGCTCAATTATCCACCAACCGCAGCAAAGCCATCCCCGCCATTGAGGAACAGGTATTGGCTACGCTAAGTGACATGGGCATGGGCAACTCAAATTTAAAGATAGAAATTTCGCGACCGGCGAATAATAGCTTGGGAGATAACGGTATAGATAACATCCGCTTCCTTTTCACGGCCAATAAAGGGCACACTTTGTCTGAAATGAGTAAGGTAGCATCAGGCGGCGAACTTTCAAGGCTTATGCTGAGCATTAAATCACTGATAGCGCGTTATACCGCCTTGCCCACCATTATTTTTGACGAGATAGATACAGGCGTATCCGGCGAGGTAGCGCATAAGGTAGGCCAGATTATGGAGCAGTTGGCCCAAAATCTGCAGGTAATTACCATTACTCACCTGCCGCAAATTGCCAGTAAAGGCAAATCCCACTTTTTTGTTTATAAGGATGATGAAAGAGATATTACCCGCACCCGCATCCGCCAGTTGAACATGACGGAACGCATAACTGAAATTGCTAAAATGCTGAGCGGCGAAAAACCGGGGGAGAGTGCCTTACAAAATGCCAGGGATTTACTGAGTGTACAATAAATAAGTATTTGAGCATTTCACTTCACTTAGCATGTAAATAAACAATAGCGGGCTGTCACTTGTAAAAAAGGGTCGGATTCAAAAACCCGACCCTACATCTACCTATGAAAAACATGCCCTTTTAGCAGGGCATCACAAATATAATAACACTTTTTAATTTAGTTTAACAAATATTTAACATTTAGGCGCTTTCCGGATAGTTCTTTTCTATCAAGGTTTGGATAATTCCGTCAACCATTCCTACGCTGGGTACAAAAATTTGTTTGATACCAGCCCACTTCATTACACTTAAATAAATTTCACAGGCAGGGATTATTACATCGGCCCTATCCTGATTAAGTCCTAATATATTGATGCGGTCTTTAAGCGAGAAAGAATTAAGGTAATTGTACAAGGTTTTTAATTTGGCGAATGCAAGGGGGCTATCATCTTTTTCTTCGGCTAATTTATATAGCTTATTGATGTTGCCGCCTGTACCAATCCCTGAAAGCTCTTTAAAATGTTTGGTATGCCTGCGTATAAAATCTTTTAATTCTTCCCATGTTTCATCCTTGTCCTGATTGTCCAGTATCCTGATGGTACCAATATTAAATGATTGCGAGGCTACCATTTCGCCTTGCGAAAACAATGAAAGCTCGGTACTGCCGCCCCCCACATCAATGTAAAGATAGTTTTTGCTTTTATCAATGTTCTGTTCAATATGGCTTGCATAAATAATATTAGCTTCAACTTCACCATGGATGATCTCCAGGTCAATATCAGCTTCGGTTTTAATGGCATCTACAATTTCGTGGCCGTTCTTAGCCTCGCGCATGGCCGATGTGGCGCAGGCGCGGTAATCGCTAATTTTGTAAACATCCATCAGGTTTTTAAAGGCGCTCATGGTTTTTACAAGATCGGCTGCTTTTTTTCCAGAGATTTGATGGTTTAAAAATGCATCATCGCCCAGGCGCAGGGGAACCCGCAGCAGTGTATTTTTTTTAAACGTTATTTTACCTTTGCTTTCATTTATGTCGGCTATAAGCAACCTAACCGCGTTTGATCCTATATCGATAGCTGCGTATCTCAATTTATAAAATTTTTGTTTTTAAGATAAGTATAAATATCCAGTTGCGCCCTGGTAAGGGTTTCAGAATTTGTTTTGTGGTATTTATTGGTGTGCCCTGCATTGATTTCGCGAGCACGGGTATTATCCTTAAGCTGTATATCAATGATATTACGTATTTCTTTTCGCAACGCTTCATTATAAATCGGGAATCCTACCTCCACCCGGCTGTCAATATTACGCGACATAAAATCGGCAGAGGTTAAGTAGATCAGTTCGTTGCCATTATTGCCATATATCTGCACCCGGGCATGTTCCAGGTATTTATCAATGATGCTTATCGCCGTAATGTTGTCGCTAACACCTTTAATGCCTGGCACCAGCGAGCACATGCCTCTTACTATAATTTGTACCTTTACCCCCGCCCTGCTGGCCTGGTACAGCTTATCTATTATGCCTTCATCAACCAAACTATTCATTTTTAATATCATATAAGCCTTTTTGCCTGCTTTGGCGCTGGCTATCTCATTATCAATTAACCGGTAAATAGCCGGGCGCGAATCAATAGGCGACACTATCAGGTGTTTCAGATCACGCGGGAGCACACCTTTATTAATGGCTTTAAATACTTGTAACAGATCGCCGGTGAGCCTTTTGCTGGCTGTGAGCAGCGTATGGTCGGCATATATCTGCGCAGTTCTTTCGTTAAAATTACCGGTGGAAAGGCAGGCATAATAAGCCGGCTTTCCCTTTTCGATACGGGTGACCAAACAAATTTTAGAATGTACTTTATAGCCGGGCATGCCATAAATTACCTTTACGCCTTCTTCTTCCAGGCGGTTGCTCCAGTAAATATTGTTTTGTTCGTCAAAGCGGGCGCGCAACTCAACCAGGCAATTTACTTTTTTACCGTTTTTAGCAGCGTTGATCAGCGCGTGTATCACACGCGAATTTTCGGCCAGGCGGTAAACCGAGAGGTTTATTTCTTTTACTTTAGGGTCTATGGCCGCTTCGCGCAAAAAGTGGATCACATAGTCAAAAGACTGGTAAGGGGTATTAACCAGGTAATCGCGTTTGGCTATGGAACTCATAATGCTTTTGTTAAAAGCAAGGTCATCAACCGCCAGCGACGGGTATTTTTTATATTCCAGGTCGGGGCGGCCAACGTTGGGGAATTTAATAAAATCTTTAAAGTTCTGATACCTGTTACCGGGAATAAGGCTATCCTTGCCCAGTTCCATTTTTTTAACCAAAAAATCAAGCATATCCAGCGGCATCTCGGCATCATACTGTAAACGCATAGGCTTTCCTTTTTTGCGTTTTTGCAGGCTTTTGCTAAGTGCGTCAATAAATTTTCCGCTTACTTCCTGGTCAAGGTCTAACTCGGCGTCGCGGGTAAGCTGTACAGAATAAGCCTCTATGCTATCATGCTCAAAAATAAAAAACACATCCTCAAGGTTATAACGGATAATGTCATCCAGCAGGATAATGAACTTAAGGTTATTGGTCTCAGGCAGTACCAGAAAGCGCGATACCGTGTCAGGTATCTCTATCAGCGCCAGCCTGGTCTTGTTGTTTTTGCGCAGCCGTACAAAAAAATAAATGGCCCTATCGCGCAACTCGGGCAAAGGTGAAATAGTATCCAGCATTACGGGCACCAGGGTTGATAGCAGCCGCTCCCTAAAGTAACCCTTCACAAAAGTACCCCGGGTAACATTCAGTTGTTTTTCATCAAGCAAAAATATTTTTTCTTCAGCCAGTTGCTTAACAATAATATTCTCATACAGGTTGTTAAACTTTTGCTCCTGCTTTATTACCAGGTTTTTAATTTTGTTAAGTAACTTTTTTGGATTGTAGCCTAATAGTTCCTTGGCCTTTTCGTTAAGGTTGGTTAACCGACTTAAAGTAGCCACCCGCACACGGTAAAATTCATCAAGGTTGGATGAGAAGATGGCCAGGAAACGTATGCGCTCAATCAACGGCACAGTTGGGTCGGCAGCTTCCTGCAGCACCCTGTCATTGAAATATAGCCAGCTTATTTCCCTGTTAATTAATGGTACGCTCGGTTGAGGCATTTAAATGCAATTAACGGCTTTAAGGCCTGAAAGCAAAGCTGCTTATTTATTTGTTAATATAATATTAAGTTAAATGTTTTTATTAACAGTGATAAGTGATATACAACCTAATAATTATCAGTGGCATACCTGACTAAGGCAAACGGATGATAATCAAGGGCAAAACTAATCTCTAATTGCTATCTTTGCTTTAAACTAAACACCCATGCCAACATTTGATATTGTAAGCAAAGTTGACGGCCAGACGCTTGACAATGCCATTAATACCGCTAAAAAGGAAATTTTGAACCGTTATGATTTCAACGGCTCAAAAAGTACTATAGACCTGGATAAAAAGACCAACATAATTACCATAGTTACTGAAGACGATATGCGCCTGAAAGCAATTACCGATTCAATCATAAGCCGTATGATAAAACAAAACCTTGACCCAAAAGCGCTGGACCAGGGCAAAGAGCAGTATGCATCGGGCAATATGATACGAAAGGAAATAACAATAAAAGAAGGCTTGAACAAAGAGGCAGCTAAAAAGGTGGTTAAAAAAATAAAGGACAGCGGCCTGAAGGTACAGGCATCAATTATGGACGACCTTGTGCGTGTGCAGGCAAAAAAAATTGATGACCTGCAGGCCACCATCAGCCTTTGCCGCGGCGAGGACTTTGGCCAGCCGCTGCAATATGTGAATATGAGGAATTAATTTATTTAACTCCTTTATGGGGGTACTTTAAAATTATTATCAAAGGGTTCTTATCAAAGGGCAGGGTAGGGCGCAACAAAGCTATATTGATTATATTCACACATGCAATTATTATTCTTAAATAATAAACATTTTTGAACTCCGAGCCTTATCTAATAAACCAATTACAAGCTATGAAAAATAAGTTAACCTTGTTAACAGGCTGCATAGCATTGCTGCTGTTTACCAGATGCTCGGTTCAAAAAGACTATCAGGGTAAAATTACTAAGGATTTTACCGCAATTGCAGGTGCCTCCGGCAAACTGAAAAACGATAGTTTATTCCGGAAAACAACAGTTACGCTAAGTACTTACAGCGAGTTTATCAGTTTATATAATTTACAAAAGGCCCCAAAGCCGATAGCCGGCAAATACGCCGGCAGTTTTGGTAATTATGCAGAGATATTGGATACCCTTACCAGGGAAGTTCAAAATAATAAGCCGGGGTATGAAGATAAATACTCAAAGACCATGAACTACATAATGGCCGATGTTAAGGATAAGTACGTTAGTCTGAACCCAAAATCTCAGGTGCAGCAATACCACCCGGTTTTAGTTGATGTTAAACTTACGGTAACAGATAAGAATGGTAAAGAACTGACCGGTTACCAGGCATTTATGGAGCCGGCCTTGGCCTATAAACAAGTACAATCAATTAGCTTCACAAAACCGGCTGAGGTAAAAAAAGGCATTGTACCCGGATATTATAAGATCCGGGTTGAAAAAGACGGAAAAACACTGTCTGAGAAAAATGAACACATTAAAAATCAAATCGAGACAGTGAACATCCATTTGCAGATTTAAGTATATGGTTTGGGATAATATTAGTTCGAATCAGAATTTGTAGTATTTAAGAATTAACGAAATGATAACCGTTTTTGTACAGCTACATGATGATATGCCCTTGCAATTATTCTGAAAATCTAATAATCTGAAATTCTGATGCAGACAAGTGGCACTTTGCTAATTTACTAATTTACCCCTCTAATCCTATCAGTCGCATGCTACCCGAATGGGAGACTAAAACAAATAAAACTCTAAAAGTCCTATCCTTCGGGAAGGGTTTTGGGAGGAGTCGCCACGTTGCACAGCGGCACATAGCAAACTTACCATAACGCTGGAGCCTGGCGGTATAATTCTGTTAACTCCTTAATTCTAAAATTCGAGTTCAGACAACAGATTGGCATAACTCCACCAACACCCCATTCACACCTTTAGGGTGCACAAAGCAAACCAGCTTATTATCCGCGCCACGTTTGGGGGTATCGTTCAGTAAAACAAAACCTTCGTTCTTCAGGCGTTCCATTTCGGCTATAATGTCGGTAACCTCAAAGGCTATGTGGTGTATGCCTTCGCCTTTTTTGGCAATGAATTTAGCAATGGCGCTATCCGGGCCGGTGGCTTCCAGCAATTCTATTTTATTGGGGCCGGTTTGTAAAAAGGCGGTATTTACCTGTTCTTTGTCCACAGCTTCGGTTTTATAAATGGTGGTATTCAGCAGTTTTTGATACACTAAGCCTGCCTGCTCAATGCTGTTTACGGCTATGCCAATGTGTTCAACCTTATTCATGTCCAAATATTGTAAATAAATAAGTTTAAATACATTTTAGCTATATAACTAACACTTTTTAGCTGTAAACTTACTTATCTTTGTACTGTTAAATATTCACAATGGAATTTCCGATTTATTTAGACAATAACGCAACTACGCCAATGGACCCGCGGGTACTGGAGGCTATGCTGCCTTATTTTAACAGCAAGTTTGGTAATGCGGCCAGCCGTAACCACGCTTTTGGCTGGGTGGCTGAAGAAGCCGTTGACTATGCCCGCGAGCAGGTGGCTAAACTGATAGGCGCAAACGAGAAAGAAATTATTTTCACCTCGGGCGCTACCGAGAGCGATAACCTGGCTATCAAAGGCGTTTTTGAGATGTACAAGGAAAAAGGTAACCACATAATTACCGCTACCACCGAACATAAAGCGGTGCTGGATACCTGTAAGCATGTAGAGAAGCTGGGTGCACGCGTTACTTATCTGGACGTAAAAGCTGACGGCCTGATAGACCTTGCTGACCTGGAAGCCGCCATGACTCCTGAAACTATTTTGGTTTGCATTATGT
>CAZZVY010000115.1:0-2698 GCA_964657585.1 uncultured Mucilaginibacter sp. | reverse complement strand
ATCCGCGAAATTTCGGCCATTGCTCACAGGCACGGCGCATTATTTATGACAGATGCCGTACAGGCAGTTGGCAAGATACCGGTTGACGTTAACGCTGATGGTATTGATCTGCTGGCATTATCGGCACATAAGATTTATGGCCCTAAGGGTGTTGGCGCATTATACGTTCGCCGTAAAAACCCAAGGGTTAAGGTTACCGCCCAGATGGATGGCGGCGGCCACGAGCGCGGCATGCGTTCGGGTACGCTGAACGTTCCCGGCATTGTAGGCCTGGGTAAAGCATGCGAGCTTTGCGGACAGGAGATGGAAAGCGAAGCAAAGCGCCTTTCGGCCATGCGCGACCGCTTACAAGCAGAACTAACCACTCTGGAAGAGAGCTATGTGAACGGTAATGTAGAACACCGTTTGCCGCATGTAGCTAACATTAGCTTTAAGTACGTAGAGGGCGAGGGCTTAATGATGGCCATGAAGGATCTGGCGGTATCGTCGGGCTCGGCCTGTACATCGGCATCGTTAGAGCCATCTTACGTTTTAAAGAGCCTTGGATTATCGGATGACCTGGCGCATTCTTCTATCCGTTTCGGCTTAGGCCGCTTTACCACTGACGAGGAAGTTGACCATGCCATTAAAGTTACCAGAGAAGCGGTTACCCACCTGCGCGAACTTTCGCCGCTGTGGGAAATGTTTAAGGAAGGTATCGATTTGGATTCGATAGAGTGGGCAGAGCATTAAAAATTATATTCGAGATGTTAGCTATAAGATTTGAGACATTCCAAATCAGTAATTTAATAACTCTTTAATTCAATAACTAAAAATAACACAAGAAATGGCATATTCAGATAAAGTAATTGACCACTATACCAACCCGCGTAACGTGGGTACTTTGGATAAAAGTAACCATAAGGTTGGTACCGGTTTAGTTGGCGCCCCAGAGTGCGGCGACGTGATGCGCCTGCAGATACAGGTTGATGATAACAACGTGATCACCGATGCTAAGTTTAAAACATTTGGCTGCGGATCGGCCATTGCATCATCATCGCTGGCTACAGAATGGCTGAAAGGCAAAAGCATTGACGATGCCATGAAGATTGACAACATGGATATTGTAGAAGAACTGGCCCTGCCGCCGGTGAAAATCCACTGCTCGGTTCTGGCCGAAGATGCTATCAAAGCCGCCATTAACGATTACCGCATTAAAAACGGCATGGCCCCTATTGAAAGTGAAAAGGTGCATCATTAATTTAGTGAATGGTGAGTGGCTTTAATATTCCTTATTCAAAATTATAATTAATACTGAATGGCATGTTTCAAAACATTAATTGAATCACCATTCACTACTCATTATTCACCACAATGGTAACTATTACTGATAAAGCTAAAAGCAAGATAGATCAACTGATGCAGGATGCCGGGCTTGATGCTTCGTATTTTTTACGGGTATCGGTCAAAGGCGGTGGCTGTTCTGGTTTATCCTATAATTTAGACTTTGATAACGAGGAAAAAAAAGGCGATCAGTTCTTTGAGGAGCGTGGTATCCGCATGGCGCTTGATATGAAATCGTTCCTGTATCTGGCCGGTACAGAACTGGACTTCTCGGACGGGCTTAACGGCAAAGGCTTTAACTTCCATAACCCCAATGCTACCCGTACCTGCGGTTGCGGCGAAAGCTTTTCGGTATAATATTTTCAGGTATATCATACAGGCCCTTCTTCCGTTTCATCCTTGTTTAAATAACAAATCTTCGCTACTTTAACGTTTACAAATCTTTATTCTGTAAATAATTGTAACTTGGTTTCATTCAACTTTATTACATGGTAAAGTTTATACTGATATTTTGATGAACTATGGGACGTATTGTAATTGTTGCCTATAAACCAAAACCCGGCCAGGCCAATGCATTAAGAGAATTACTTGACACCCATATTCCGCGCCTGCGTGCCGAAGGTTTAGTGACCGGCCGCAACCCTACGTTGCTGGAAGCCGCCGACGGCACCCTGATAGAAATATTTGAATGGCTATCGCCCGAAGCCATACAGCAAGCCCACCGTAATGCGGAAGTACACAAAATGTGGGCCGAATTTGCCGAGGTTTGCGATTATGTACCGCTGAAAGATGTACACGAGGCGAATGGACTGTTTGCGGAGTTTACGCCGTTGAATTGAGGTTGTCCAAATCAGAAATATAGGACGATTGAATTTACAGAATTTGGTCATTCTTTAATTCAGTAAATTCTGATTCAGACTTATATATTTGCCGCATCACTGAAACATCATTCAGTAATTCATTATTCATTCATTATTACATAAACGTGGCCGACGAAAAGATCATATTTTCAATGGCGGGTGTCAGCAAGATATATCCGCCGCAAAAGCAGGTTTTAAAAAATATTTACCTGTCTTTCTTCTATGGCGCTAAAATCGGCGTTATTGGTTTAAACGGTTCGGGTAAATCATCGGTATTAAAGATCATTGCCGGGCTGGATAAAAGTTACCAGGGCGAGGTGGTGTTCTCGCCCGGCTACACCGTAGGTTACCTGGCACAGGAGCCCGAACTTGACCCCAATAAAACCGTGCGCGAAGTGGTGGAAGAAGGTGTAGCCGAAATTACCGCTATCCTGAAGGAGTACGAAGATATTAACGAAAAATTTGGCTTGGAAGAAGTATACAGCGATGCCGAAGCCATGGATAAACTGATGGCA
>CAZZVY010000114.1:0-10030 GCA_964657585.1 uncultured Mucilaginibacter sp. | reverse complement strand
TTGCCGCATCAGTAACCGCAATGCTGATAGCCTGCCTGGCATCGGCCACCGGTTTATCAACCCTAACTTCCGCCTTACCGGCATTAATACCTACAGGGTTATTTTTAAATAATTCATTCAGTACCCCAGCCAGCCGGATGCCCGCCCGCTCAATGCGATGCTGTAAAATGGAGATATGGCTTGTATAATATGTTTCATCGGCATTGTTATTTTTCTCTGCTTCCGTATAAAGCTGCATGCTTATCTGGTAACTTTCAAAAAGCCATATTATTATGTCGTCATTTTGCCACCGTTTAATCTGTTGCGGCGTCGCCGTATCATATTCAGCGGCCATTTGTGCAAAGCTTAAGCTCTCATGGCCTATAAGCCCGCTATCCCATAACGCATGCAGATTAGTTCCCTTGCCATTAAACTGCATCTGGATGCTGTTGCCGCCTCGGTCTTCTGCCCGTGATACATGCATAGGCTGATGGGCATCTCCTACCAAATGAACAATAAATTTTAATGCGTTTGCCTTTTGCAATAATCCTGTATTTTTACTGTTAAGCACCTGTTCACAACTTTGCAAAGCGGTATAAACATTAGGAATTCGCTGGTTTTTTACTGCATCGGCAAATGCCTGGTAATTTAAACCAGGTTCAACGTTAACGTAATGCCAGGCAGCAGTATTTTTATAATCTGGCTGGCTAACAACCTCGTCTGCCCATGAGGCCACATCAACAATAGTTTCGTTACCCAAAAGGTTATGTATGGCTGCTTTTGCCTGTGGCGTTAAGTGGTTCTCCGCAATGCGCGCTACCGTTTGGTGGCCTACATAGCCCCAAAAGATAAAGATGGCCGATAAGCCCGTAACGGCTGCAACAACGAGATATTTTTTCATATAGATACACGCAAAGGTAAGAAGTGGAATTTACACGGAGCAACATAACAATAAGGCAGGTAATTTTTGTATAAATTAAAAACCTTACATACCCTGGATACTTGGGCAGGGAAAGAATATTGATTATTATTGCCCTGATGGGTTTTTTGTTACTGACAGGTTTCGGTAAAGTACATTTTTATGAATATGGCACAGGGCCTAAACCTATGCTGGCCTTCCACGGGTACGGTATGACCGGGTTGCAATTCAACGTGCTGGAAAGATCGGTGCTTAGCAAATATCACATTTATGGGTTCGATCATTTTTTTCATGGGCAAAGCGAACTAACCGGCTGGACTGAACAGCAAATACTTGCAGGTCTGCCGCGCCATATGGTCAGGCTTTATCTGGAGGGATGGTTTAATGTTTATGGGAAACAGCGGGTATCGTTAATGGCATACTCCATTGGCGCAGATATCGCGCTTGCCCTGCTGGAGGATTTTCCTGAATGGATAAGTGAAATTATATTAATGGCGCCTGACGGGCTTGCCCCTTACAAAGGGTTTGAATTTATACAGCACCATACGGCAGGTAAAATATTGTTTAAGCTGGCCACTAAAAGCAAGCGGCTGGCCCCATACCTGTTAAAACTGCTGCAACGTTTTAAACTGATAGATGATAACTTGTATGCCATTGCCTATAACGAGATAAACTCGCCCAAAAAGCGGCTTGACGTATATTATACCCTTAATTTAATTAAACGGTTAAAGCCTGATACTGATAGGCTTGTCAAGATAATTAATGAATCCCACATTAGGTGTATCCTGATTTTTGGTAAGCATGACAGGTTATTCCCTAAAAGTCGGGTAATGCCGTTTATTAAGCGGTTGAAAAATGCTGAAGTGCATGAAGTACCGATGGGCCATTGGCTTATTACTCGGCAATTAGACGAATATCTGTTAAATTGCACATTATGATCCCTCACCGCCGCATTGCTGCTGTACAAAAGCTTTTTCATAAATATGTAAATTACCGTATACGTAAGGAATTTAAGGTAATGCATTATAACCCCATAGCAATTAAGCAGGGGCATTCCATATTGTTGTTGTGTAATCATTTTAGCTGGTGGGATGGTTTTTGGGCCGGCTGGCTAACCGACAACTACCTGCACCGCGATTTTTATATAATGATGCAGCATGATCATCTTGAACAGCGTAAATGGCTGGGCTTTATGGGGGGCTTCTCCATCGACCGGAAATCTAAAGATGTAATTACATCGCTCAATTACGCTGCCAGCCTGTTAGCTGCCCCGTCAAACCTGGTTACCGTATTCCCGCAGGGGGAACTGGTATCAAATCATACTACGGATATTACTATCGAACGCGGGGTGGGGCATATCATTAAGAAAATAAAAGGCAATTGCCAGATAATTTATTACAGCGCTTTTATAGAATATTTTGAGAGCCTTAAACCATCGGTATATTTTCACCTGGTGGATTGCGGGACCAATCACAACTTTAACTTTGAGCATTTGCAGCAGCAAATAAAGCAGCATCACCAGCAGGCGCTGAAAAATCAGGTTAATGCAGCACATTAATAAAATATTAACATTCATTTAAAAGTGGTCATTGTCCTGTCTGTCATATTCTTTTTTATGATCATTAGGTTTGTGGTAAGCCTGTTTAATTTCCTGTCCGACCCCAAACTGCGGCGAGTTGCTAAACATTATCATGATAAGGTGTCCATACTTATCCCTGCACGCAACGAACAATTTAATATCCTTACGCTGCTCAACGCTATACATCAGCAAGATTATGCTGATTACGAGGTTATAGTGATTGATGACAATTCTACTGATGATACCTATGCCCTCTGTAAACAATTCTCGGCATCGCACCCTAAGTTCAGCGTTATTAAAGGCGGCGAATTGCCTTCTGGCTGGTTAGGTAAAAACTTTGCCTGTCACCAGTTAACTAAAAAGGCAGGGGGTAATTTCCTGCTTTTTTTAGATGCTGACGAAACTATCGAAGCAGGCTTAATTAATAGCGCACTGCACCGAATGCACCAAAAAAACCTGGCCCTGCTAAGCCTGCTACCTAACCAGGCAATGCCAACTATTGGTGAGCAGGCAGTTATGCCGTTAATGCATTACATATTACTTAACCTTTTGCCCCTGCAACTGGTATACCTTATAAAAAACAGCAGTCGTATTGCTGCTGCAAGCGGACAGTTTATGTTGTTTAATGCCGCGCCCTATCGCCAGGGCCAATGGCACCGGGCGGTAAAAAACAAAGTGGTGGAAGATATAGAGATCATGCGGCTGGTAAAAACAGGCGGGTACAATGCAGAGGTGCTGTTAGCCAACAAAATGCTTTATGCCCGCAATTTTAAAGGATATATTGAAGCTGTTAACGGTACAGGCAAAAACCTGCTGGCTGCGTTTAACTACAATATAATTTCGTTATTGGTTTATCTAAGCATCCTGCTTGGCGGCCCTTTGCTCATCATCGCTACCCTGAATGTTAATCTTATTGAGTTTATGTGCGGACTGATCATACTTACGCGCATTACCATATCTCTATCTGCACAACAAAGCGCCTGGAAAAACATATTGCTGCATCCCATACAAATGTTCAGTTTAATGGTAATAACATTTTTGGCCGTACAACGGTATTTAACCAAAACGGTGGTATGGAAAGGCAGGCAGGTGTAAAGCGGCGCATTGGCCAACCTCATATCGGTAATAGGCCGCACATTCAGGCAATATATATCAAAGCACTTCAAACTTATATCCCTGCATGCTCCAATATTCCATAGCCCGCGGCAAAACATACTCCAGCCGGGGGAAGGCCTTTAAACTATCATGGAAAACTACTACCGATCCGTTTTCGGTATGCCTTAATACGTTTTGAAGGCAATCTTCAGGGGTAAGCTTGCTATCAAAATCGCCGCTTAATACATCCCACATAATAATCTGAAGATTGGGTTTAATCGTTTTTAGTCCGCGTACCTGCGAACGTTTGATTCGCCCGTAAGGCGGCCTGAAGAGCGGGCTATGCACCAGATGCTCGCATTCCATAAAATTATTGCAATAAACATCATCGGCAGTTTTCCAGCCTTTAAGGTGGTTGTAGGTGTGGTTTCCAATGCGGTGACCATCAGCCACCACCTGCCCATAAATATCCGGATGCCGGTTTACATTATCGCCAATGCAAAAAAATGTAGCCTTTGCATGGTGCTGTTTTAAAATTTTTAAAACAAAGGGTGTAACAATAGGTATGGGCCCATCGTCAAAGGTGAGAAAAATGCTACGGCTGTTACGGCTTTTGTGCCAGGTAAGCGCAGGGTAAAGTTTTTTTAAGAGCCAAGGCGTTTTAACCAGGTACATTGTACAAAACTAAGTTAAAACGCCATACCGCCGCTTAATAAAAACCGATGATGTATAGCAATGCCGCATCAGGAAATTAAATATATGAAAAAACTATTATTAATTAAAACAACAGCGGCTTGCATACTGCTTATACTGGTAATAGCAATTGGTGCCCATGCGCAGGAAAAAATAACACTGCAAAAAGCAGTTGACCTTACCCTGCAAAATAACCTAACCATTAAGCAAGCCCAGTTTAGCGAGGCTATTGATTATGAAACTCTGCAGCAGTCAAAATATAACATGCTGCCTAACCTGAGCGGTAATTTGCAGCCTACCGTTAATTTCGGGCGCAGTATCGACCCTTCTACCAACCAGTTCATAAATCAGCGTATTTTTGGTTTAAACGGCACTTTAAGCACACAGATAGTGCTTTTTCAGGGCCAGCAGCTGCATAACCAGATCATACAGAACAAAATATTGCTGGATGCGGATAAAAGTTATACAGCAAAGGTAAAAAACGACCTGGTGCTAAATGTAGTGACTACCTATTTACAGGTGCTTAGTAACCAGGACCTGGTTAGCGCTGCCAAACAGCAAATAGACATTGCCAACCAAACGCTGGATAAAACACAGAAGAGTTTTAAGGTAGGCAACCTTACCCTGGCCGATCTGTCGCAGGCTAAGGCGCAGGTTTCTACTGCGGAATACAACCTGGTTAATACCGAAAATCAGCTGGAATCATCTACACTCGCCTTAAAGCAATACATGGAAATGAGCCCTGCCACGGCTATTACCATTGAAAGGCCGGATATCTCTAAAATTGCAGATACCAATCCTTTGCGGGATCCTGAGGCTATCCTTAATGCAGCGCTTAAAGTAAACCCCGATGTATCGCTTGCCGTTATAAGGCGCGACGCTGCAAACCAGGGCGTTAAGATAGCCAAAGGGGCCTATTATCCAACCCTGGCATTGTTCGGGCAGTTAGGTTCAAACTATTCTGACGCCAGGACGCAAAGCACTTATATGCCAGGGGTGCTTGATAGCATTGGTTATGTAAAAGGAACTAATGCACCGGTATTGGTACGCGGCAGCAGTGTGGTATCAAACAAATATCCTTTTCTGAAACAGTTTAGCGATAACTTTAACCAGGCTGTAGGGGTAACTTTACAAATACCGGTTTTTACACGCTTTAACACCCGTACCAATGTGCGCAAGGCAAAAATAAATTTTGAGAATGCCGAGGTAGCTGCCCAGTTGGCTAAAAATAACTTAAGCAAAATTATTTACCAGGCCATTTGGGATTTACAGGCATCGGAAAAGCAGTATGCATCGGCACAGCAAACCTACCAGGCTAATAAAGATGCCTTAAATGTAACCCAGCAGCGGTATAATGTAGGTTTAGTGAACTCCCTTGATTATAATACCTCCGTTACCAACCTTAACAAATCGGAATTTGATATGATACAGGCTAAGTATATGGTGGTATTCAGGAAAAAAGTAATTGATTATTATCTTGGAAATCCAATCGTATTATAAAGTTAAATATAAAAACAAGCATGGGAAATACTACTAAATACATACTTTTTGGCATTGGCGGCTTAATTGTGCTGTTGCTGATAGGCAAAGCTACCGGCATAATAGGCGAGACCAAAAAAACGCAGATAGCGACCGAGAAGGCTGAAGTACGGGTTATTAATGAAACCGTATCGGCCAGCGGCAAGATAAAGCCCGAAGTGGAAGTAAAGATCAGCTCGGAAGTATCGGGCGAAATTGTTGAATTGCCTATAAAAGAAGGCGATGTGGTTAAAAAAGGCCAGTTGCTGGTACGTATCCGCCCGGACATATTAAAATCCGGTTATGAGCGTGCGGTAGCATCCTACAACACCCAGAAGGCCAGCGTAGGCAACTCTACGCAAATGCTTAACCAGGCAAAAGCCAACTTTGATAACTCTGAATCCAAATATAAACGCAGCAAGGAATTATATGACCAGAAAGTGCTGACCGCATCAGAATTTGATGCTGCCAAGGCCGATTATGCCAGCGCCCGTGCAGCGCTTGAAGCAGCTAAGCAAAACGTAACCGGGTCAACTTATGGGTTGGCACAGTCTGCAGCATCGGTAAAGGAAGCGCAGGACAATTTGGCTAAAACAAGCATCTTTGCCCCGGTTGATGGGGTTGTATCCAAACTATCGGTTGAAAAGGGCGAGCGTGTATTAGGTACCGCCCAGTTTGCGGGTACCGAGATAATGACCATATCCGACCTGAGCAAAATGGATGTGAACGTAGATGTTAACGAGAATGATATTACGCGGGTAACTGTAGGCGATTCGGCAAAAATAGAGGTTGATGCCTTTTTAGGCCGGAAGTTTAACGGCATAGTTACCGAAATAGGCAGCTCGGCCAACGTTGTGGGCACCAATGCCGACCAGGTGACCAACTTTACAGTAAAGGTACGTATAGATTCAGCTTCGTATAGCGGCCTCATCAATAAATCGGCTAAAAACCCATCCCCTTTCCGTCCGGGCCTCACATCAACTGTAGACATCCAAACCAACCGTACTACGTCATTGTCAGTCCCCATCCAGTCGGTAACCACCCGGGAAGAAAAGCAAACAGACCCTACTGCAAAACAAAAGGATGATAAAAAGGAAGCAAAGGCAAGCGCCGAAATTAAGACCTACGTATTTATCTATAATTCAGGAAAGGTAAAACAGGTTGCGGTAACTACGGGTATTCAGGATGATAGCTATATCCAGATACTAAGCGGCCTCAAAAGCGGCGATGAAGTAGTATCGGCCCCATATGAGGCTATCTCTAAAAACCTGAAGGATAAAATGGAAGTGGAAAAGGTAGATAAAGCAAAGTTATTTAGCTCGGATGCCAAAAAGTAGACTCCGCCTCCTAAAAGGGAGTTAATAACATTTATAAAAGGCGAAAGATTAATACTTTTCGCCTTTTTTTGTCACAATATTTTATTTTTCTTTTTAAAAGGTTAATCGATGATGAAGAGCGAAAGGTTTCAGTGTTTTGGCTTTTTTTACTTAAAACCTTTTACCTTTATCCTTTAACCCTCGACCTCGTTTTAGGGGCTTATGAACAGTAAAAACACTATAGCCGTTATTGGCGGGGGCAGCTGGGCTACCGCAAACATTAAAATGCTGACAGATAACGTTACCCCGAAAGACATTTTCTGGTGGATGCGCAGTGAAGAAGCGGCAGAGCATATCATTAAGTTCAGGCATAACCCGCGTTACCTTAGCTCGGTTGAAATAAATGTACCACCGCAGCATATCAGCACCGATCTGGAATATGTGATAGCCCAGGCCGAATTTATTGTACTGAATGTGCCGGCTGCTTTTTTAAAAGAAGCCTTATCAGGTATTACCCCACATGACCTGGAAGGTAAAAAGATAGTATCAGCCATTAAAGGCATAGTACCGGACGAAAACCTGATAGTTGGTGAATTTTTAAACCAGCGTTATGGCGTTGCCCTTGGTAACCTGCTGGTATTAAGCGGCCCCTGCCATGCCGAGGAAGTAGCCCTTGAAAAGCTATCTTACTTAACCATTGCCTCGCCTGATACCGAACTGGCTGCCTATTTTGCCAGCCTTATTAATACCCGCTATATTAAAACAATTGTTTCTGACGATATTTACGGTACCGAATATGGCGCTGTTTTAAAAAATATTTATGCCGTGGCCAGCGGTATTTGTCATGGCTTGGGTTATGGTGATAATTTCCAGGCGGTGTTAATATCCAACGCTATACGCGAAATGGAACGCTTTGTACAGGTGATACACCACATTGACCGGGATATTAAAGAATCGGCCTACCTCGGCGACCTGATGGTAACTGCCTATTCGCAATTTAGCCGTAACCGTACATTTGGGAATATGATAGGCAAAGGCTACACCGTAAAGTCGGCCCAGCTGGAAATGAACATGGTGGCCGAGGGCTATTATGCCGTTAACTGTATTTGCCAGATTAATAAAAAACACAAAGTATATATGCCTATCTGCGATGCTGTTTATGCCATCCTTTATCAAAAACGCCCCCCTTTTACAGAGATGAAACATTTGGCCGAAAGTTTGAGTTAGGTATTAAAACTAACTTAGATACTTGCTGATATGAAAAAGATATTTAAGGTTACATTGTTTGCTGCCAGTTTTATTGCTGTTGGCCAGGTACACGCTCAAGCTTCAAAAGATTCGACATTAGGCCATAAGGCAGGCAAAACAGCTAAAAAGGCAGGTAATGCTATGGCTGCGGCAGCAACCAAAGTTGCCCATAAAACTTCGGAAGTAGCCGCTAAAAGCGATGCCGCTGTGGTTGACAAAAAATATAAAGGCATGGTAGCCCCCGGTGGACAAACTGTTTACATAAACGGTCAGTCAAGATATTATTATGTTAATAGTAAAGGCCACCGGGTGTACTTAAAAAGGTCGCAGCTGGTGGCTAAACCGTAAATTGTATGTTAAGTTTATTTATCAGGTAAATTGAAAGTAATCGTGATATGAAAACCTTCATGCTTATTTTTGTTCATTTTGCAAGCGCAGTGCTATTGTTTGCCGGCTCGTGCGGGCATAAGCCTGCTAACCCTAAAGTACAAGGCAACTGGCGTACGAAAGACGGCGCCACCAAACTGCGTATAACAGCTGATAAGTTTATTGAAGATGCAGGGGCGCCTGTTGCCGAAGACTATTTTATGAAAGGCGACACCATATATACCACTTATCAAGGCAATCAGCCTTATACAAAATTTGTTGTGCAAAAACTTGATGAGCATAACTTGAATTTGTTATACCCAGATTCGGTTAAGATGGAGTTTATTAAATAAAGATCAGCATAATTTACATTATGTAAATATTATCAATGGCCTGATAATAAATTTTTATGAATATATATTGTGACAACTGCACAATCAGGCAGCCTGCAATAAATATCGTTACTGTACTTTAGTGATTTTTTCATCACCAATTTATTCTAATATAATAGGCTTTCATTTGTAGATATGAATATTTTACACGTTGGATGGGGGTTTCTTCCGTTCCGTACCGGAGGCCTGATAGAATATGTCGAGGATCTAATGGAAATTCAGGCAAAAAAAGGCTACCTGGTAAGTTATTTTTGTACAGGCCGGTTTTTGATTAGTACCAACAAACCTTTTCTTAAAAAATGGCAAAGCAAAAAGGGATATACTGTTTATGAGGTATGGAACCCGCCGGTTATCAGCGGTTTTGAGAACGGCATAGAAAACCCATTGGCAGACGTAACAGAAAATAGCACGGAACGCTTTTTTATGGAGGTATTGCGGCAATTATTGCCGGATGTTGTTCACATTCAGGAATTTTTAGGATTTCCTACATCGCTTATTGAACAAATTAAGCAGTTGAATATAAAAACTGTATACACTGTTGAGGATTACTATTACCTGTGCCCTACCATCAGGCTAATTTTACCTGATGGTGGTTTTTGCCGGATAAAGGGTGAGGAACTGGGTAAGCAATGCGCAATATGCTGCCGTAATGCACCTAAGAACAACCTTAACTACAAGCTTCAAAATGTTTATCCTAAAATATTTAATGTTAAAACTGTTGCCTTTTTACAAAACCTGAAAAGGGCCATATTAAACAAACCTGTTTTAAGTAAACACCCGGCCGATTTACAATTAGACAAGCAAAAGATAGATGACTTTAACGCCCGGAGGAGTTTAAACCTTGATGTGCTGCCAAAAATTGACTGCGTGATAGCCATGTCAAACCGGGTGGCTGAGATATTCAGTTATTATATGGCGCTTGATA
>CAZZVY010000113.1:6179-10030 GCA_964657585.1 uncultured Mucilaginibacter sp. | reverse complement strand
AGACTGGCACCTTTTATTACACCCATCTCCTCCAGTTTTTTCATCCGCACGTGTATTGTGCCGCCTGAAACGATCAATTCTTTGGCAATTTCCGTATAAGGGGTAGTTGCGTTTTTCATCAGTATTGATAGTATCTGTATATCCAGATTATCAATTTCTAAATTTTGAGGTTTCTTGTGAGGCATAAATTTTAATTTCGTTATTGAAATACAAGTTTAATTAAACTTTGAATAAAAATAAAATTATTTCATTGAAATATTTGCAAGAAACCGATAAATGCCTTTATATTTGTATAAGCAAACGGTAAAACGGGCGCCTGTTCTTTTAAAAAACAATGTTGGGTGGTGAAATTTTTGGCAGACACACCTCCTTGTCCCGGTGGCGGAGAATATGGGAAACCTGTAAAGGCTAACCACTCTGTGAAGGTTCGATCCCTTCCCCAACAGCTCTTCTCATAATTTAGGTTTATAATTGGTTAGTAAAGGCCCCTGCCCATCAGGGGCTTTACTTTTTTATATAGTTTCATAACCTACTCCTTTTTACATCATTCCTGCTCGCACTTTCAGAACTTTCCGACTTTCGGACTATTTTTTACCTTTGCGCAACAAACAACAGCATGAGCGAAAAGATATTGGTGATTGGCGCTAACGGGCAAATAGGCACCGAACTGGTTAATGCCCTGCGTTTACTGCATGGCCCTGCACAAATTATCGCTTCTGACATTAATAATCCATCATACGCCATCCGCAACAGTGGGCCCTTTGAATTTGTTAATGTGCTGGATAAAGATAACCTCCATCATGTTTTCCAAAAACACCAGCCAGGCCAGGTTTACCTGCTGGCCGCTATATTATCGGCAGTTGGCGAGCAAAAGCCTCAAATGGCCTGGGACCTTAATATGACCGGGCTGATACACGTGCTTGATTTTGCTGTGGAGTTTAAGGTAGCCAAGGTTTTTTGGCCAAGTTCCATTGCTGTTTTTGGCCCGCATTCGCCGCAATACCTTACGCCTCAATACTGCGTTATGGACCCAAATACGGTATACGGCTTCAGTAAACTGGCCGGCGAGCGCTGGTGTGAGTATTATCATACCAAATACGGGCTTGATGTACGGAGCCTGCGTTATCCGGGTTTAATAGGCTGGCGGGCCAACCCGGGGGGCGGTACAACGGATTATGCCGTACATATTTTTCACGAGGCGTTAAAAAAGGGCAATTATGAAAGCTTCCTTTCTGCCGGTACTGCCCTGCCTATGATGTATATGGAAGATGCTATCCGTGCTACGTTAACGCTGATGGATGCCCCTGCGGATGAGTTGACTATCCGCAGCAGCTACAACCTGGCAGGCATTAGCTTAACGCCAGGTGATTTAGCCGCTGAGATAACAAGCCGGCTGCCGGGATTTACCATCAGCTATGCTGATAACGATCCGCGCCAGGCCATTGCCGATAGCTGGCCAAAGTCAATTGACGACAGCCAGGCGCGTGCCGACTGGGGTTGGGAACCACATTACAAGCTGCCGCAACTGGTAGACGATATGCTGGATAATTTGAAGAAAATAATATAAGAAACCCATGGACGATAGACCAAGGTCCATGAAACAAAATAAACTGGTTGCAAAACTATGGATCATTAACTATGGTCTATGACTAAAGAAAAAAGAAATGGGAAGAGCATTTGAATTTCGTAAGGAAAGAAAGTTTAAGCGCTGGGCCAAAATGGCGGTGCAGTTTACCCGTTTGGGTAAGGAAATTGTAATGGCGGTAAAGGCCGGCGGCGGCGATGTAAATACTAATTCGCGCCTGCGCACGGCGGTTCAAAATGCCAAGGCGGTCAATATGCCTAAAGACCGTGTGGAGGCTGCCATTAAACGCGCCACCAACCGCGATGAAAAGGATTATGAAGAACTGGTGTACGAGGGTTACGCACCGCATGGTGTAGCCGTGCTTGTGGAAACCGCTACTGACAATACCAACCGCACGGTTGCTAACGTACGCAGTTACTTCACCAAATATAACGGCGCTTTAGGTAAAACCGGTTCGCTCGATTTTATTTTTACCCGCAAGGCTGTATTTACCTTTGAGCCAGGCAACCGCGACCTTGAAGAATTGGAGCTTGAACTGATTGATGCCGGTTTGGAAGACCTGTTTGTGGAAGCCGACGAGAACGGCAACGATATAGCCGTAATACACACCGCCTTTGAGGATTTTGGTAAGATGCAGAAAGCTTTAGAGGAGATTGGTATTGAAACAAAATCAGCTAAATTGGAGCGTGTACCGCAATCATTCCACGAAGTTACAGAAGAACAGGCTGCCGATATTATGAAGTTGATAGACCGGCTGGAGGAAGACGATGATGTGCAGGCCGTGTATCATAACATGGCGGAGTAAGGTTGTTATCCTCATATGCGCACTCATACCCGTCTGCATTAATGCTGCATGTATTCCGGGATAAGTTACCTGCTATTACAAAAGGCAACAAAAAAGCGTACCTTTACCGCCCCGCTGTGAAGCGTTAAAACATTAAAAAATGGTATTTAAACGACCGGATAATAATAGCGCAGGCAAAAACCGCAAAGCGCCAGGTGTTCCTGCAAAAACCGAAGGATCAAAAAGGACCGCTGCAGGCCGCCCTTCAAAAAGTTACGGCAGCGGCCCATCGTCCGCTACAGAAAAACGATCATTTTCACGTAAACCCCCGGGTACGGGTTATGGCCCCGGCGATAAGCCCGTACGCAAATATGGCAGTGATGCTGCGGGAGACAAGAAGGCTTACGGCGACAAAAAGCCGTTTGGGACTGGCCGCCGTACTACCGATGATGACCGGCAGGCTTATGGCGACCGGCCGAAAAGAAGTTTCGGCAGCGATGATACCGGTGATAAAAAACCATACGGTGCCGCCCGCACCCGTACTGCTAACGCTGATAAAACCGCGTATAACGACCGGCCTAAAAAAACATACGGCAGCAATACACCGGCTGATAAAAAATATAGCAGGCCGGCATCTCCAACGCGCAGTGCGCCCAAACGGACAAACGACAGCACCAACGAAACGCCTTTCCGTAACCGGGCTGAAAGCAGCTATGCCCAAAGGCCCGCCCGCGAGCGTCGCGAAGAAGATATGCCTGACCGCGTTATGCGGGGGCGTACCAAAAAACCGGCTAAAGCAGCAAACGACGGCCTTATCCGCTTGAACCGCTATATATCCAACGCCGGCATCTGTTCGCGCCGTAAGGCTGATGAACTGATAGTTGCCGGTGTGGTATCAGTTAACGGGGAAGTAATTAATGAGCTGGGATATAAGGTAGACCCGCAAAGAGACGTGGTGCGTTACAATGGTGAAACCCTTAAGCGCGAAAAAATGGTTTATGTATTGTTGAATAAACCGAAGGATTATATCACAACAACCGATGACCCGCAGGAACGCCGTACCGTTATGCACCTGGTTGATAAGGCCAGCCGGGAGCGCATCTATCCTGTAGGCCGCCTTGACCGTAACACCACCGGCTTATTATTAATGACCAACGACGGCGACCTGGCCGATAAACTTTCGCACCCGCGTAACAGTGTGGTAAAATTGTACCAGGTAGAATTAAATAAGGCATTAACTCAGGGCGATCTGAACAAAATAGGCTTTGGTTTGGAACTGGAAGACGGCTTTATTAAGCCCGATAGTATATCTTATGTAGCCGGGGCAAGCAAAAAAGAAGTTGGGATACAGATACATAGCGGTAAAAACCGCATTGTACGCCGTATATTTGAACACCTGGGTTACGAGGTGGTAAAACTTGACCGTACCATTTACGCTAACCTTACTAAAAAAGACCTGCCGCGCGGCCGCTGGCGTTACCT
>CAZZVY010000113.1:0-6169 GCA_964657585.1 uncultured Mucilaginibacter sp. | reverse complement strand
ATCCAGTTAAAACACCTGATAAAGTAAGCGCTTATTTTGGCTGTAGGAAAGCTTTTTTGCTAACTTGCGCCCGTAAACCAAAATTTCCTGTAAATGAGAACATCGCTGTTTGTAATTGTGTTATTACTATCCGGAGGCCATATGTTTGCGCAAAAGAAAGATAACACCCCAAAAACATTCGACCTGTTGATAGGCACTTATACCACGGGCGACAGTAAAGGCATATATGTATACCGTTTTTATACAGAAACGGGTAAAACCGCTTACTTGAACGAGGTTACCGGTATCGACAATCCATCATATCTTTGCATTGCTAAAAATAATCGGTTCGTATATTCGGTGAACGAGGTGGGTTCGGACAGGAAAGGCAGCGTGAGTTCGTTTTCGTTCGAGCCGAAAACAGGTAAGATAGACCTCATTAACAAACAGCCGTCAACCGGTAGCGGACCATGTTATATATCGGTGGATAAGGCGTTGAAACATGCCTTTGTGGCTAATTATGCCAGCGGTGCACTTTCTGTATTGCCGGTTAACAAAGATGGTTCGCTGGCACCGGTTATACAAACCATACAGGACCAGGGCCACGGCCCCAACAAAGAACGCCAGGAAGGGCCGCATGTGCATACGGCGGTACTATCGCCTGATGATAAGTATTTATTATATACTGATCTGGGAACAGATAAACTGAATATATACCGCTATAAACCAGGACAAGCCCAGCCGCTTAGCCCGGCAGACCCTTCTGCCATTGATGTGCTGCCTGGCCATGGCCCGCGCCATCTTGATTTTTCGCCAGATAAAAAACATATGTACCTTATTACTGAAATGGGCGGTGTAATATATGTATATGATTATGATGGGCCAAAATCAAAGCAACTGGAAGCTATAAGCATGGTTGCCGAGGGTTTTAAAGGCGCTACCGGCGCTGCAGATATCCATGTATCGCCGGATGGCCGGTTCTTATATGCTACAAACCGCGGCGATGCCAACGAAATTGTAGTGTTTGCCGTTAACCCTGATAACGGGCGTTTGACGTTTGTGGAGCGTAAACCGAGCATGGGCAAATCTCCGAGAAATTTTGTGATCGATCCAACAGGTAATTACCTGTTGGTAGCCAACCAGAACAGTAACGACATTTTTGTTTACCGTATTAATAAAATTACCGGCAAGCTTACGTTAACTACATCTAAAATTAATATTGGTAACCCAAGCTGTTTAAAATTTACAGCAGCGGAATAGTAAGCCTGGTAACATCTGTTAACAGAAAAACTTTAACCCCGAACCTGATATGGCGAACAGGTTATAATTGTTAGCGGGCTCCAAAACTTTAATGGCTGGCATAACTACCGCAATAATGCAGGAAAAAATGTTTGACTTGCTATTACGGCAAAGGATGCGGCAGCCACAACATGGCGGTAAACCCTGTATAACCCCTTTTACAATCAAAACCAGTATAATATAAAACCGCCTCATAGTATTATGAGGCGGCCTTGTTATGAAACCAGTTGTAACAATGGTTACTCGCCGCCTCCCGGCGGACCTCCCTGGTTGTTTTGATCCTGTTTCAGGTCATCGTTAAGGCCCTTCTTGGCTGGGGCCATCGGGTTATCCTGTTTAAAGGTAAATTTACCAAAGTTATAGCTGAAAGTTAAGCCGAACGAACGTAACGGGTATGATATTTTATTGTTTTGCGCCAGGCCCGGGCTGTTAACACTGGTTACCAGGTTCAGATACTTCTGGAAAGGCTGCAGGGCGGTTAGGCCAACGGTCATCTTCTTTTGCATCAGTTCTTTCTTAACGCCAAAACCAATTAGGTTAAATGACGGGTTTTTACCCTGTATGGTGCGGCGGGGCGAGTTTAATACAGCAAACGTTTCGGCAGTCAAACCATTTTTCAAGGTCACAACACCGTTTAATTGTGCATTGTATATAAATGATGTGCCGTTGCCGCCAACTACCTGTTCGGCAAAAAGACCGCTTGGATCGGGTTTATAAGTATAAGTGTTGATACTGCCGCGTAGTGTTAAAATTTTCACAGGATTTATTGAACCGCTAAAGGTTGCACCAAGAGAATTATTGGTACCAATGTTCTGATACGTTGTTAAGGTATTGCCCAGGGTCTGGTTAGCCGAGATGATATTTTCAATCAGGTTATTTGTGTTCTTGTAATAAACCGACACATTGATAACCGAAGCTTTGATATAGGTAAGATAACCCAGTTCAACAGTTTGCGATACTTCCGGCGCTAATTGGGGGTTACCCTGGGTATAGTTATTCTGGTTGGCCTGGTTAACAAACGGATTTAAATAAGTAAGACTGGGGCGTTGTATACGTTTGCTGTAACTTAATTTAATGGTATTTACCGTGCTGAATATTTTAGATATTATGAAGCTGGGTATATAGGTGTTATAGTTTTGTGTAAATGGCTGCAGCGATTGTGCCGGGCTGGAAGGCACGCCTTTAATGGCGGTATTCTCTAACCGGCCGCCAACCTGTATGCCGTAATTTTTAGGCAGGTTAAAGGTAAAAACAGTATAACCGGCGTATACGTTCTGGTTATAGTTATAAAGGTTAGAGAGTGTGGTGCTGTAAATATTAAAGTCGCCCTGGTTGTTGTTTTGGTTATACACATCATATTTACTGTCCAGGCGGCGCTGAATAGTTTTACCCCCGGCTTCCAGCTTCACAACTTTGCTTATGGGCAGGGTATAATCGGCCTGTGCGGTATATTCATCGTTCTTGCCGGCATTGTCGGCCTGCTGATCGGTGAATGCAGGCGGCGCTGCCGGGGCAAAGAAGTAATTGGTATAATCAGCACTGATGGCGCTATGGCTCCATTGGCCAGAAAATACGATCTGGTGACCGTTATTTGCATCAAACTTGTGCGTGTAATCCAAATTATAATCAAACCCGCTAAAGGTACCGGTGTTAATGTTATTGCTCAGGTAATTAATGGAATATACGGTTGGGGTACTTATATATTTATAATTAGTAAGGTCCGAATTGTTAGACATAGCGCCCCCATTTATCCTCAGCGTTGTGTTGAACGAGTTGAACTCGTTAAAATCATAACTTACGGTGACAGCGCCTATATATCCCTTACGCACAGTGCTGCTGGTGCCGTTCTGCGTATTCAAAAAGCTGGCGCCTGTTGAATTAAAGTTTAAAACGGTGCTTTGCGGGTAAGCATAATTGCCGCCCAGATTACCTGTGATGCTGAAACGGTTTTGCTTGTAATTAATATTTGCATTGGCGTTATTTTGGCGTGTGCCTGCACCGCCGCTAAAGGCGCCGCTGACGCCCGATACGCTGCTTTGCTTGGTAATGATATTGATGATACCTGCTGAACCTTCCGCGTCATATTTGGCGGATGGCGAGGTAATCACCTCGATGCTTTTGATCTGGTCGGACGGGATGGTGCGCAATACGTCAGCCATGCTGCTTGATAATGCGCCCGATGGTTTGCCGTTGATCAGCACACGTACATTCGGGTCACCGCGCAAGGACAGGTTACCATTAATATCAACTGCAACCATAGGCACTTTACGCAGCATATCCGATGCATTGCCGCCTGCCGAGGCCACATCCTTTTCGGCATTATACACCAGCTTATCTATATGGTTCTCTATAATAGGATCGGCACGGTTACCGTTAACTACAACCTGGTTCAATATTTTGGTATTAGGGGCAAGTAAAATGGTGCCCATATTATTGTCAGGTTTGGATGGCGTTGTAAGAACGGGATCAATGGTTTTAGCCGGATAGCCGATAAAACTAAGTACTATCTTGTATTTGCCGGGAGTTAGATTATTAAGCTTAAATGCGCCTTTCTCATCGGTCAGCACCCCGGTTATGGGGGCTTTGCCGCCGCTATGGAAAAGACTTACAGTAGCATAATCTAACGGCTTTTTGGTAATCGAATCGATAACCGTGCCCGATATTTTACCGGTAACAGTTGCACCTCCGCCGCCAAACTGGGCTTTGGCCGATAAAATGGAACAAAATATTGCAAGAAGTAAAATAATACGTTTCATTAATAATTAATTTGGTAATAAGATTGCGTTTTTGATAAAATGTTACAAGCTTTTTGATATACCTAACGCTTACAAAGGTATGGTACGTAGCTAAGTATGGCAATAAATTTTAGGCGAATGGCACTTTTATGACGTTGAATGGCAGTCAGCCCCCTCTAAATTCCTTCCGGAAGGGGAGGTTCTTGAAAGCCCTTCCCTTCCGGGAGGTTGAATGGAGCTACTCCTGTATGAAGCTACACCACAACATTTACGATACGCCCCTTTACCACAATTACTTTTTTAGGGGTGCTGCCTGCCAGGTATTTTTGCACCTCGGCATTATTCAATACAAAGGTTTCTACAGCAGGTGCATCCATGCTTAGCGGAATGTTGATGTTGGTCTTGGTTTTCCCGTTAATGGAAATAGGATAGGCAAATTCATCTTCCACCATGTAAGCCGGGTTATACTGCGGATAAGCCGCATACGATAAGGTGCCGGCCTCATTGCCTAATAAAACCCACAATTCCTCGCAGATATGCGGCGCGTATGGCGACAGTATGATTACCATATCCTGTAATATCACACGTTTATTGCATTTCAGGTCGGTCAGCTCGTTAACGGCTATCATAAAGCTGGATACCGAGGTATTGAACGAAAAGCGTTCAATATCCTCTTCAACTTTATGGATGATCTTATGCAGCGATTTTAATTCGGCTTTGGTCGGTTCTTCGCCGGATACCTTGAAGTTCCAGTCCGCATCATGGAACAACCGCCAGAATTTACGCAGGAACTTAAACGCACCCTCGATGCCGTTGGTGTTCCAAGGCTTGCTCTGCTCCAGCGGACCTAAAAACATCTCGTACATACGCAAGGTATCGGCACCGTAGCGTTCGATTAAAGCATCGGGATTGATTACATTCCATTTTGATTTAGACATTTTTTCAACTTCAGGTTTTGTGAAAAAATTTCTCTGAATTTGATTATCACTTAGAACTATATTATTTTCACCATGCTTGTCATACCACTTTCCCTTAATGTAATAATTGTCTTTAGTAACAAATATTACATTATCCAGTTCTAAGTCAGCCCATTCTGCATATTTTAATATATCTAACTTAGAGTTATTTGTGAAAGTAATTGGAACGTTTAACGATTGTATTAATAAGTCATTCTGAAATATTGTATCAGATGAATAGAATACTGTGTATTTTATTCCATCCGGAACAGATATAGAAGAATATAACCCATTTTTGGAATACCAAATTTGATTAGTCTTATCAACTTGTTTAAAAATTTTTTCTGATACTCCCTGTATCATTCCCTGGTTGATTAGTTTTTTGAAAGGCTCTTCCTCAACCACCAGGTTAAGGTCCTTCATAAACTTATTCCAGAAACGGCTGTATAACAGGTGCCCGGTGGCGTGTTCGCTGCCGCCAATATAAAGGTCAACATCCTTCCAGTAGGCAATGGCTTCCTTTGAGGCAAACTTTTCGTTGTTATGCGCATCCATATAGCGGTACCAGTACCAGCTGCTGCCTGCCCAGCCGGGCATGGTAGAAAGTTCGTAGGGGTATATCTCTCCCCGGCCCTCTCCAAAGGAGAGGGAATCTGCTTCTTCTGAAGTGTTCTCCTTTTGAGAGGATTTTGGAGAGGTCTTATAACCCCAACCTTCCGCTCTCGCCAAAGGTGGCTCACCGGTTTCAGTCGGCAGGTATTTATCCACTTCGGGCAATATTAAAGGCAGCTCTTTTTCGCTTATCAGATAAGGCAGGTCGCCCTTAAAATACACCGGCACGGGTTCGCCCCAGTAACGCTGGCGGCCAAAGATGGCATCGCGCATGCGGTAATTGATCTTCGCTTTACCTGCACCAGTTTCTTCCAGTTTAGCTATAATGGCAGCCGTAGCCTCTTTGTAGGTCAGCCCGTTCACAAAACCGGAGTTAATGTATTTTCCTTCCTTGGTCGGGTCGGCCTCGGTCTCTATGTTTTGAATATCGATGATTGGCACTATCGGCAAACTAAAATGCCTGGCAAATAAATAATCCCGCTGGTCGCCGGATGGTACGGCCATCACCGCGCCGGTACCGTAGCCTGCCAAAACATAATCAGCAATCCATATGGGTATACGTTCGCCGTTCAGCGGGTTAGTTGCATA
>CAZZVY010000112.1:0-10031 GCA_964657585.1 uncultured Mucilaginibacter sp. | reverse complement strand
CTGCTGGTTATTTATTATGCCAAACTCGTGCACTTTAAAGTACAGCATATTCGTATCAAAATTCTTGTTTTTGCCGAAAATCACTATTTCAACTTCGTCGGTATAATTGCTTTTCAGCAATTCCAGCGCCTCTGCCAAATAAGTAACCCCCTTACGGCGGTCGGTAATATTTGCCGCACCAAACAGTACAATCATTTTATCTGCCGGTATACCCCATTTTAGCCGCAAGGCAGCCTTATCATCAGGGTAAAATACATTCGTATCAATAGGGTTTGGAATGGTCTCGATACGGTATCCCTGCAATAACGGGCTTTTACGGGCTTGCGCAGCCAGCCAGTGGCTGCAGGTTACAAACACAATGCTGCCCTTATCCGGGAAAAGGTGCATTTTGCCCAGCCAGCCTTTGTAAGATAAATCCTTGGCTTCCGGGTTGCGCAGCATCCAGCAGTGGCCGCACTGGTGCATAAAATGGTTGCAGTCGCCGCTGTAATGGCAGCCGCCGGTAAAAACCCACATATCGTGCAGGGTCCATACAATGGGCTTGCCCAACCTAACCAAGCCGATAAGGTTATTGATGGATTGAAAGCCCCTGTTGGTCCAATGCAGGTGTAAAATATCAGCATCCCTGATATGGGCTTCACTTGAAATTCCTGTACCGGTTTTAGCAGTTGAAAACGCGAACCTGAGCGTGCTATCCCTGGCCTGGAACAGAATAAAGGGGATGCGTTCACGGTAAAAATTATAAGTGGACTTTAACCTTCCAAAAAATCCTGAATTAACCTGGTGCACATCCCCGTCTCCGGTATATTTATCCTGGACAATCAATTCGGCAGCTATGCCTTTAAACCTCAGCGCTTTCAGCAGCCGCATACAAGCCGCAGGCGCGCCGCCGCCTGCATCGGATGTATTGATAAGGATTACTTTCATTCAGGCCGCTATTTACAGCAATTATAACGATTATACTAATGAAAATTTTACTTTTGGCTTTGATAGCCATTACACAATATTATGGCTGATCAGAATAAACGGAAACACCGGAACAGATTAATACTGCACCGGCTATTGCATACATTTGATAAAGGCTGCGAATGGACTTTTTTACTTATCTGTTTCAGGACTGGAGGGCAAACCGGGGCAACCCTAAGGGCAAGCTGGTGCTGTTGATGTTCCGTTTGCTGCAGTATGTAAACAGGTATACCCTGCTGAAGATAGTTTTTATCCCTTACCTGGTATGGTACCGCTTTTTTGTGGAATGGGTGCTTTGCATTGAACTGCCAAGAAAGCTGACGATTGGTAAAGGCCTGATCTTATACCATGGCCAGGCGCTGGTAGTTAACTTTCAAACAGTGATAGGCGAGCATTGCGTATTGCGTAACAGTACTACCATTGGACATAAAAAACTGGCCACCGGTACCATGAGCGGCTGTCCGCGAATAGGCAACCATGTAGATATCGGCGCTAACGTATGTATCATAGGCGATGTGGTTATCGGGGATAACGTAGTGATCGGCGCAGGGTCGGTAGTGGTAAAGGATATACCAGCCAACAGCGTGGCGGTAGGGAACCCGGCGAAGGTTCTCCCTCAACCCCTCCCCGGTGGAGACGGGCTTTTAATAGCATAGCAGAATGGGCAATAATCTAAATAAGAAAGTGCTTTCTCCCGGGGATGACTTAAGTGGGGCTGCAAACTTAACAGACCGTAACTTCTGGAAGGCGTTCTGGGAATCAAAGAAGGACCTGATATTTGCTATTAAACCAAATTACCATTTTGGCGATATTCTGGGCAAACTTATAGCAGAGAAAGGCATCAGTACGGCCATTGAACTGGGCGGCTTTCCCGGCTATTATGCTGCCTATCTTAAAAAATACCGGCATTTAGATACCACGCTGTTTGATTATTATATTGATGAAGGTATTATTAACCGGCTGCTGGAAAAGAACGGTCTGAAACCTGGCGATGTGCATATTATTGAAGCCGACCTATTCGCCTATCAGCCCGAAAAACTGTATGACATGGTTTTATCCTTTGGCTTGATTGAGCATTTTAATGACACTAAGGACATTATTAAACGCCACCTGCCTTTTTTAAAACCCGGCGGTGTGCTGTTTCTAACGCTCCCCAATTTTAAAGGAGTTAACGGCTGGGTACAACGCAAATTTGACAGAAGTAATTACGATAAGCACTTTATTGAAAGCATGGACCTGCCAATGCTTATGGCCTGTTGCCGTGACCTGGGCTTAAAAGAAATTGAAGCCAGTTATCATGGCAAGTTTTCGGTGTGGCTTGAAAACAATTCTGAGCAAACCGGACTGGTAAAGGCGTTGGTAAAAACCATATGGCTTGCTGGTAAGCTTTTTACTAAAGTTGCACCGGTTGAAACAAAGGCCTTATCGCCTTATATTGTGTTAAAGGCGGTCAAATAATTTTGGTAACTTTATACAAGAAAAATTTACCCGTGCTTGATGCAACGCTGTTCCCAGGCGTGTTAAAGGCCCATATCTGTGGCCACAGATAAATCTTTTTTAACAAATATCCCATCCGCCACTTGTTAATTAAACAAATACACGTATCTTTGCAGTCCCTAAAAAGTGGGGTATTTAAAACAAGTAAATAATTTAATTTAAAGCAAGTGAATACGTTAAGTTACAAAACTGTCTCGGCTAACAAAAAAACCGTTAACAAACAATGGGTTGTTGTTGACGCACAAGGCGAGATTTTGGGGCGCTTGTCTTCTAAGATCGCAATGATGATCCGCGGAAAACACAAGCCAGAGTTCACCCCGAACGTAGACTGTGGCGATAACGTCATTGTTATCAATGCAGACAAGGTAAAACTGACCGGAAACAAGTTTAGCGATAAAACTTATGTTTCTTACACCGGTTACCCGGGTGGTCAGCGTTTCATTTCTCCTAAGGAGTTAATGGCAAAACATCCTACGCGCGTAATTGAAAAAGCAGTGCGTGGCATGTTACCTAAAAATCGTTTGGGCCGTGCATTATTTGGCAACCTGCATGTTTATGCAGGCGCAGAGCACCCGCATGCCGCACAAAACCCTGCAACCATTTAATTAACCTTAAAAAGAGAAAAGAAAAATGCCAACAACCAACACTTCAGGCAGAAGAAAAACCGCTGTTGCCAGGATTTACCTGAACGCAGGCAGCGGCGCCATTACTGTTAACGGCAAGGATTACAAGGAGTATTTCCCAACATTGCCGCTGCAGTATATACTTAACCAGGCTACCGAGGTATCGGGAACTGCCGGCCAGTATGATGTAAATGTAAATGTTGCCGGCGGCGGCGTAAAAGGACAGGCCGAGGCCGTTCGTTTAGCTATTGCCAAGGCTATTGTTGAACTTGATGCTGAAAAGAAACCTGCGTTACGCGCAAAAGGTTTAATGACACGTGACGACCGCATGGTTGAACGTAAAAAACCAGGCCGCAAAAAAGCGCGTAAGAAATTCCAATTCAGTAAACGTTAAAATTTCAGGAGGACAACAACAATGGCAAGAACAACATATCAGGATTTACTGGATGCAGGTGTACACTTTGGTCACCTTACCCGCAAATGGGACCCAAAAATGTCGCAGTACATTTTTATGGAGCGCAACGGTATCCACATTATAGATCTGAATAAAACCTTAAGCAAGGTTGAAGAAGCCGCTTCGGCTATTAAACAAATAGTAAAGTCAGGCCGCAAGGTCTTATTTGTAGCTACTAAAAAGCAGGCTAAGGATATTGTAGCCGATTACGCTAAAAACGTAAACATGCCGTATGTAACCGAGCGCTGGCTGGGCGGTATGTTAACTAACTTTGCTACCGTACGCAAGTCGATCAAAAAGATGTCGAACATTGACAAGCTTACTAAAGACGGCACTTACGGTAACTTATCTAAAAAAGAGCGTTTAATGATACAGCGTGAGCGTATAAAACTGGAAACACTTTTAGGCGGTATATCCGACCTTAACCGCTTGCCTGCTGCCTTATTTTTAATTGACGTTAAGAAAGAACACATTGCTGTAGCCGAGGCCATGAAGCTGAATATCCCAACCTTTGCAATGGTGGATACCAACTCCGATCCTTCAAACATTGATTTTCCTATCCCCGCCAATGACGATGCTACCAAATCAATCTCATTGATCACCAGCATAATCATCGGGGCTATACAGGAAGGCCTGGACGAGCGCAAACGCGAAAAAGAAGACGAGGCTGAAAAAGAAGCAGTTGCTGCTAAAACCAAGATCGACGCTCCTGAAGCCGCTGCCGCTACGGCTGCACAGCCTGATGGCAAACGTAAACGCTTAACAGCTGAGGTTGAAACCGCTGCTGCCCCGGCCGTTGCCGACCCGGCCGAAAAAACAGAAGAATAATTTTGGTGAGTGGTGAATAGTGAATAAGCTAAAATCATTATCATTATTTACCACTTATTTTTAATAACATTGGTGTATGGCCTATAGAGGGTATCAAAACTCACTATTCACCACTCACTGTTAACTATAAAACAATGTCCACAGTACAAATTTCTGCATCGGATGTAAATAAACTGCGCCAGCAAACTGGCGCAGGCATGATGGACTGCAAAAAAGCTTTAACCGAAACCGACGGTGATTTTGAAGCTGCAGTTGATTTTTTAAGAAAAAAAGGGGCTAAAGTAGCTGCCAACCGTCAGGATCGGGAAAGCAATGAAGGCGTGGTTATAGCGCGCACCAGCGCCGATGGTAAACTTGGTGTTATTGTTGAACTGAACTGCGAAACCGACTTTGTGGCAAAAAACGCAGAATTTATTGCATTTGCCAACCAGATTGCCAACAACGCTGTAGAGTTACAGCCAAAGAACCTGGAAGAGCTTAACAATATGGGGGTTGACACTCCTACCGAGCGTGTTTCAGTTGCACAATCTGCCATTGAAAAAACCGGTAAAATAGGCGAGAAGATCAGCGTATCAAAATACGAAGTGCTTGCCGGCGAAAAAGTAGTTGCCTATATACATGGCAACTATCGTTTAGCAGTGCTGGTAGCTTTAAGCGCCAACACGGCCGGTGTTGATGAAGCCGGTAAGGATGTGGCCATGCAAATTGCTGCAATGAACCCTATTGCTGTTGATAAGGACGGCGTTGATGCCACCACCATTAACCGCGAACTTGAAATTGCCAAAGAGCAGATACGTGCCGAAGGCAAACCCGAAGAAATGGTTGAAAAAATATCTGTGGGTAAGCTGAACAAGTTTTATAAAGACTCCACCCTGTTAAACCAGGAGTTTGTTAAAGACCCTTCAAAAAACGTGGCGCAATTTTTAGCCACGGTTGAAAAAGGCCTCACGGTAACCGCCTTTAAACGGGTAGCTTTAGGAGCTTAACTATTTAATCCCTCCCGATAATATCGGGAGGGATTTTTTTTGACCTTTTCGCTTTTAATGTCATGCCGAACTTGTTTGGGGAATCCACGAAAAAGAAAGCGGTATGCAGGCCGCGTAACCTGTGTGATGAGGTGCCGAAACAAGTTCGGCATGACTTATTGATAACAATTCTGCCATTTACGCAAATCATCAATGAAAGATCCATCATCCATAAAACGACATTGTTTAAATTCACTCCTTACAATGTCGACATAACATTTTAACACTAACAATATTTATATATTTTTGATAAACCCCATTACCTGATGAAATATAAAAGGATCCTACTCAAACTAAGCGGCGAATCACTGATGGGCCAGCGCCAATACGGTATAGACAATAATCAAACACTTCAATACGCGCATGATATTAAACGTGTAAAAGATCAGGGGGTAGAAATAGCGATAGTGGTAGGCGGAGGTAACATATTCCGGGGTTTAAGTGCTGAAAAATCAGGCATGGAGCGTGCCCAGGCTGATTATATGGGTATGCTGGCCACAGTAATTAATTGTATGGCGCTGCAAAACGCTTTAGAAACCATTGGTGTGGAAACCCGTTTGCAATCGGCCATTAAAATGGAGCAGATATGCGAGCCTTATATTCGCCGCCGTGCAATGCGCCATTTGGAAATGGGCCGGATTGTGATATTCGGGGCAGGCACCGGGAACCCTTATTTCACCACCGATACGGCTGCTTCCCTCCGCGCCATTGAAATAAAGGCCGACGTTGTTTTAAAGGGTACCCGTGTAGATGGCATATACACTGCCGACCCCGAGAAAGACCCCGAAGCCACCCGCTATGACGAGATTACTTTTCAGGAAGTTTATGATAAAGGCCTCAACGTAATGGATATGACGGCCATAACCCTTTGCCAGGAAAACAAGCTGCCTATTATTGTTTTCGATATGAATAAAGAGGGCAACTTCATGAAGATTGCCGATGGTGAACATATTGGTACATTGGTACGTTAATTATTAGAGATCAGTTAACCAGAGATTAGGTTACAGGCTGTTTGTATAGCTACGATATTTCGTGTTTCTTTTTGTAATTTAAACCGCTAATCAACTAATCTCTAATCCTGCCCCAACGCTTCTTTTATTCTATGCTCCGCCATCAAAGCCAGATCATTCGCCGGCATGTTATCAGGCTCAATAGGTTCCAAAACTTGCCAGCGCATGGCTATAAAAGTGTTTAACGGATAGCTGCCGTAACGGATCATTTGCCAGGAATTGCTGATAGCAACCGGTACCAGTAAGGCATCCGGGCATTTCTTTAACAGGGCACCAATCCCGCCGCCCTGAAAAGTTTTCACTTGCCCGTCTTTGGAGCGGGTGCCTTCGGGGAATATCATTGCCGACCAGTTATTTTCTTTCATGCGCTGTCCTAACTTTACCAGTTCTGTAATAGACTGCCGGGCATCCTTGCGGTCGATATTGGCGCCCCCTCCTACCCTTAAATTATAAGATACGGAAGGAATGCCTTCGGCCAGCTCTATCTTTGAAATAAACTTTGCATGGTATCTATGCAAATACCATATCATTGGTGGTATATCATAAGTACTTTGGTGGTTTGCCAAAAATATCATCGGCCGGCCAACAGGTAAATCCTGCTTGTTTATAAATGTAACCGTGTTCCCTAAAAAATAATAAGTGCTGGTTAGGCACCAGTTCAACATATCAACAGATAGTTTGTGTGCTTTATAGCCAAACCAGTTAAAGCATACCCATTGTATGGGATGGAATATCAATAGCGTTAGCCCAAAGAATATGTAGTGAACGGGTGTCAGGATATAGCCTAATAGCTTTCTCATAAGCAGCAAATTTACTTATTTGTTGTGAGTTGGTTAGTTGAATAACAAGGCAGCTAAATTAATTGAACCCCTCATTTCATCAATGCAATTAACTTATAACCCCATCAAAATTTTTGTCTTTAATATTGCTGCAACTGTTATGGCATCGGTTATCTTGCCGCCCAGCACCATTTTACAGGCCGTTTCAAAAGGCACTTTTTTTATTATAAGCTGCTCGGTATCCTCAGGCTCCGGCTCAAACTGTTGCAATTCGCGGGCAAGATAAATTATGCTCAATTCATCGGTGACTGAATTGGAAAGATGCAGGCGTTGTATCTCTATCCAGCTGCCGGCTTTTAATCCGGTTTCTTCCAGTAATTCACGTTTGGCCGAATCTAACGGGTCAAGGCCCAGCGGGCCGCCGCCTTCGGGTATTTCCCAGCTATATTCATTCAGCGGAAAACGGTACTGCCCAACCAGATAAGTATTCATCTCATCATCCAGCGGCACGATGCCAATGGCAAAGTTTTTAAAATGCACCTTGCCATATATACCCGGATTGCCCGATGGATTGATCACCTGGTATTCGGTTAAATTAAGCCAGGGGTTATCATATATATCTTTTTGACCAGTAATGGCCCAGGGATTATCTTCGGGATACTGCATAGGGTAAAAATAAATAAAATGGACATATCTGTAATCTATTTCTGCACGCTATATGTGATGCTGATTTATTTACCTGTTATTATCGTATGCTTACACGCTGGTAATCAACATTTCATTTTAACTGGGCTATTGCTTATTTTTGTAAAAAATAAATAATATGTTATCATCATCAGTAGAGACTGCCTTTGTTAAATACAAAGTAAAAGACTTTTCGCTGGCCGAGTGGGGCCGTAAAGAGATAGAACTGGCCGAAGCCGAAATGCCTGGCCTGATGGCGCTGCGAGCCGAGTATGGCCCAAGCCAGCCATTAAAAGGCGCGCGTATTGCCGGCTGCCTGCACATGACCATACAAACAGCCGTATTGATAGAAACCCTGGTTGCCCTGGGGGCCGAGGTTACCTGGTCAAGCTGTAATATATTCTCTACCCAGGACCATGCCGCTGCGGCTGTAGCTGCCAACGGCGTATCTGTTTACGCCTGGAAAGGCCTGAACGAGGAAGAATTTGACTGGTGTATTGAGCAAACCTTATTTTTTGGCGAGGAACGCCAGCCTTTGAATATGATACTGGATGATGGCGGCGACCTTACCAATATGGTTTTTGACCGTTATCCCGAGCTGATTGCAGGCATAAAAGGCTTATCAGAGGAAACAACCACTGGTGTGCACCGTTTGTATGAGCGTATGAAGAACGGTACTTTGCCTATTCCTGCCATTAACGTAAACGATTCGGTTACCAAATCAAAATTTGATAATAAATATGGTTGTCGCGAATCGCTGGTTGATGCCATCCGCCGCGCTACTGATGTAATGATGGCCGGTAAGGTTGGGGTGGTTTGCGGTTATGGCGACGTTGGTAAAGGTTCGGCAGATTCGTTACGTAACGCAGGTGTACGTGTTATAGTTACCGAAATTGACCCTATCTGCGCGCTGCAGGCCGCTATGGAAGGTTATGAGGTTAAAAAACTTTCGACGGCTATTGCCGAAGCCGATATTGTAGTTACCGCCACCGGCAACATGAACATTGTACGCGAAGAACATTTCCGTGCATTAAAAGATAAGGCCATTGTTTGTAACATAGGTCACTTTGATAATGAAATTGATATGGCCTGGTTAAATGGCGCCTACGGCAATACTAAAGTTGAAATTAAGCCGCAAGTAGATAAGTATACCATTGAAGGCAAGGATGTGATTGTTTTGGCCGAAGGCCGTTTGGTTAACCTGGGCTGCGCTACCGGCCACCCAAGTTTTGTGATGAGCAACTCGTTCACTAACCAAACGCTGGCCCAGTTAGAACTTTGGCAGCACCCCGAGCGGTACGAAAACAAGGTATATGTATTGCCAAAACACCTGGACGAAAAAGTAGCCCGCCTGCACTTAGCCAAAATTGGCGTAGAGTTGGAGACACTTGACCAGGATCAGGCCGATTATATTGGCGTACCTGTTGCAGGTCCGTTCAAAGCCGATTATTACAGGTATTAAGAGCGGGAAGCTTACCTTAGAGCAAAAATTTTAGGATATAAAGGACGTGGTTTTAAGACTGCGTCCTTTTTTTTCATAGTAAATGCTATTGCCAACATATGCAGCAAATTGATTATCTCCCCAAAAGAAAGCAAATGCGGTTATAAGCAATTACAGTTAACCAGCTCAGGCATTGCATCACAGCAAACCATCTATAAAGCTTTTTGTTGAATACAAATAACTTATTTGATACATTGAACAATGATTAAAAACACGCTGAAAGCCTTACTTGCAACCGGCACTATTGCACTGACGCTTTGCTTAAAAATACAACCCTCAAACGCACAATCTTTACCGCCGGTAGAAACGCTGCAGCCAAACAGCAATTATAAACCTGCTTTTGCAGGCCAAACCCGGGTAAAGGGCACCCAAACCAAAACCAAACTGAACGTTGCGGTGATCAACCATGAGCTGAAGCTGCCATTTTCTATTCGCTGCATGCCCGACGGCCGGTTACTGGTAACTGAAAAAGGTGGCACCATGAAACTATTAAAAACTGACGGAAGCCTGGATAAAAACATTGGAGGATTACCTACGGTAGCGGCGGGCGGCCAGGGCGGTTTGCTGGATGTTAACTTTGACGCCGACTTTGTAAATACCAGAACGTTATTTTGGTGCTATTCTGAACAGGCAGCTGATGGTTTCCAGTTAGCTGTGGCAAAGG
>CAZZVY010000111.1:0-10146 GCA_964657585.1 uncultured Mucilaginibacter sp. | reverse complement strand
AAATATATGGGGCAATATTACATTATTGATTTCGACAGTACATTTACTCAGGTAGAAGCTTTGGACGAGCTGGCCCGCATATCCCTTAAAAACCATCCCGGCCGCGAAAAAATATATCAACAAATAGAAGCATACACCAATGCCAGCATGGAGGGGCGCCTGTCGTTTACAGAAAGTTTAGCCGCACGTGTGAAACTACTGGAAGCTACGCGCGAGCATTTGAAGCAACTGGTAACCCACCTTAAAAAAAAAGTATCAACATCGTTTTCCCGTAATAATATGTTTTTTAAGAAACATGCTGATGAAGTACTTATAGTATCGGGCGGATTTAAGGAATTTATCACCCCAGTTGTGACCGAATATCATATCAAAAAGGAAAATATTTACGCCAATACTTTTTTGTTTGACGAGGAGGGAAAGATAATAGGTTATGATAAAACAAACCCCCTATCGCAGGAAGGCGGCAAGGTGAAGCTGCTAAAGCAACTAAACCTGCAGGGGGATATTTTTGGTATTGGCGATGGGTATTCTGATTTCCAATTAAAGGAATCAGGCATAATTAAAAAATTTTTTGCCTATACTGAAAATATCGAGCGAAAGTCTGTAACAGAGCGTGCTGACCATATTACCCCCAGTTTTGACGAGTTTTTGTATATCAACAAACTTCCCCGGGCTATATCCTACCCTAAAAACCGTATTAAATGTTTGGTGATTGGTGATGTTGATGAAGAAGCTTTAGCCCAAATGCGCAAGGAAGGCTACAACATACGTTTAAAGGACCATATTGAAGAAAGTTACTTACAGGAGGCCGGGGTTTTATTTTGCGACGGTGCCAACCAGCCTACGCCTAAGCAAATTGAAAATGCCGGGCGTTTAAAGGTAATAGGTTGCTTCGGAAAGATACAAAACCGCAAACTGGCAGACACTGCATGCGCCGCTGGTATTATTATTTTTGATGATCCGAAGGATAATCCCCGTAATGTTGATTTTATACCTAAGCGGGTTATAGCCTTTATGAACGAAGGAAAAACGCATACCAGCTGCAATTTTCCAGATTTGCAGCCTCCGCGTATTAATAACGCTCATCGGTTGATACATATTCATCATAACGTACCAGGCATACTGGCCAAAATAAACGAGGTAATTGCCAGTCACAATATCAATATAGTGGGCGAGTTCCTGGTAACTAATGCACAGATAGGTTATGTAATAACTGATGTTAATACCGGTTATGATGCGCAGATTTTAGATGAGTTAAAGGCAATTGAACATACAATAAGGTTTAGATTATTATATTAGCGGTAACACAGTTAATTAAATAAGTATTGTGGGTATTAATAAAATCGGCTAAAGCTGAATATTGCAGGAAGGTTGCAAAAAACTTACCAGTGATTATATGACAAATAGGAATATAAGTTCCGAATCCTTAGGCGATGCACATGGTTCAGTTGATACCAATAAGGCAACGGGATGGAAAAAATTTCTTGCATTTATTGGCCCGGCCTATTTGGTAAGCGTAGGGTATATGGACCCCGGTAACTGGGCTACTGATATTGCCGGCGGAAGCGCCTTTGGCTATAAATTGATCTGGGTGCTGCTGGTATCTAATATGATCGCTTTGCTGCTGCAATCATTAGCGGCACGCCTCGGTATAGTGCGCGGGTTAGACCTGGCACAGGCATCTAAACATAACTACCCGCGGTTTGTGAACTTCTGGCTGTATGTACTGGCACAATTAGCCATTATAGCGTGCGACCTGGCAGAGATTATTGGCATGGCCATAGGTTTAAAGCTGCTGTTTAACCTGCCATTGATATGGGGCGTATCCTTAACCATTACTGATACGGTGCTTATGCTGTGGCTGATGAATAAAGGCATGCGTAAGCTGGAAGGTTTTATTGTGTCAATGATATTTATTATCGGCATTTCATTTTTAGTAGAAATGTTTATAGTGCACCCTGATGTGGTAGCCATAGCTAAAGGGTTTATACCAGGCAACCTTTTCAGTGGCGACCATATACATCAGCAGATGCTGTATTTAGCCATAGGTATCATTGGCGCAACTGTTATGCCGCATAATCTATACCTGCATTCATCCCTGGTGCAAACCCGTAAGATCAGTCGTAACGATGCAGGCATTCGCTCATCTATTAAATTTAATTTATGGGATACGGTAATTGCCCTTAACCTGGCTTTTTTGGTAAACGCATCTATACTGATACTGGCAGCCAGCGCCTTTTTCAGGAATGGTTATTTTAAGGTAGCTGAAATACAGGATGCCTACAAACTACTGGGGCACATATTTGGTTCAATTGCACCTACATTGTTTGCCATAGCGCTTATTGCATCGGGGCAAAGCTCTACTGTTACGGGTACGCTTGCCGGGCAAATCATAATGGAAGGCCATATTAACCTGCGCATTGAACCCTGGATGCGACGTTTGCTTACCCGTATACTGGCTATAGTACCGGCTGTATTTACCATACTGCATTATGGCGATGCAGGATTGGGTAATTTAATTATATTAAGCCAGGTGGTGCTTAGCCTGCAATTGGGCTTTGCGGTAATTCCATTAATTCATTTTACATCTGATAAAAAGCGGATGGGAAAGTTTGCTATTAGCTTAAAAGTAAAAATTGTATCGTGGGCAAGCGCTGTCTTAATTGTAGCATTAAACGCCAAACTGGTGTATGACCAGTTAGGTGACTGGCTAAAAGGAAGCAAAACCGGTGTTATTTACATTTACATTTTTGTAATACCGCTGGTAATATTTATAGGTGTATTATTAATTTATGTTTTTATTCGTCCGCTGATATTTAAATATAAGGAAACGCCGGTATACGTTCCGCACGGACTGGCCCGCGTATTGGATGCCATGGATAATATCACGTATAACCACATTGGTATCACTATCGATTTTTCAAAAAATGACAGCGATGTTATACGACATGCTTTAATGCAGGGAGGCAAAAGCGCCCATTATACGCTTATACACATTGTGGAAACTGCCGGTGCCCGTTACCACGGCACAGAAGTGATGGATAGCGAAACACAAAGCGATGTTGATAACCTGGATAAGTATGCGGATGAAGTTAAAGCGCTTGGCTACCATGCCAAGCCCCAAATTGGATTTGGTTTCCCTGCCGATGCCATTGCCGACTTAGTAAAAATAAAGAGGATGGATTTTTTGGTGATGGGATCGCACGGGCATAAGGTTATTAAAGACCTGATATACGGATCTACCGTTGACAAGGTACGTCATAACGTTAATATCCCAGTGCTTATAGTTAAAACTAAACGTAAATAGCTTAACTCAAATAATTTTGCATATTTGCATCCCGCTTAAAGCACGCATGAGCAAGGATAATATCTATATCAAAAATAAAAAGGCCTACTTTGAATATTTCATATCAGATAAATACACCGCGGGTATCAAATTATTAGGCACCGAGATCAAATCCATCCGCGAGGGGAAGGCTAATTTAAATGATGCCTTTTGTACATTTATTGGCGGCCAACTTTATGTACGCAACTTGCATATTGCGGAATATACCTTTGGGTCGTTCTATAATCATGAGCAAAAGCGCGACCGTGTTTTACTGCTTAACAAAAAAGAGTTAAAAAAGCTGGAAGCAAAGGGCGAAGAGAAAGGCTTTACCATAATACCGCTGGCATTATTTATAAGCGAGCGAGGTTATGCAAAATTAGAGATAGGCCTGGGGCAGGGTAAAAAATTGTACGATAAGCGCGAAACCATGAAAGAACGCGATACTAAAGTAGAACTGGACCGCGTTATGAAACGCTGATCTTATTTAATTCCACGTGTATATTACTTTTAATATAACCGGGATATAATTTTTTACTATCTTCAACGGTACATAAACTGTATTGCGCCTATACTTTTTTGCACTTACATTTATATTGCATGCGGCTTATCACATCATTAATCAAGGTATTCAATTTTATATTTGTTTTATATATGGTTGCTGTTTTTTTGCAAAGCTGCAGCCAAAAAAGCAAAACGGTAAATAATTACCTTTTACGGCAATTTGCAGTTGCTGATAGCTTTGTAATTGCGGGGGATAATGAAAGAGCCCGAAAAGTTTATACCGACATACGCCATAAAATACAGTCAGACAATCCGCTTATAAGTAATTATTACAGCTCACAGGCGGAATGCTCCTACGGCAATGTACACCAGATGCAGTTGTATGCAGATAGCGCGTTGGCGTTTTTTTCAAGCGATTACCTTGCAGACGAATATCCGGATACTTATTACAAAGCACTGCTAACTAAGGGTGACGCCGGTATGGCAGCCAGGCAATATGATACTGCACTTGTTTATTACGATAAGGCCAAAAAACTTATTACTAATTTAACAATTGATAATGGAACGTTGGCAGGTAAAATAGCCGCCATTTGTTATAATCAAAAAAACTATGCTCAGGCAGCCCGTTACCTGGCATTAAGCTATAAACAGTTATTACCGGCTAAAACCAAATTTACGCCTAAAAAATTCTTTTTTTTGGAACAGGCGGCATTAAACAACGCAGGCTCTGCTTATGAGAAGGCAGGTAACGCAGATAGCGCTCTGTATTATTACAAGCTTGATACAGCCCTTATCAATAATGCTGAAAAGAACAAAATCGCTGATACCGCAGCTGTTAATACCGCGCGTATGGTGTTATATGATAATTTGGGCGGCCTTTATTTGGCAAAAAACGATTTAAGCCGGGCCAATGCATATTTAACCCGGTGTTTGGCTATACCGCGTGATGAAATTGATGGGACAAGGATACCGCCCTATATTAAACTGGCTGATCTGTCAATAAAAATTAATGATCTTGATAACGCAAATAGAGCGCTTGCAAATTGCAGATTATTGTTGAATAAGTTTGCTAAAAATAATGTTTACTACCAGGTTTTATGGAATAAGGTATATGCACAATACTTGTTTAAATTAAACCAACCGGTTGATGCCTATAATTATCTAAACATATATATCAGATTAAAAGATTCTGTAGACAATACATCGGCGAGTTTGTACCGCTTTAACATTGACCGCGAGCTTAACGTGATGCACCAGCAGCAAGTATTAAAAGACCTAAAACGCGGGAATGTTATTAAGCAGTTATACATTGCCGGTATTACTATTGTAACTATATTATTTATAGTGTTAATGTTGCTGATATACCGTAACCTGCTTATCAGCCGTAAAAATCAAAATGAGATAAAAGAAAGGAACCTTAACTTACAGGAAACGCTAAATGAACTTGAGCAGGCTAATAAAAATTATATCCGCATTATGCGTGTAATGGCGCATGACCTTCGTAACCCAATATCCGGAATGATAGGGCTGGCATCGCTGATAATAATGGAAGATAATTTTACCGACGAAGAAAGGCACATGCTGCGGTTAATCGAGTCAACAGGTAATAACTCTTTGCAAATGATAGATGAATTACTTAAAACGGGCCTGGCCGATGCAAATGAAAAACTGGTAAAACAATCAGTAGATGTGCGGTCTTTACTTTTCGATTCGGTGGAACTGCTGCAATTTAAAGCCAATGAAAAAAATCAGCGGATCATATTTGATAGTGACGATAAACCTGTTATTATTGATGTAAGCCCTGAAAAGATATGGCGGGTATTTAACAATTTGATCGTAAACGCCATCAAGTTCAGTCACGAAGGAGATGAGATAATTGTTAGTGTTAAAACAGTGAGAAGATCTGTTCTTATCTCTATAGCTGATAAAGGTATAGGGATAGACCCGCAGAATAAGGAACTTGTTTTTGAAATGTTTACCCCAGCTAAAAAACAAGGCACCAGCGGCGAGCAGCCTTTTGGTTTAGGCTTATCTATATCAAAAAAGATTGTAGAAAAACATGGCGGCCGTATCTGGTTTGAAAGCGGTAAAGTAAAAGGAACAGTTTTTTACATAGAATTACCACTGGGCAAATAGCACCTTACAACTTCAGGCATTAAATATTATTATACAGAGCTGACAAGTTTGATAATTATAATTGTTAGTTTAGTTTCCTATTTAACTGATATGCCTTACATTCCATTGCCTGAAAATGAAGAAGACAGGCTGGCTGCACTTAAATCATATAATATATTAGATACTGGCGAAGAAGAAGACTTTGATCAGTTAACAACGCTTGCTTCAGCTATATGTCAAACCCCAATAGCGCTTATCTCGCTGATTGACGATAAACGGCAGTGGTTCAAGTCGCACCCTGGGGTGCCAATAACAGAAACACCAAAAGAAATATCATTTTGTGCCCACGCCATTGCTGAACATGAAATAATGGTAATTAATGATGCAACCCAGGATGAACGGTTTGCCGCTAATCCCCTGGTAACCGGTGATACTAAAGTAATATTTTATGCTGGCGTACCTTTGGTTAACGAAGACGGTTTTGCCTTAGGCACGTTATGTGTTATAGATCATGAGCAGAAAGAACTTACTGATATGCAAACTGCTTCACTGAAAATTTTAGCACGACAGGTAGTTGACAAACTGGAGCTGCGGCGAAAAATGGTTAAGCTTGAAAAAGCCAATCAGGAGCTGAGGGATGCCAATATGTTCATCCAAAAATTTGCATCAATGGCAGCACATGATATTAAAAACCCGTTAAGCAGTATTTCCCTTACCTCGCAGGCTCTTAAGGTAAGATTGGATAAATTAGGTGATGAAGGGTGCGTAAGGCTGATTGATCTGAATATTTCCTCAACAAAACGTTTATTAACCTTGTTAGACGAGATGCTGGCTTATTCAAAAGCCCCATCCTTATTGCTTACAAAAAAGGAACGCTCTTACTTGAATGACCTGTTTACCCATGTAATGGAACTGGTAAACGTGCCGGATGGTTTTGAGATAAACACCCCTGCCGAAAGCTACCAGGTAAATCTGTCGCCTGTAGCGTTTGAGCAGATATTTATTAACCTGCTAAGTAACGCCATCCGTTACAACGATAAAGCAAAAGGGGTAGTAAATATCCGCTTTAACCAGGACGAAGATTATTACCGGTTTGAAGTAGAAGATAACGGCATTGGCATAGCTAAGCAATTCCATGACAAGATATTTACAGAAGATTATACCCTGAAATTAACCGACCGTTATAATAAAAAAGGTACCGGCATTGGCCTTTCAACCGTTAGCGAACTGGTAAAAGCGCTTGGCGGCAGTATCCATGTAAAATCGGTTGAAGGAATAGGAAGTACTTTTTTTGTTACCATAAAAAAATAATGCCTTATACTGTTCGGTATTCATTTTTATTGTTGTACCTATCCTGTAATTGTAAGATATAAAGCTAAACCTTGCGCAGCTTTCCAACTATAGGGATTTTTTATTTTGAAAAAACTTTAATTATTCACAGCAAATCTGTTCTCATAGATTCGGTTTCAAACACAGCGTCTATCAGCAGGTCCTTTTGCCTGGAAGCAGCAACCGCTAATTCATCGCAACGCTCGTTTTCAGGATGACCGGCATGGCCTTTTACCCATATAAATCTAACCTGATGGATACGGGATACTTCAATGTAACGCATCCAAAGGTCTTTATTTTTTTTACCGGCAAAACCTTTTTTAATCCAGCCCTGCAGCCATTTTTTTTCAATAGCATCAATAACATATTTAGAATCGGAGTAAATAGTAACCTGCTGGTTAGGTTGCTTTAAAGCTTCCAGGCCCTTTATTACAGCCATAAGTTCCATACGGTTATTGGTTGTTTTACGATACCCTTCAGACAATTCCTTATAATGCTGCCCAGATCGTAATATAGCCCCATAACCACCCGGACCAGGATTGCCGCTTGATGCCCCATCTGTAAATAATTCAATTGCCATTAAATGCAAGTATAATAAATTTGTTCATAGCCGATAACCAAGAACCATGGTCGAAACATGATTATTCGGGCTATAGAACATTGACTAATATTTGAGATTTTTTATCTTTAGCCTTAGCGAATTACCGATCACCACAACATCAGAGAAAGCCATAGTAAAAGCGCCCAACATTGGGCTCATAAACCCTAATGCGGCCAAAGGTATGGCGATAACATTATAAGCAAAAGCCCAAAACAAATTTTGCTTAATAGTAAGCAGGGTGTGCTTGCTTACCTGAAGGAAATATAATAAAGAATTTAAATCAGTATTTAATAAAATTACTTTTGCCGATTGTATGGCGATATGGCTGGCGTCGTTCAATGATACGCCAATGTCGGCTTTTATAAGGGCGGGAGCATCATTTATACCGTCGCCTATCATAATAGTTTTACCCTTTTGTTTATACATATCAATAACCGCCAGTTTTTCGTCAGGCAGCTTTTCGAAGTATACCGCAGAAATGCCTAATATTTGTGCTACGGAATTGCAGTTCGCAGCATTATCCCCGCTTAATAATACCGGAATGATATTTAATTTTTTCAGACTGGCAATCAGGTTTGCTGCATTAGGCTTAATATCATCCTGTATAGCAATCATTGCCAGCAGGTTTTGATTTTTATAAAGTGATAAGTTATAATTACCATCAGTACCTGATCTGGCCCCCCCTAAAAAGTAGTTATTGCCGGCAATATCTTCAGCGCGCATACCTAAGCCTTTTTCTTCGCTGACTGCTTTTAAAATTACCTTTTGCTGTGGCTGGCCCTTCAACTGTTCAATTAATGATTTAGCGATGGGGTGATTGGATCGTTCTTCAATCGCTGTAATAATACCGCGGGTAACTTCAACGGATGCATCGCCAATAACTTTAATATCCCGCAAGGCAAATTTACCCGTAGTGAGTGTACCTGTTTTATCAAACACTATATATTTGGTATCAGCAACTGCCTCAATGGTATCACCGCCTTTTATCAGCACTCCATTTTTTGCTGCACGGCCTAAGCCAACCATTACGGCGGTAGGAGTAGCCAACCCCATGGCGCATGGGCATGAGATTACTAATACCGCAATGGCGTGCATTAATGAATTTTGCAAGCTGCCATTAAAGGCATAATAAGTAACTATAAAAGTAATAAGGGATATTATAATAACCGCAGGCACAAATACACCTGCTGCCTTATCGCCTAATTTCTGAATATGCGGTTTGGCTGCCTGGGCCTTTTTCATCAGGTCGATAATTTGCGCCAATGTTGAATTTGAACCAACCCTGGTGGCCATTATCCGGATATTGCCTAATTGCAGTATAGTACCGCCGATAACACGGTCGTATTTTTGCTTTTCTACCGGTATGCTTTCTCCCGTCAGCATAGATTCGTCAACGGTGGCCGAGCCTTCTATAATATCACCGTCAACCGGAATTTTATCACCAGTATTAACCAGTAATACATCCCCTGATTTAACCTCCTGTGCATTAATTGTTTCAACTTCACCGTTAATTATCTTGTTTGCTTTTACCTGCTGATATTGTACCAGATCTTTTACAGCGGAAGTGGTTTGCGTTACCGATCGCTTTTCAAATAAATTACCCAGCAGCACCAGGGTAATAATAGTAGCGCAGGTTTCGTAAAACTGGTATTGCTTGCCCAAATGCTGTAAGGTGCCCACTAAACTATAAATAAATGCGGCAGTTGAGCCGATGAAGATCAGCACATCCATGTTAGGTACGCCGTTTTTTATTGAGTTGATGGCACTTTTACCAAAATGAAAACAGCCGACTATAAATACAGGTAAACATAATATTAGTTGTATATAAGGCTGATGCAGCCAATGCCAGGGCAGTAACATGTGCAGTAAGAGCGGGGCGGTAAAAACGGCACAAAACAAAAATTTATTTTCTACCTTTTCATAAAAATTTTCCTGGTGCAGGGCAATTTCATCAATAACTTTAAACCCTAAGCCTTCAATATCTTTAATAATATCCTGAACTGCAGCTTGATTATCGGTAGAGAATTTTACTTCTTCACCGGCAAAATCTACCATGATATCACGCAGCCCTTTTTTCTCTAACAACCTATGTATAGATATAGCACAATTATTGCAGTGCATCCCGGTCACATTTAACTCTACCAACTCATCTGTCATATACAAATCTACAACCAAGATGAAAAAGTGCGGTAAGCCTTATGTAATATTAAAAAACCATTTGGCATTAGCTCTCTTTTTTATAAATTTGCACTCCAAGTACGGTAGATGTAGC
>CAZZVY010000110.1:0-10194 GCA_964657585.1 uncultured Mucilaginibacter sp. | reverse complement strand
CTTATACAGTAACCGTTACCGACCAGACCGCCGGGTGCCCGGGCATAACCAAAAGCATTAACATATCTGCCGCAATTACCCCTGATGCGCCTGCAGCCGCAAATGTTGCTATATGCCAGAATACATCGGCCATACTCACCGCTACAGCACCCGGGGGTACCTACCAATGGTATGATGCAGCCGGGAATTTTTTAGCTTCAGGGGCAACCTACACAACACCTGCCCTTGCCACAACAGGGGCTTACTACGTTCAAACTACCATTAATGGTTGCGTAAGCGCACGTACTTTAGTTTATGCTTTTGTTTACGGCCCCCCGCAAACCGGCGATGCCTATATTTGCGCAGGTAACTTTGCAACGGTAAGCGCAAGCGGTTATAACAGTTATATATGGTATGATGCACCTGCAGGCGGCAATCAGCTAAGCAGCGCCCCTGGTTCAACCTTTACCACCACTGTCCCCATTTACGCTACAACAACTTTTTATGCTGCTGGTGTAGTTAACGGCTGTATAACCGGGCGCACACCGGCCACCGTTCATGTAACCCCTGCACCGCAACCGCCAACTGCCGCCGGGGCTGCTATATGCGCCGGTTCGGCAGTAAGTTTACACGCCGACGTACCTGCCGGCACCATTGACTGGTTTGATGTACCTGCCGGCGGAACATCGTTAATTACCAGCCCCGATTTTACCACCCCGGCGCTTAACGCAACAACAACCTATTATGTGCAAAATTCGGCAAATGGCTGCGTAAGCGCACGTACACCGGTAACCGTAACCGTAACGCCGATACCGCCAGCGCCAACGGTTGTAGGTACGTCGGTTTGCCCCGGCACAAGCGCAACATTAACAGCCACGGCTGCGCCGGGCGCAACTATACAATGGTTTGCCCGTTCAACCGGCGGCACAGCGCTTGCTACGGGCAATACATTTACTACCCCGGCAATAACCCTGTCAACCACTTATTATGCCGAGGCGGATAACGGAAGCTGCGGCAGCGTGCGCACACCTGTTAAAGTAACGGTTACCCCACCGCCAAACCCGCCAACATCGTCGGATGTTTTGATATGTTCCGGTTCATCCACTATCTTAACAGCTACAGCGCCAGGCGGCCAATACGATTGGTTTGATGTACCTGCAGGAGGCACATCCTTATTTACAGGCGCTAATTTTATAACTCCTGCCTTAACGGCTAATACGGTGTATTATGTACAGGCCACTGGTACAAATGGCTGCATAAGCGACCGGACGGCAGTAAATGTGAACATACTGCCTGTTACCGCACCGCCGACAGCGAATGGTGAGGCAATATGTTCAGGCAGCGCTGCTACTTTAATTGCCAGCGGATCATCAAACTATCAATGGTATGATGCGGCAACCGGCGGCAACAAACTTTCAGATGCCCAGGTTTATGTTACGCCAGCCTTAACTACTACAACTGTTTTTTATGTGCAGTCTACCGCCAACGGCTGCCCCAGCGCACGCACGGCCGTTACAGTCACTGTAAATCCCATACCATTGGCCCCTACTGTAAGCAATACATATAATGTTTGCCAGGGCACACCTGTTACTTTAACCGCAAGTGCCAGCGGTACCATTAACTGGTATGATGCTGCTACCGGGGGCAACTTACTGGCTACCGGCAATACCTATACTATTCCTGCTGCAACGGCAACCACTACATATTACGCCCAAAATAATTCGGCCACGTGCGCAAGCGCCCGTACACCGGTAACGGTTTCTGTAATTAATAACCCAACTGTGCAGTTCAAATATCCGTCAAACATTGTATGCGCTACAAGCGGTAACATCACACCCGTAATTTATAACCCGGCAGGAGGTGTTTTCAGCGCTTCGCCGGCGGGGCTGGTATTTGTCAGTGCCAGTACCGGCGAAATTGACATTGCGCATAGCACCCCCGCTATATACACGCTTACATTCACCGGCGGCGGCCCCTGCCCTGTGGTTAGCAATATAAGGTTTGGCATAGGGGCTGGTACGGCCGATGCTACGTTCACTTATAACGGGCCATTTTGCCAGGATGGCCTAAACCCGCTTCCCGTGTTCCCGTCAAGCTCGGGCGGGGCGGGTAATTTTACAGCGTCGTCGCCCAACCTTGTGTTTGCAAACTCAAGCACCGGCGAGATCGACCTGAAAAACAGTCTTCCCGGTACTTACAATATCACCAATACCATCCCGGCAGGCCCGGGCTGCGGCGGCGCTGCTTATACATCGTCAGTTACTGTTTACCAGCAAGTGATCGTCAGTGCAGGTGCCAATCAGACTGTGGCGGCGGGTTCGGCAGTACAATTAGCCGGCAGTATCAGCGGCGGTACGTCGTCCGGCACCTGGACGGGCGGCTCAGGCACCTTTTCTAATGCCTCGTTGCCAAATGCAGTATATACGCCTGCAGCAGGCGAAACAGCTGTAACGCTTACATTAACCTCGGCAGACCCTCCGGGCCCCTGCGGGCCTAAATCAGCTATTGTAAACATTAATTTTATAACTGCGGCCACTGCCCCAACCGCAGCCGGTACAAATATATGCAACGGGGGCAGCGCTACGCTATCGGCAACTGCGCCTGGAGGAACATATTACTGGTATGACACTGCTGCAGGCAGTAACGTACTTGCCACCGGCCCGGTTTATACTACCCCGGCGCTTACAACAAGTACTACCTACTATGTAGCGGCAGTTAATAATGGGGTAACCAGCGCCCGTACCCCAGTAACGGTAACGGTTACTGCTGCGCCCGTATCGCCGGTAGTAAACACGCCTGCCGTATGCCTGGGCAGCACCGCCACTCTTACCGCTACCGGATCAGGAACGGCTACTTATAACTGGTACAGCACAGCAACCGGCGGTACATTATTATATTCTGGAAGCACTTACATTACCCGTAAGCTAACAGCTAATACATCATTTTTTGTTGAGGCTGTAAGCCTTGCCGGCTGCAGCAGCAGCCGTACAGAAGTTGACCTTGTTGTTAACCCCATACCTACCATTACCAGTGCTGATGCCGGGAATATATGCAGCGGCAATCCGCTAAATTATACCATTACCGCTGATGCAGCCGCAGCTACCTTTATGTGGAGCCGCGCCGCTGTGGCAGGCATAAGCAATAACGCAGTAAGCAATCAAACCAGTCCGGTTATAAATGAAACATTGTTTAACACCACTGCAGACCCAATTGACGTACCTTACACTATAAACGCCGTAGTAAACGGCTGCACTGGCCCAACCTTTACTTATGTGGTTACAGTTTACCCTACGCCTGTAGTTACCAGCCCGGACAAGGTATCCATATGTAATGGTACAAGTACTAATTATACCGTTTCTTTTAACATTCCGCAAACCGGTTTTACCTGGGGCAGGGCTGCCGTGGCCGGTATCAGCAACGCAGCTGTGAGCGGACAGACCGCCGGGACGATACATGAAGTGCTGGTTAACAATACCAATACGCCGGTAACGGTAAATTATGCCTACAATTATTCCGCCGGGCCATGCGCTGGCACAGCCTTTAACCTGGCAGTAACTGTAAACCCATCGGCTAATATTACCAGCCCCGGTTCCGGCACTATCTGTTCCGGTTCGCCATTGAACTATAATATACAATCAAATGTACCTTCGGCAACCTTCACCTGGAGCAGGGCTGCGGCGGCCGGGATAAGTAATGCCGCCGTAGCCAACCAAACATCGGCCAATATATCCGAAACACTCATCAATACCACAGGCGGCCCCATTAATGTAGTGTATACCATTTACGCTACCGCATTTGGCTGCCAGGGCCCGGGCTTTAATTATGTGGTTACGGTGAACCCCCTGCCGGGCACACCGGTTGCTAACGGCAATTCACCTGTTTGCGTGGGCAGCACTATACAACTGCGTACCGCACAAGCCGGCGGCACATATTTATGGACCGGGCCCAACGGGTACACATCAACGCTGCAAAACCCGGATATTACAAACGTTACCACAGCCAATGCAGGTATATACAGCCTGGTTATTATTGCCAATGGCTGCCCGGGCCAGGCTGGTACGGTTAATATTGTTGTTGACGAACCGCCTGTGACCAAAGCCGGGCCCGATCAAACAGTTTGCACTTCATTGCCTTCCATACAACTGGCAGGCAGCGTAACCGGAGGTCCTACAACCGGTTTATGGGCAACATCCGGTACCGGCATATTTTCGCCATCAGCCAACCAGCTAAACGCCAGTTATATACCATCTGCCCAGGATAAAACAAACGGCACTGTTGCCTTAACCCTGGTATCAACCAGTAAGGATGATTGTGCCGTTTCATCATCCACTACTAACATCACATTCGGGGCAGTGCCGGCGGCAGATGCAGGGCCAGATCAGGAAGTTTGCAATCAAACCACCGCAGTGCAGCTGGCAGGTAAAATCATTTCATCAAACGGCGGCGTTTGGAGCACCTCTGGCACCGGATACTTCAGCCCTTCGGCTACAAACCTCAACGCTTTTTATGTGCCCGGCCCAGGCGATATTGCGGGTGGTTCAGTCACTTTAACTTTAACCGCCAACGCAGTAAATTCATGCTATATCAGTTCAGATCAGGCAGTAATTAAATTTATACCGCCGCCTAAGGTTAATGCCGGTGGCAACAGGTATGTTTTAGCCGGCCGCACAATAGTATTGCAACCAACGGTAAGCGATAATAACGTTACTTACTTATGGAGCCCTAATTTAGATATAAATGATGTTACCGCTAAAAACCCGGTTATTACAGGCGATTCTACCCGCACTTATACCTTAACGGTAACAGACAGCAGGGGTTGCATAAGTACTGACAAAACGCTGGTAACCGTAAAACCCCAGATTATTGTTAATAACACCTTTACGCCCAATGGCGATGGGATAAATGACCAATGGAATATCACCGGCCTTATTGCCTATGAGGATGCCACGGTAAGCATTTTTAACCGCGATGGAGGTAAGGTATTTTACTCAAAGGGGTATCCCCAGGCGTGGGACGGTACTTTTAACGGCAAACCATTACCAGTTGGAACATACTATTATGTTATTAATACCAACTTGAACAACATAGTAGTGTCAGGCTCAATAACTATTATCAGGTAACTGATTATAATAGCGTTATACCGCAAACAGTTGCCCTATATCTTTAAAGGCCTTAAACTCCAGCGCATTGCCCGATGGATCTGAAAAGAACATAGTGGCCTGTTCGCCAGGCTTGCCTTGAAAACGAATGCCGGGCTCAATTATAAAATTAATATCCATTGCCTTAAGCCTGTCTTTCAGTTCATGCCATAGCTCCCAGGTCAGTACAACGCCATAATGCGGCACGGGCACATCATGCCCATCTACTGGGTTATGGTGATGCGTATGCTGATCATTGGGCCGCGGTTTAAGATGTATTACTAACTGATGCCCGTACAGGTTAAGATCAGCCCAATGCATATCACTGCGCCCCTCGGTGCAGCCCAGCGCTTCGCGGTAAAAGCTGCGGGCTTCTTCAAGATCGTAAACAGGGATAGCGATGTGGAATGGCGTTATTGGTTGCATGTTATAGAAGTTAATTAGTGCATTGTTGTTTTAATTTAACTTTTTAGATGCCCGTTTCGTATAAGTATCCGTATAGAATGTCAAATAACCCCTTTTTAATGACATGTAAGCCCTATTGTAATTGTATATAACGAATTATTATAAGGAATTGCGGCAAGTGCCAGATGCACCTGGTAAGCCCTGATTTATTATTTAAACATAAAACTTAATCTTATTGTGATTAACATTAGCAAACCATTTATTCCTGACCTGGAGGAATATAACAAGTATCTGCAAGGTATATGGAAACGTGGTTGGTTAACCAACAACGGCCCGTTAGTTAATGAACTTGAACTGCAACTAAAAGACTTTTTAAAGACCCCGCATTTGCTTTATGTTACCAACGGTACCATTGCCATACAGTTAGCTATAAAGGCTTTAGGGTTAACCGGCGAAATTATTACTACCCCCTTCAGCTATGTTGCCACCACATCAACCATTGTTTGGGAAGGGCTGCAGCCGGTGTTTGTTGATATAGACCCTGATAACTATAACATTGACCCATCGAAAATAGAGGCAGCAATAACCGAAAAGACCTCGGCCATACTGGCAACCCATGTGTATGGTAACCCCTGCGATATTGATGCCATTGAACGTATTGCAAAAAGGCATAAGCTAAAGGTAATTTACGATGCCGCGCATTGTTTTGGCACTTTATATAAAGGTAAAAGCGTGTTTACTTACGGCGATGTAAGCACCACAAGTTTTCACACCACAAAAATATATCATACGGTAGAAGGCGGGGCCGTATTTGCGCAGGACCCTGAGGTGCTTAAAACCATGGCCTACATGCGCAATTTCGGGCACGACGGGCGCGTTGATTTTGCCGGCCTGGGTATTAACGCCAAAAATTCCGAGTTCCATGCAGCATTTGGCCTGGCTAACCTTAAACATATTGATGATATTTTGTTAAAGCGCAAAAAACAATATGGCTATTATTTACGCAAACTTGATAAACACAAAGGCACAAAGTTAGCAGTTAACCCACATGCCAACTTTAACTGCGCCTATTTACCGGTACTTTTTGAAAGCGAAGCCCTGCTTTTAAAAACGATAGACGAATTACAGGAACAACACATTATACCCCGGAGATATTTTTACCCCTCATTAAGTAATTTGCCTTATATCAAAGAATGCTATACCCCAATAGCCGATGCAATTGCAAGCAAAATACTTTGCTTGCCTTTATTTCACGAATTGCAGTACGAAGAAATTGATATGATTTGCCGCATTCTTTTACGTGTACAGCAGTATGCGGTAAAAGAAAAGCAATACGCCTGAACTTAATATGAGCAACAACAACATTATCCTGACCATGAATTGTGATAACGATTATATCATACTCATGGCTGCATTGCTAAAATCTATCGAGGTGCACCACCGATCAGGTGAACATATTGAGGTATATATGACCGGCGATGGCATTACCGAACTCAGTAAAAAAAAGATGCTCCGCTCCATTGATCCTGATATGTTCACTATTCACTGGATGACGATGGAGGATGCCATACCCGAAGGGATGGCATTGCCGTATGACCGCAATTTGTTCCCGGCAACAGTGTATATGCGCCTGTTTATGCCATATACCATCCCAAAGGAGATAAAAAAAGTGCTTTACCTGGATGTGGATATGATTGCGCTGGAAGATATCAGTAACCTGTGGCATATAGATATCAGTGAATATGTGCTTGGCGCTGTTGTAGACTGCCGCGTGCCTACATTAGACAATAGCTGGGGCGGCGTTTTAAATTATAAGGAATTAGGTTTAGACGGTAAACACCCTTACGTTAACAGCGGGTTGCAGTTAATGAACGTGCACAAATACCGGGAACAGCAAATGGGGCCGCGTATTATTGAGACCATTAACAACAATATCAAGTTTGCGGAATACGCTGAACAATATGCCCTTAACACCATTTTACCAGCCATCAAATGGCTGCAGTTAGCTGATAAGTGGAACCATTTTTCGACAGAGGAATACCTGGATCATCAAGGCATTATCCATTTCATATCGCGGAAACCCATACATGCTACCTATGCCGGCAAGCCGGTTTATAAAGAACTTTTTTTTAAATACCTCAATCAAACAGCCTGGGCCGATGCGCAGCAGGTAGGCGAAATGAAAAGAATGTTCAAAAAACTTAAGATAGTTTACGCTAAATTAAAAAGGAACTTGTCCTGAGCGCCCTGCCCAGGCTATCATTTCAGCTTAAGCAAGCTCTTTAACCATTTTTGACACGAGCGTATTCGACAGCGCAGCCGTAAGTCCGTTCAGCCGTTTCGCATTTTCCAGGTGCCAGAATTTGTATTTTAGCGTATAGATGCCTGCCAGCAGTGGGCCCATGATATAAAGGTTCTCGGCGGCGGCAAACTGCTCGTCGGCAGCAAGGCCCATATTGTTATGGTTTATGTTCAGCAGGCCTTTGTCAAGCATGTTCCTGATCAACCTGGTGGTCGTGTTTGTAACTGGCTCCGAGCCAGAGCAGTTGATTATAACGGGGAAGGCCTCATCACACTCCTTTGCTGCTGTGCCACGGACAGGTTTATACATAAATCTCAAGCCGTCCGGGTGACTTTGCCCATCGCACAGTTTTATAAACCGGCCCTTAATAAATTGCAGTTTCCCTGACTCAACCAGTTCCTGCTCGGTAAAATAATAATCTTCGCTGGTGCGGCGGGTTATCCGTGTATAAGCCCAGGCATGTTCATTAAAAAACTTCAGGGCTTCGCCGGGGTTAAGTTTTTGCTGTATCTTAAACACACGGTCGCTTAAACTATAATGTATCTTACCTACCGATAGCTGCTGTGCAGCCGCATTTTTTACATCACGCTCAATAGCCGCAATCAACGCATCTGCTGTATAATTGCCGGCATCCTCAAGCTTTCTCAACTCATCCAGTAAATGATCGTAATCTGCATTCACATGCAGCCTGTCGGGCAGGCCGCTGCCCGATAAAATTACTATCTTATTAAAGCCTTCTTGCTTTTTTCCGCTGTTTCTGCTTAAAATATGCACCAGTTCAGATGCGCTGGCGTTAGAGCCAATGATCAGGACATTCCGTTTTTGGGGGGGCAGCGCAGCCAATGCCTCGCTTATTTTATCCAGGCTCGCCGCTAACGATGGACTGTAAACATCATCAATGCACAGAAACATGCTCAAGGCACCGTTGGTAATACGTTTTACATCCAGGCAGCCTGTGGTAAGTACCAGTACGTTCGCAGTTATGGCTAATGTTTGGCCAGGCGTTTCAACAGCAAGCAAATAACCATCAGTACCGGCTATTTGTTCAGCATCCACAGCCTCGCCGGTTATTAGGTCTACCTTGGTAATATCCCTTTGTTCGCAGTCAGCAATAATGCCTGTTAATTTTTGCGATAGGAATAATCCGTATAAAAACCGGGGGATATAAACCCCATTCAAACCTTCATGGTTTAATTTACCTGCGTTTTGGCTAAACCAGTTATTCAGTATCCCTTTTTCAACATCCTCAACACCGGGCCAGTTATTTTTTTTCAGTTCGTTAAACCAGTTAAAGAATTCAGGCTTGTCCTGCTCCTGAAAAAAATCCTTTACCGGGTTTATCGTCAATGAATGTATAGAAGTGCGCCTGCCATAAGCAATGCCTTTAAAAAATTCGCCGCTTTTTTCTATAACAGCAATTTTAAGGGCAGTAGTTGTCTGGGGCTGTTTTTGCAGGGTTGATAGGATGTGATAAAGTGTGGAAGATGAAGACAGTCCGCTTCCTACAAAAACAATGTCATAAATGGGCATAGGGGTAATATAACATATTATTACAGGGCAAAGGGCAGCACTTTATTATTTTACAACATCTATATTGCTTGCATGCTTTAAACCCGCAAGATTGATATCAGTTAATTGCTTTAGCTAATTGTTTAATTATAGCTACCATATCCTCGTCGCCTAAACCTGCTGATAAGGCCTGTTTAAAACTGGCGGCAACCGCGACGCCGGCGGGCGAAGCCATGCCTTCATTTTCGGCAAGGACCAGGTCCTTTACCAGGTGTTTCAGTGCAAAGGCGGCCTTGTAGTTATCCTGCAATATAGCTGCCGACTTTATCCTGGTAATACCGCTGCCTACCGATCCGCTATTAACAATATCTAAAAACTGCCCGGTATCAATGCCGTTTTGCTGCGCAAATAAGATAGCTTCTGTAAACCCTTGTACGGTAATGGCCAGAAAAAGGTTTATGGCTAACTTGGCAAAGTTACCTGCACTATTATTGCCTAAATAAAGCGATGCTTTGCCTAAAGCGTTAAACACCGGTTGGGCTGTATCAAAGTCTTCCCGTTTACCGCCAACCATAATTATTAGTTGGGCATCTTCGGCAGGTTTTACGCTGCCCGATACCGGGGCGTCGAGATAACTGAAGCCTTTTTCTGCACATAGCCCTGCCAGCTTTTTAGTGGCCCCCGGCGACACGGTGCTCATATCTATAGCCAAAGGCTTTTTGGTTGTATCGGCTGATAAGATGCCATTGGCGCCGGTATACACCTCCATAACAGCAGCATCGTCTGCAAGCATGGTAATCACAAAATCGCAGTTATGAACCATTTCTCCAGGACTTTTTGCAATGGTTACCGGTATCTCTT
>CAZZVY010000109.1:0-10301 GCA_964657585.1 uncultured Mucilaginibacter sp. | reverse complement strand
CAGGATGAGTTAACACAGTACGATTATGGCGCAAGGTTCTATGATCCGGTAATTGGGAGGTGGACGACACCAGATCCTTTAGCTGAAAAGAGCCGAAGGTGGTCACCATATACTTATGCCATTAATAATCCTATTAGATTTATCGACCCTGATGGTAAAGAAATTATCAATATAGAGGGTGGTGTAAGATTTACTGGAGATGATGCTAAAGTTGCTTTCAGTGCAATTAAGCAGCAATCTGAATCTAAAGGAGGTATCAGCGGGATACATTTTGTCAGAGAAGCTAAAACGCCTACGATATACAAGGATGCTTTAACGGCATTTAGATTAGGTAAGCCTAATGTATTGCATTACTTATCTGATAAAGAAAAACAAGACGAAAACAGAGACAATGCAATCGGTGGTTATCCTAAAAAGACAAGTGAAGGATTGGAGCGACAAGAATATCCTTACGCTTCTACTTATGAAGGTGGAGAAGGCGCTTATGTAACTTATGTTCCATCCAGAGAACAACGAGTTGAAGGTGGCCAGTTAGGCGTATTGTATCGAACACTAAACGACGGTGATTCGTTTTTAGTGCTTCCTGTACCAAGGGATAAAGAACCTGATGCACAAAAGCAACCAAGTCCAGTACCATTTCCTATGCCATCAAGAGGGGCAACTAAAAATGTAGCTACTGGCGTTGGAATTGGAACAGCAGCTTACATTCTGTATAAAGTAATAGTTGGTGCTGCTACATGGGAATGCGGTGGTTGCGGTGTATTTGTTACCCCTTAAGATGTCAAAATGATTAAAAGCTTTATATATCAAAGGATAGCGTTAGCATTCCTAAGTTTATACACAGCATGTGCAATATCTAAATATGAAAAAATGAATTATAAACTCGATTTTAAAACCCAATATAATCAGTTCTTTATTTGTGATAAATCATCTCCTAGTAATACTGATTCCGATAGTTTTTGGACAGATGAGGCCCATAGCGAAAGATTGGCTATGGAAGAAGGTATTATAGGTATCGGCACGCAATGTTACGGCCATATAAAGGGAGAGCTAATTGTTTCAAAGGCAGAAAATAAACAAATCGACTATAATAAATATGATCATATAGTTGAAGGAGGATTAGAGGTTAAATCCGGTGTTTTACAGATTCTTGATTGTCCTAATTCCGAAGTGGAATTAGAGTTGAAAGTCAATCCGGGTAAGTATCGGGTAAGAGTATATTCATCAAACCTGGCCAGTGCGGATATTGACGAAGATGAAGGCGATGATTATTACAAAATTGAGATCTGGCCGAATCCGGACAGCGATATTGAACGAAAGGTATTAAAACAATATATACCTAATAAATAATGCAACGCCCGGCAGAAGTGCTGGGCGTTGTTATTAAAGGGCAGCTACATTATTCTGAAAGAAGTCTTTAAACTTCTTATTAGTGAGCATCTTATCGATCAGTTTGAAGATAGTTTGCTTGTCGTCTTCGTCAAGCTGCTGAATGAGGCGCATTTGTTCTACGGCTGTTTTATCTTCAATAATCACCTCTTTAGGCACTTTGCCATCATGGTTAATTACCTGGTCAGTAGTCATATTAAAGAGTTGCGCCATCTTTTGCAACTCATCTACTGTTAAAGCCCTTAAACCTTTTTCAATCTTGCTGTAAGCCGATTTATCAACGCCGATGTGGGTTGCCACCTCGATCTGTTTAAGGTTCTTTTCTTCTCGTATGTCTTTTATGTTATCTGCCAGGTTCATATCTCAAAAGTAGTGTTAAAAAACACTTATGTCAATATGTGTTAAATATCAAAACTTTATAGTTGCTAAAAAGAAAACATAATCTTACGTTTGTAGTGGTGAATCTAACCACTACTTATTTTAATGGATAAAACGGCCAAGCTAATAACGGATAATGCAGAGTTACTGATCTACCTGGACGGCAAACTACATATTACCATCTTAGGCGGTATTAAGCTAACCGGCTTAGACCGGATGAAAGTAACGCTGAAACTAACCAGTACAGACCATAAGCAAAACGCATTCCGCCATAACTTAGACCTGTACAACAGCATCCAAACCGAGCAGCTGATCGAGAAATCAGCCGAAGCCCTGGACATCAGCACCAATGAGATCAGCACAGCCATAAGCCAGCTAACGACCGCTTTAGAAAATTACCGGTCGGAACGCCTGGAAGCGATGAAGCCCAAACAGGTTGAAAAAAAGCAGCTGACCGAACCCGAACGCAAAGCGGCCATAGCTTACCTGAAAAGCCCCGACCTGTTAACCAGGACAAAACAGGCGATCGCACAAAGCGGCCTGGTGGGTGAAGAAACAAATGCATTGATTGCCTACCTCACCTATACAAGCAGAAAACGGCATACGCCGCTGCACCTGATGTGCCTGGGTGCCAGCGGAACGGGCAAGACCTGGTTACAGGAAAGAGTAAGCGAATTTATTGACTAAAAAATTCAAATAGCTAAATTCTTTGGCCAATAAACGTTCTATTATTAAAGCACAACAAGGGAAATAATGCAATAGAGCTATTTTTTTCTTCTCCAATAGCTATTGGGAAAACACTCATATGTCTCACGTCCATATTTCTCATATATTTCTGTAAAGCAGTGTTGTATTACCCTCCTTGGAAAAAATAAAAATTTCCAAGAAAATACCTTGCTCTTTAATTTTTCTAAATAAGGAATTTCATACTCATTAAGCAGAAGGTTGTTAACTATTATCTTAATTCGTCTAGCTTCCCAATAACGATGATAGAGTAAAATTGGAGCCAACTTTTTTTCCCAAGTGGAAATGTCGGTAATCACTGGAGCATTTAAGTAGCAAGATAAAATTAATAATTCAAAATCAACTAACACGCTAAGATAGCTAAATGGCCCCATCCAGTCATTGTGGGCAAATTTGTTGAATTTTGGTTTTTTTGTCATTATAGTCATAACAAAGCAGATGTCATTGGCTATAAATGTCTGGCCTCTTAAACGTAATGAGTGTTCCATCACCAAAAGGGAATTTACATTTACTTGACTATACCCCTCAAACATTTCATATGATGCAAACTGTTGAAGCAAGGGATGATAAAAACTACATATGTTAATTTTCTTAAGTACTTTGTTTTCTATCTCAAAAAAATTTATATAACAAGTTAAAAGTTCGCAAATAGGGTTTTTAGTATCAAACGTTTTTAAGTTGGTTACCTCTCTTCCTTTATTAAGTTCTTTATAATAGTACTTATTATAAACCTCTGCTACAGCAACAACGGCTTCCCAGGTAAAATAAATTAAAAATTCGGCATTTAAGTACGAAAAATGATAAAGGCTTTGTGCTATACCTGCATCTAAATAGAAAATTTTCTTAAATATACTTCTTAATATAAATCCAAGTAAAGGAATGAATTCAATGACATTTACGTCACCTACGTCACCCTCAGAAAAATTTTGGGCATTGTCTAAAACAGCGAATAATACAACATAGAGTACCCCTTCAGTAAATTGTGTCTTAATTAATTCGTCAGAAGCGGGGCATCGCCAATTAGGAAATTTATTAAAAATGCTTTCTACAATAGAGCGATTTTCATTAGACCTCAGTGAGAATACAACGCTTCTGGCCCTATCTAGATAAAATAAATATTCTTTTTCTTCCGATCTTTGGTCAGTTATAACTATTCTTACATTGCCAAATTGCATAATTCGGTGCAAAAAAGCCGAAGCAAATTGCTGGCTAACTTTCGCTTTATCCCAGTCATCTATAATTAGTAAATATCGGATGGCAAAATCGTCCTCAATAAAATTTAAGTTTGAAGAGAACAAATGTAGATCGGTCAACCATAAAACGGCAAAATCATTCATACAGTCAACAGCGATGCGACGGGCAATTGTAGACTTACCGTTTCCATTTTCAGCCAAAATCACAGCAGCAATGTTAGTATAAGATATGTCTTTCCGGAAGGATGAATAAATTCCTCGCTTGATTATTTCATAGTCGTCTCTTTTGATATCCCAGGGATCACTCTTCATTATCCCATACCATTGGCATAAATATTTTGAACTGCTAAGTAAAATTCATCAGGAGTAACATCGCTCTTACTCAATAATACACTTTGCTTAAAATCATGATTAATAACTTGCGCTCCGACAAATGGCGGTTTTATATAAGCGTTTTCTTTATTATTATTCTTTGATAGAACCGCGTTTATATAGTTTCTGAAGATGTCAACAGTATCGTTATAATAATTAAATTTCCTATTATCAAATATAAAACTTCTTAGAGTTTGGGAACTTAATAGAATGACGTCTTCTGATTTGTCCAATTTTTGGCATAATTCAGATTGTATAAAGCCGTAGTAACTGTGCTCTTGATATTTACTGTCAAGCTGCTCTAATAGATTATGGCCAGTGGAAACCTTATAAGCCTCAAGAAAATCATTTCTTAAGGTTAACAGCTCATCAATAGATTTTAATCTCATAATAAAGTATATTCTAACTTTATTCGATGCTCATTCTGCGCAATTTTTTGACAATAACAACCTTCGTGGAACTAAAATACAAAGAAATGCAAAAGTCACCGACACCAAATATCTCGCCGCTGGCGATTGAAATAGAAAATAAAATAAGTAACGCATATCTATACGAAGTTGCTATTAAGAACGGAGATTTTCAAGTCCGTCAACTCTTCCAACCACTTGACAGAATTTCTGACAAAAAACTAATACAAATTCAAAATAAAAAATAACAAAAATGAAAACAACTGAACTCAACACCTACCACATACCCGAACTGGAAAGTGGTACAAAAAAAGGTATTAACGATACCGAGCAGCTTATCGCTTTACAGGTGCCGCACATTGCGCTCCACGACAATCCACCCTTAACAAATGAGGATCTTGGCCCCTGGTGGCTGGAATATCACCTCATGTATAAAGCTCTTTGGAACGATGTTGACCGCAAAGTGCCCGGAGCACAACTGGAACAGGAAATAATCGAGCATCAGCAACAAACTGACCGTTCATTGCAACTTTTGAATAATGAACTATTGCAGATCAAAGAGAAAAAAGCTGTTATTCAAAGTGATTTGGATAACAGGCAAAAACCAGCCATCAACTCTTTAAAGTTATTTTTACTTCGAGCGGTCACTATTGCCATATTTATTATTGATGCGGTAATTACAGCTCCCGTATTCCAAAGTGCAGGCCTGAATTTATTTGAGTGTTTCTGCATCTCCGGTGGCTTTGCGCTCATTTTGTACTTTGCAGCTCACTATTGCGAGCCTACAGTAAAAAGGGGAAAGACAATTGCACAACGCCGTGCTATTGCGGCTGCCTTTATTGTCGGAGTGATCTTATCATCGTCAATCATTGCTATCGTCCGCGCTAAGTATTTTGCCGCACAAAGCAATGATACAACTGGGAGCGGTGCATCTATCTACCTGCCATTACTATTTTTAGTGTTCTCGGTCGGAGCGTTTCTTGTTGGAGTCGCCATCCGGCATTTCAGTTTCCCTACGCCCGCACAATGTGCAGCCTTGCGCGAATATCAGGCACTGGTAGAAGCGTTACAGGAACATGATACGCATATTGGCCGCATAGAACAGGGCATCCAAACAGTGAAGGATAAAAATGCTACGCTGCAAACAGTCAACCGTTCAATCATCAAATTTGGCGAGGATGTAAAACTCCATATCGTTTCCAAAGCCCATAGCGGGTTACAACAATACATGCGCTTTAATATCATGCACCGCCCTGATCAAGGGCGACCTGTCTCATTTGACTGTACAACTTACCCTTTCAACTTCAATAATTCATTACAGACCACTAATAATTTCACCCAATGAAAAATGAGATTTCTGGCCATGCTGCTCATAGTGAGCGGCATGACTATTGGTTGTACCACAATCCAACCCAAGTATGATACGTGTGAGATTGTCTTAATTGACACAACTGATCCATTAAACACATACCCAACAGCCGATGCTATCATCGCTTCGGTAGGGCTATCTACCAACAGGTGGGGTGGCTATCGGGTTGAGTTATCTACTATTAGCGATAAAGACGTCAATGAAACATTCCTGTTTACGCTGGAAAGACAAAATGAGTACAGCGGTAATATTGTGCTACGGCAGGCGCAGGTACGAACCTTCCGTAACCATATCAAGCAATGCCTTGATGCACTGCATACAGCAGCTACCAGCCCCCGCTCGATCATTTTTCGGGCAATGGCAAAACAGTATTCCCGGATTGCACAAGTATCGGCCAAACGTAAAATACTAACAGTCTATTCAAACTTGTATGAAAATTCCGAGGTGAATTTTTATACTCCCCGAACACTTAAACTGCTTCAAACCAACCCTAAAAGCATTGAAGCACAGTTAACACAAAGTACCCCGCTGCCTGCATTAAAAGGCATCGAAACCTGGCTGATTTATAAACCGAAAAGCTATACCGAGAACAGCTTTTACATGACCATTGCCGGATTTTACGAGCATTGGTTTGAAGGCCGGGGCGCAAAAGTTCACATCGACACCCAGCTATTGCCGTTATGAAAATAGTTGTTCAGTTTCTAAAGTTCGTCTTTTTCTGCCTGCTGGTGATCGTGGAGTTCCTTCTCAAAATGGCGCTTGAAATCGTGTTGCAGGCAAAAAGGGCGTTTCAATAAAAAACATTATGGCAAAGCGCATACTTCTTTCACTATTCATTGCGATACAATTTATCGTAGGGATAATCGCTGATTTTTTTGGTGCGGTTGCCGATGCCTTCACCAAACAGGAAGGGTTTAACGCCGATTTTGGCAAAGAGCGGCTTATAGGCAGCAGGTATAACAAGGGATTTGTGTTTTCCCGTTATAAAAAACTAAGCCGAAAATTAAGTCATTCCAATTTTTTAATCACCGGGGTTACATCCAGTGGCAAATCGACCAGATTGATTGTCAAAAGTTTATTTACCCTTAGAAATTCTTCATTGCTCATTCATGACCCGTCAATGGAGTTGCACCATATTTCATCCGGCTACCTCTCAAAACATTTTGTTGTAAAAACCATAAACTTTTCCAATAGTTCCATTAGTTCGGGCTATAATTTATTGTCAAGAATTAAAACGCCCAATGACATTAGCAAACTTGCTCATTTACTCGTCGCGACAAGTTTAGATAAAGGCGGAGGAGACCCTTTTTGGAGCCTCGCCAGTAAGAATCTGTTGAAAATAATTATACAGATTGTACTCTATCAACCGGAACAATACCGAAATATCGCCAACGTCATTCAGGTCCTTCATTACTTTGCCGCTGCCCCCGACAAGGTAGACACCTGGGTAGCTAAATCGGGTGATGAAAAACTTATCCTGAGTTAGAAAGCCTTGCTTACTACACCGGAACGTACCCTTGCCAGTATCGTGTCATCGCTTCGGGCAGCCTTAGAGGTGTACGATTCGCCGGAAGTAGCCCGCGTTACGGCATTTGACACGATAGAGTTCGAGCGCCTGCGGGTAAAACCCCATGCCATATTTTTACATAACAGCATCGCCGACCAGGCGGCCTTAGCGACCCTCACCAGTGTGTTTTTCGAGCAGTTTTTCAATTTTATATTAGAACGGCTGCCCGCCAAACATGAATTAGATATTTTTTCGATACTTGATGAGACCAGCAGCTTAAAAATCCCGGTGTTGCCGATTTTTTTAGCGAATTGCAGAAAATTCCGCTGTGGCAACTTGCTTGCCATACAGGGAAAAAATCAATTGAAGGCTTTTTTTAAAGATGAGGCCGAGAATATCACCAGTAACTGTCTAACGAAATTGTACTTACCTGGGATTACCGATGTAAAAGAATTAAGAGAGATTGAGGCATTGTCGGGTAAATGTACCTACAAGGATGAACAGGGGCGGGAAAAGACCAAGCAGCTTATCACTGTTGATGAAATCAGGCAATTGCCCAGTAATCGTACCCTGATTTTGTCAGGCAATCACCCTATCATTAAAGGGAGATCATCATTTTATTTTCGTTCCTTACTGTATAAAAACTACGCAAGCCTGCCACCTATTCCAATGGTCAGCGACATACCCAACGAACCAATACCGCTGTTGTAACCATGAATAGCCGGAGCAAAGCCTTACAAACATTCCTTTCAAACGCCGGTGTTCTTCATGGTACGTCCGAGGAAATTTTGCGTTGTAAAAAGGCTTACCGTGCGCACTATAAACGAAACTGGAAAAAAGCCCGCGTCAAACAAAAAGAAATTCGCATTCAGTGCAACACCCGCCTTTATGAATGTATTAAAGCACGGGCAAAACAATACAATGAAACACCAACTGCCTGTGTCCGCAATATTATTACCGCCTCCATTGAAGGTACATTACATATCCCTCAACGTGATACCTTATTGCGCGTATTGCAACTAATCAGCATGGCAGCAACTACGTTGATGAAACCTAATATTCCTATGACACAAATCAGAACCCAGGTAGATGACGCGGAAGCTATCCTCCTTCAATACCTTACATAAATACCATTATCTATACCCTATGAAAAAGAAAGGTTATTCCACCAAAGAAATGACAAAGGAACCCGTAAATGAACAAGCGGCTCCACAGCGGGATGCTGGTAACATGATTGACGAAATACCACCCGCACTGCCAAACCAATCGATTAATGGTGGGCAGCATGACTTTATCAATCCCTTCGCACCAGGCAAAGGAATTAATGTTGGCTGGCTTGCTATTGGTGAGGCAGGCATACCTATAGAAGAACTTCACCGGCAAAAAGACATACTCAATAACCGGCTTCGGAAAATAGCAATACCTGAAAATAATACCGGCCTAACTAAAGACCAAATTAAGGAACTACGGGCAATGAACGATATACGAAGTGCCTATCAGCCACAACATTCCAGATTAGATGATTTTAACAAACAGCAAGCCCGTGCTGATGCCAGTGGCGGGAGCATAACGAATGAACAAATTATAGTCATCAACAGTCAGCAGGTACACACTCCCGACGAAATAGCAGCAGCCCTGATTGATGCTTATAGAGACACCCCGCAATTATACGAGTTTGAAGTAAATGAAGCTCATTCTCCCGCCAATGAGCCGCTACAGGACATTGCAGAAAATTTGGAACGCTAACAGGAAGTTGACATGAACACCGGACAGGATATAGACCGTACCCGCATAACCGACCTTACTATTGAAGAGGTACGTGCCTGTCCGACTTTTGCCCGGTTGAATGATAACCAAGCGAATGAGGTCTTGGAAACCCTTAAATTATTTACAAAAATCGCCTATGATTTGTCTAAAAACCTGCGAAAAATTACCATTCGTAAGGTAATTATGTGTATCTTGTTTGTAGACAACAAGCATAAAAATATACAGTGATGAATACCATCGACCTCTTTAAGCCCTTTGCCAAAGGCGAAAAAATCAACTATTCCCACAATAAAAACGCGGTAGTGTACACGTTGTAATGTTTTAAAATATTGATTAAAGTTGGTTCTTTACTTGCATGCAAAAATCCCCTTTCAAATGCTTCAAATACACCGTAGTTTTCTCTTTTCAACCTTAATGGTTCAGCATTTTGAACACAATAGTTCAATTCTTCAAGTAGCTTTTTTTGATGGTCAGGCTTCTTTAAATACATTTCTTCATCAGGGTAATATCTTTTAAAATTTTCAAACTCAGAGTCATCTCCAGTTAATATAAATCTTGGAAAACCAGATATTGTTGAGTCTAAATATTTCAGTGCGGCCCCGATAAAAGAGGCGTCTTCTTTTGCCTGATTATCTTTCAGAAGGCATTTAATATCTAAAACAACAGCGGCATATTTGTGTGCGAAAGTCGGTAGTAATTGTTTTAGCCCATCTAAACTATTTTTTGGTGAGATAGATATATTTTTGCCGCCGCTTCGTTTACAAAGCTATCTATGAATTTCTGATCGTCATCTACGAGAATAATATTATTCATATTCCTTGTTTTGTCTTGTTGGCAATTCTATAATTAACTGGAACCCTTTTGAATAATTTTCAGAAATAATAATTCTACCGTTATGTGCTTCAACGATGCGATAAATATAATTTCCCCCAATACCTGAGCCGGTACTTTTTTTTACCTTTCTCAAATGCAGAAATGAAATCTTTCTCTGTTAATTCATATGGCCTACCATTATTTGAGTACTCAATTGAAACAACTTCTCTCTGTTTATTGTATTTTAATGCGAACTGAACTTTGTATTGCTTATTAGTGTCTCTTGTAAATCCATGTCTTTCGGCATTCAATAATAACTGATCTAGCAGTTCTTTAAATGCCGCTTCATTTACTAACACTAT
>CAZZVY010000108.1:0-10314 GCA_964657585.1 uncultured Mucilaginibacter sp. | reverse complement strand
GGGACCTCTCAGCAAAGATCAACCTTGTATTAAACGATAAGTTCTTAAGTGAAAAAATGGTAGTCAGCGGCCGGGACTATGCCCATAATTTTGATGATGAAAAACTGGCTGCACAATTAATGGCTGTGTACCTGCCCCTATTGAACGGCGAAGCGTCATAAAATAATTTGCAGATCAAAGATTATAATAAAGCTTAATTCAGGCAAATAACTATATAGTAATTAATAACAGTAAATATTTGGAAGAACATCCTCTTTGGATAGGTTTTAAGAGTTATGCTTAAAGACGAATTAGAAAAAGCGCTGAATGTATTGCAGAATGGCGGCATTATCCTGTATCCTACTGATACCATTTGGGGCATTGGTTGTGATGCTACAAATACTGAAGCCATTAAAAAAATATATGCCCTTAAACAGCGGGACGAAGCCAAAAGCATGATCATTTTACTGGATGTTGATAGCAAGCTGCAAAGTTATGTTAGCGATGTGCCTGAAATAGCCTATGATCTGATAGCTTATGCCGAAAACCCTTTAACGCTGGTGATGCCGGGCGCTAAAAACCTGTCACCGGCACTGATTGCAGAAGACGGCAGCATAGGCATACGGGTTACCAATCATGAATTTTGCAGGCAATTGTTACAACGCCTGCGTAAGCCATTAGTGTCTACATCGGCCAATATTAGCGGTGAGGCATCGCCTAAAAATTTCTCACAGGTATCACAACGAATAATTGACGGTGTTGATTACGTAGTTGGTTTGGAACAAGATGACATGAGCGAGAAAAGTCCGTCGACCATTATGCGCCTGCAGCCTGATGGGCGTTTTGAGTTTCTGCGAAGGTAATTTTGCTTATCTTTAATGTTTATCTTTACTCAATGAATACCCGAAGCTTTAACAGGGTTCACAAAGGCAGCTGTAACTTGGTGTTTTTGTGAGCATATATACTCTGTATGTGAATCTGTATGTGAACTTGTGGTTATATCATCCTGGTGATCATCGCCGCTATTATTATGAAACAGCACCTTCAGCATCCTATATTTAAAGTTATAACCGGTGTTGCCAAAAGCCAGCAGGTGCAGGCCTATGCTATTGGCGGCTTTGTACGGGATATTTTTTTGGAACGCCCATCTAACGACATCGATATCGTAGTATTAGGCAACGGTATCCGCTTTGCCGAACAGGTAGCTGATCAGCTTAAAGTAAAATTAGCCGTTTTTAAAAATTTTGGTACGGCCATGCTGAAATTCCAGGATCTTGAAGTGGAATTTGTCGGCGCCCGGAAAGAATCGTACCGGGCAGATTCGCGTAAGCCAATAGTGGAAGACGGCACCCTGGAAGACGACCAGAAACGGCGTGATTTTACCATCAATGCATTAGCCATAGCGCTGCATGATAATGAATTTGGCCAATTAACAGACCCGTTTAATGGCATGGCCGACCTGAAAGCCAAGCTTATCAGGACACCGCTTAGCCCGGCCGAAACTTTTTCTGACGATCCTTTACGGATGATGAGGGCCGTAAGGTTTGCATCCCAGTTAAACTTCAGTATCCATGATGATGCCATACAGGCTATCAATGAAAATAAGGAGCGTATCCGTATCGTATCTCAGGAACGCATTACTGATGAATTGAACAAGATCATCCTGTCAAACAAGCCTTCAATAGGGTTTAATTACTTATTTAACACTGGTTTGCTTTATATTATTTTCCCGCAAATGGCCACACTTTACGGGGTAGATGTTATTAACGGAAAAGGGCATAAAGATAATTTTTACCATACCCTACAGGTGCTTGATAATATTTGTGCTGCTACAACCGATTTGTGGCTGCGCTGGGCTGCAATTTTACATGACATTGCCAAGCCTGCCACTAAACGTTTTGAACCAGGCCACGGCTGGACCTTCCACGGGCATGAAGATAAAGGCGCACGGATGGTTCCAAAAATATTTGCGCAACTGAAGCTGCCGCTTAATGAGCACATGAAATTTGTGCAAAAAATGGTACAGCTGCATTTACGGCCTATTGTGCTGGCACAGGAAATTATAACAGACTCGGCAGTGCGGCGTTTGCTTTTTGAGGCCGGTATTGATACCGAAGCCCTGATGCTGCTTTGTAAAGCGGACATTACCACCAAAAATGAGTACAAAATAAAGCGTTACCGCAATAACTTTGAACTGGTGCTGCAAAAATTAAAAGATGTAGAGGAGCGCGATCGTATTCGCAACTGGCAGCCCCCGGTAAGCGGTACTGATATTATGACGTTATTTGGCATTAAGGAAGGCCGTGAAGTTGGACAAATAAAGGGACAAATACGTGAAGCGATACTGGAAGGCGATATCCCAAACACACGCGAGGCTGCTTTAAATTTCACCATACAAAAAGGCGAAGAAATTGGCTTAAAAGTTGTGGCAAACACAAATTGAATTTTAATTTTAATTTTGACTAAAATCTATCCATCATTATGGCACTATACAGGTTTAGGGTAACTTTTGAAGATTATGATGATGTAATGCGCGAGATCGATGTTAAATCGAATCAAAATTTTGAGGACCTGCACCGCGCAATACACCAATCGACAGGTTATGATGCAGAAAAGCCGTCATCTTTTTATATCAGTAACGATCAATGGACTAAGGGTGAAGAGATTACTTATATGCCCAATCAAAAACGAATTGACAGGGGCACCTCATTAATGGATAAAGTGCGGCTGAGCAGTTTTATTGATGACCCCCACCAGAAATTTTACTATACTTATAATTTTGACCGGCCTTACGATTTCCATGTGGAACTGATGAAGATCATACTGGAAGATAATCCTAAGGTTAGCTATCCTTACATTGTAAAAAGTGTAGGCGAAGCGCCTAAACAGGTAGTAAATAACTTTAATCCGGCAGCACTTCCGCCAGGCGAAGAAGAATTTGATTTTTTGAACGAGCTGGAATTTGCACCTGAAGATGCTGAAGATTTTTCTGAAATAGAAACCGGTGACCCTGAGTCTGAAAAAGAAGAAGAAACACATGCAATTGATGCAGACGATCCTGAAGATGAGATGGATGGGTTTAACGACAATGAACACCTGGAAGATGAGGGCCATGGAGGCCATGGGCACCATGAAGATGATTATTAATTAGGTGGTAGTTCATGGATCATACGCTGCATAATTAAAGCTGTTACCATGAACAATTCACAAAAAACGCTTATAGTTATAGCCGGCCCTACTGCCAGCGGGAAAACTGCCGCTGGTATTGAACTGGCTAAAAATTTAAACACTGAGATTATCTCTGCCGACTCACGGCAGTTTTACCGCGAAATGAATATTGGCACAGCCAAACCAGCCCCGGGTGAACTGGCGCAGGTAAAGCATCATTTTATCAATTCACATAGTATAACCGACAATTTTAATGTAGGCGATTTTGAACGGCAGGGCCTGGCTTTGCTGGATGAATTGTTTAAAAAAAAAGACAAGGTAATTATGGTTGGAGGTTCAGGGCTTTATATTAAAGCCATTTGTGAGGGCTTTGACCAACTGCCTGATGCTAACCTTGCCATACGTGAGCGTTTGAATACTGATCTGGAAGAAAAAGGCATCAATTACTTACAGGAAAAGTTACGTATTGCGGACCCGGAATACCATGCACAGGTAGATCTGCACAACCCGCAAAGAGTAATCCGTGCGCTGGAAGTATATGAAAGTAACGGCCAGCCATTTTCTTTGTACCGCAAGGCCAATTTTAAAATAAGGCCGTTTAATGTTATTAAGTATGGCATTAGTAGGCCGCGCGAAAAGTTGTATGAACGTATTAACCAACGGGTTGATGAGATGATTGCAAACGGGCTGATTGAAGAAGCAAGAACGCTGTTGCCCAGCAGTCACTTAAATGCTTTACAAACCGTGGGTTATACCGAGGTATTTAACTACCTGAATGGTAAAACAGACCTGCCGGCAGCTATAGCAGCTATCAAACAAAATACACGGCGCTTTGCCAAACGGCAAATGACCTGGTTTAATAAGGATAAGGAAATAAAATGGCTTAATCCTGATGAATTGACCCGGCTATTTTAATACTAATGAAAGGGAGTTTCAAACTCGGCCAGGGTTGGCAAAACTTTATCTTTATCGGATACTAAAACCTTGATACCGTGAACAGGCCATTGGATGTTTAAGGTTGGGTCGTTCCATACCAAACCAATTTCTGCTGGTTTGTTATAAAAATCGGTTACCTTATAAGTAAAAATAGTATCATCTTCTAATGTAATAAAAGCATGCAAAAATCCTGGCGGTATCCAAAATTGTTTATGGTTTTCGCCGCTTAACTCTAACCCGAAATGCTGTCTGTAAGTAGGCGAGCTTTTGCGGATATCAACGGCTACGTCCCACACCCGCCCCTGTATAACGCGGACCAATTTCCCCTGCGCCGCAGGCGGCGCTTGCCCATGCAAACCCCGCAACGTACCTTTTGATGAAAAAGACTGGTTATCCTGTACAAACTCTCCTGTTATCCCAAATTCTGCTAATTTATGCTTGCTGTAACTTTCGTAAAAGTAACCCCTGTCATCGGTAAATACCCTTGGCTCAATAATTAACAGCCCTTCTATGGGTGTTTTAGTAATATTCATAGTAAGGTATTAATGATATTGCTGTTCATAATATTTGGCATAATTTCCACTGGTTACGTTCTCAAGCCATTCGGTATTGGCAAGGTACCAGTCGATAGTTGCCGACAGGCCCTGCTCAAATGTAACAGACGGGTACCAGCCCAACTCTTTATTTAATTTGGAAGCATCGATAGCGTAACGCTTATCATGGCCGGGGCGGTCTTTTACGTAGGTGATCAGCGTTTCACTGTCACCAGTTTCCCGGCCCAGTTTTTCGTCCATTTGCTTGCACAATACCTTTATCAGATCAATGTTTTTCCATTCATTAAAGCCACCAATATTATAAGTATCACCAACCTTTCCTGTATGAAATATCAGGTCAATAGCACGTGCATGATCTATAACATACAGCCAGTCGCGGGTGTATTTGCCATCGCCATAAACCGGCAATGGTTTACGGTTAATAATATTATTTATCATCAGGGGTATCAGTTTCTCAGGAAAATGATACGGCCCGTAATTATTAGAGCAGTTAGATATTACCACCTGTATGCCGTAAGTATCATAATAGGCCCGCACAAAATGATCAGACGACGCTTTGCTGGCGCTATATGGCGAGTGCGGGTCATAAGCCGTTTCTTCGGTAAAAAAGCCATCTTCGCCTAAACTGCCATACACTTCATCTGTAGAAATGTGATAAAACAGATGGTTGGCATAATCCTCTTTCCAGTATTTCTTAGCAGCTTCCAGTAAGGTTACAGTGCCTATTACATTGGTATGTACAAAGGCCAGCGGATCAGTAATGGAACGGTCTACATGCGATTCTGCCGCCAGGTGTATCACATCTGTAATGCTATGTTTTTCAAAAACCTTGTTTATAGCGGCGGCATCAGTAATATCAGCCTTCTCAAAAATATAATTAGGAGCATGTTCTATCGGTTTCAAGTTCTCCAGGTTGCCCGCATAAGTAAGCGCATCTAAATTTATAATTTGGTAATCAGGGTGGTTAACTACAAATTGTCTTACCACTTCTGAGCCTATAAAACCAGCACCGCCCGTTATTAATATATTTTTCATTTAACTGTTCTAAGCTTAGTATTCATCATCAACAAAAGTACATATCATATGCCCTATCAAGATATGTATCTCTTGTATACGTGCAGTAACTGCAGAAGGTACTGTAATACTTACATGGCATCTGTTTTTTATCATCCCGCCATCATTACCTAATAAGCCGATGGTTTGGCATCCTATTGTGTTAGCCATTGTGATTGCGTTTAACACATTGGGGCTGTTGCCGCTTGTAGAGATGCCTATTAAAACATCACCTTTTACAGCAAGGCCCTCCACCTGGCGCTCGAAAATCTGGTCGAAGCCGTAATCATTCCCTATGGCGGTAAGCGCTGATGTATCGGTAGTTAAAGCAATGGCCGGTAAAGATTTTCGTTGTTTTACGTACCGGCCTACTAATTCGGCCGCAATATGCTGTGCATCACCTGCACTGCCGCCGTTGCCGCATAATAATATTTTGTTGCCGTTTTTAATGGCATCTATTATCATTTTGCTTGCTGCAGCAATATTATCAGTTAACTGACCGGACGAAGTAAGCGCAACTGCAATATGATCCTCGAAAATCTTCAGTATCTGGTCTGTCATTTTATTTTCCTGTAAAAAACTTTTGGTTAATCTCCTCTATTGTTGCCGTTGCGCTGCCTACCTTACCAACTACAATTGCGGCAGCATGATTAGCAAGATCGCAAGCTTCCTTGATAGACAGCTCATTTATTAAGCCAAAGGCCAGTGCAGCTACTACGGTATCACCTGCCCCTGTTACATCAAAAACATCCAGTGAGCGGGTAGGCATTTTCACAAAAACCCCATCATGATAAATGGCTAAACCATCTTCAGACAATGTTACCACTACATATTTACACTGGGTAATTTCAGCAATCCTTTTACAGGCCTCAACTAATGATGCATCGTCAATAATGTTGATCCCGGTAGCTAAAGAAGCCTCTTTTTTGTTTGGCTTTATTAAATCAGCCCCATAGAATACCGATAGATCTTTCTTTTTAGAATCGACAATAGTAATTACATTATTAAGCTTGCATAAATTTATTATCGCTTTTACCAGTTCATCAGTTATAAGGCCTTTGCAATAATCTGAAATTATTACAGCATTCAGCCTATTGATATTTGCTTCAAGATTCGCAATAATATCATTTGCAATTGTTTCAGAAATATTATGTTTACTCTCGCTATCTAAACGGATAAGTTGATGTTTGCTGGCCAATACACGGGTTTTGATAGTAGTTTTGCGAGTACCGTCGTTAATTACCCTGAAAAATGTTGGCTCCAGTTGGGCAAGGTCCTCATTTATTTTTTCGCTGAATTTATCATTACCGCAAATGCTTAATAACGAACATTTACAACCAAAGGCCTTGATATTTTCTAAAACGTTGCCTGCGCCGCCCAGTGTAAATTTTTCACTCTTTACATCCACAACCGGTACGGGCGCCTCGGGCGATATCCTATCGCAGTTACCAAAGATATAATGATCCAGCATGAGGTCGCCAATAACACAAATATGCCTATCGTTTGCCTCCGGAGAAAATATAAAAGCCATAAACTTATATTGTTATGCCGGTAAGTGTTTTATCAAACCTGTTTTAACAGATATTGGCCATAACCGCTTTTAATATACTTTTGGGCAATTTCTTTAAGTTGCCTTTTATTGATAAAGCCTTGCTGGTAAGCCACTTCTTCAATACAACCTATTTTTGTATCCTGCCTTTTTTCAATAACACGTACAAATTCGGTTGCATCGCTTAATGAATCAAATGTACCTGTATCTAACCAGGCCGTACCCCTATCCATTACCCCCACATGTAAGTTGCCCCTTTCCAGGTAATATTTGTTTACATCAGTGATTTCATATTCACCACGAGCTGATAAAGGAATATTCTTAGCAACTTCAATTACCGAATTATCGTAAAAGTATAAGCCAGGAACGGCGTAATCAGACTTTGGCGCAACAGGTTTTTCCTCTATAGAGAGGGCCTTAAAATTACTGTCAAATTCTACCACGCCATATCGTTCGGGGTCGGCTACTTTATAAGCAAATATTGCAGCGCCGTCAACATTGTTAAAACTGCTTACCAATTCGCCAAATCCGGTACCGTAAAATATATTATCGCCTAATATAAGGGCCGCCTTGTCATCACCAATAAACCTTTCGCCAATTACAAAGGCCTGCGCCAAGCCGTTTGGTACTTCCTGTATAGCATATTCAAACCGGCAACCCAACTCAGAACCGTCACCCAATAGCCTTACAAAACCGGGGTTATCTTCAACAGTTGTTATGATCAGGATCTCATTTATCCCAGCTAACATCAATACCGAAAGTGGGTAATAGATCATTGGCTTATCATAAATGGGCATCAACTGCTTGCTTATTGCTTTAGTTATGGGGTACAAGCGTGTGCCGGAGCCGCCGGCTAATATAATCCCTTTCATCCTTTTAATATATTGATACAGGTTGTTAAGCTATCCCGCCAATAAGGTATTTTAATGCCAAATGTATTTTTTATTTTTGATTTATCCATTACCGAAAACTTAGGTCTTGCTGCAGGAGTAGGGTATTCTTCCGTACGGATAGGCAAAACCCTAACAGGCAAACCAGCTATATCAAAAATGCCTTTGGCAAAATCGTACCATGAAGTTACCCCTTCATTACTGTAGTGATAAATGCCATACTTATAGTTATCGGCCTTGATAATACTTAAAATAGTATTGGCCAAATCAATAGCGTATGTTGGCGTGCCAATCTGGTCTGCAATTATTTTTAACTCTTCACGCTCGGTGCCAAGTTTAAGCATTGTTTTAACAAAATTGTTCCCATATTCAGAATACAGCCAGCTTGTGCGCAAAATATAATACTGGGTTAATTGAGCGGTTATGGCCTGTTCACCCTCCAGCTTTGTAAGCCCGTAAACACTTATTGGCTGCGTATTGCTGTCTTCTGTCAGTAATTGTGTGGAGTCGCCTTTAAAGACAAAATCGGTAGAAACTTGTATAAGAGTGGTACCATACTTTTTGCAAAGTACAGCTAAGTTTTCAGGCCCATCCCTGTTAACCTTTCGGGCCAGTTCTATATCTGTTTCGGCCTTATCAACAGCGGTATAGGCAGCGCAATTTACAACGAATTCAGGCTGATATTTTTTAAAAAGCTGATCGAGTTTATCAACGTCTAATATATTGGCTTCTTTTTCATCCGGAAATATTAAGCCCTGGAAGTTTTGTTTTTCGGCAACTGATTTAAGACATTGGCCAAGCTGACCGGAGGCGCCGAAGATTAGGGTGGTGATGATCGAAATCAATGTTTAATTTTAAAAAATAAATTTTATTTAGTTGTATTTACTTGTATTTCGGTTGTATTTTCGGACTGAAAGTAGTTATATAAATGGGATTTATCTTGTATATTGATTGGTTTAATTGTAAATATAGTAGTTTTAGGGCTCAATATGCGCACACGCAGAGACATTTTCTTTGAGTTAGTAAATAGCTGGTATAAAAACGTTTTTGGTTCGGCAATTGTGTTAAGTTGGCAAGTTGACCGGAAGTGCCGAAGATGAGGTGGTGGTCATAACCTTTTATTGATCAAGGTTCTCTTTTTGTCAAAAAACCACCCCCATTTATTAAAATAATGAATGGCGCTTTTAATATGGTACAGCATCAATTTTGAGAATACCCCAGATCCCTGTGCCAAACTGTGTTTAATTACAATTTCTGGATAATATAAGGTTTCGCCTATTTGGTGTAAACGTCTTGTTAAATCAATATCCTCTACGTACATAAAATAATTCTCATCAAACCCATTTATTTCATTTATTATATCGGTTCTTACAAACATAAAACAACCAGGCAGGTTAGGTATATTCATTGATCGCTTATAATCACGGTGAAGTAGAATATATTCATCCATCTTTGATTGAAAGATCGGTTTCAAAAAATTTGGTAAAAACCTTCTTGCAATTAGATCAAACGGGGTAGGAAGTTTGCGTGAAAAATGCTGTAACTCTCCACTTGGCCATAATATTTGTGGGCTAAGCATAACAACTTGTGGATTAAATTCCATAAAATCAAAAGCCATTTTGAGTATTGAAGGGTCAAAATCAACATCGGCATTTAAAATTAAATGATATTTTGAAATATATTTTACCTTTTTTAAGGCAATATTATGGCCTGCTCCATAACCTAAGTTTGCATTGTTAAATATGTATTCAACGCTAGGAAGGTTGCCTAATTTTTTAAGTTCATCAGTTGGAGAATTATCTACTAAATATATGCGTTTGACGAGTTCTGATCGATTTATTAGGTTGATAATGTATTCAAGTTCGCTTTGATTTGTAAGATAAAGTACTATTGATATACTGACGTCCATTAATATTTTTGTATTGAATTTATAGGTGGCATAAAAATATTATAGTATTTTTATGCCACAAAGATAATTCTAAATTGCAAAAAAGATTATTAGTCTTGTGAAAGATTACAAAAATAAAAATATGAAAACACTACAAAGAAAAATATTTGCTGATATAATTTATACAAAATTATTGGATAATCAGACTATGCTAAAAAATCAATTTGATGAATCGAAAAATAAAATTGGTTTTTTTTATATCGACGATCTTTTACCTGTAGAAATCGTTAATGAAAT
>CAZZVY010000107.1:0-10380 GCA_964657585.1 uncultured Mucilaginibacter sp. | reverse complement strand
TTGGCAATATTTATGCTTACGAAGTGGACGGTTTTGGCAATCATAATTTGATGGATGATGCAAATATGCCCAGCCTTTTGTCGCTGCCCTATTTAAACGCTTTTAGTCAGCACGATCCTGTTTATCAAAACACCCGTAGATTTGTATTATCGCCATACAATCCATTCTTTTATAAAGGCAAAGTTGCAGAAGGCATTGGCGGCCCTCACGTGAGCAAGGCAAATATGGTTTGGCCGCTAAGCATTATAGCAAGGGGATTGACAAGTACCCACCCAGCAGAAATAAAACACTGCCTGGATATGCTGCTCAAAACACATGCGGGTACAGGCTTTATGCACGAATCGTTCAATAAAGACGATGCCGCGATATATACCCGTAAATGGTTTGCCTGGGCAAATACTATATATGGCGAATTTTTATGGAAAGTCTTTAAAGAGCATCCTGATTTATTAAATAGTTGATATATCATCAGTGAATCTATCAAACGACGTCTTGAAAGTTTTGCTCACATATTTGGCCCGTATTCCGGATTGGCAACACCCTTTTTTGTAATTTTTCTTTGAAATGGAATCCCTTTGGCGTCAGGGGGACCTACTTCAGGCAAAAGCTTTTTAAAAAGGATGGCTGGCCGGATACGGCCAGACAATTTACTATTCATTAACTCGAACTAAAAAAAAGCATCCCTGCCCCGTCAGGAACGCTTTTGAACTATTAACTGACTTTTTCATATTTACTCAAATGAAAAGAGGAAGAACGACGGAGAGTACTTTTAAAATCTTCAATAATTTAATCTTTTGGTAATAAACTTAGGTATTCCATGTATCCTTAATCCTCATAAATTTGTGACGCGGCATCCGCCAATCTATACAATGCACCTGACTATCGTATGTAGCGTACATTTATTAATTGTTAGATTTTCGAATTGTGTTTTTAATCTTAATAAGGAGATGTGTTGCTTCATCCGTATTACCTACTTTACCTTTTGCTTCTCCTATAATTTGCTCCAAAGTAGTGATGGCCTTTTTATATTGATGATCTTTGTATAATAATAAAGCATAAGTATATTGATAAAAGGCTTTGGCGTTTTCGTTGCGTCTTACAGTTAAACTTGACCAGTTGATTGCTTTTTTAAGACATTCAGGATCATTTGAATTTTTATAAATTATATACGCAAAGTTGTTGATCTGCCGGCTGTCAGCTTTATCATTTAAAGTTAACAGGCTATCCACCGCAATGGCCATTTTCTTCCATTGATGGGTTTGCTCATAGAAATCCAGCTTTAATTTTAGGATGCGCAGTGGGGCATCTGATAAATCTATGTGGTTTAATATTTCTATTGCATTAGTAAGAAGGGTTTCGTTTTGCACCCGCGCAGCTTGTTTTTCCATATTTCCTACTAATTCAAACAAGCTAAATCGTACTTCTTTTGCCCCCGGGTTTTTTATTAACGGGTCTATTACGCTCAGTGCTTCTGACCTTCGATTTAAAACATACAACAGCATAGCTTTATCGGCAATATTTTCAGCTTTCGTTGAATCGGTTATAAAGTTTAGTCCCCTGTTCAGTATGGCCGGGTCATCTGTTTTTTCAACCAGCATTCTTACAGCGGCATGTGTCCAATTTAATTTCTTATAAGCCGTATCTGCTTTTAAATTAAAAAAAAACTTATCCCAATCTTTTGTGCCTGAAAAGAACTGCAGTTTATAGTTGATGATTTTTATACCGATAGAATTACTTGTAGATGAGCTTTTTATATGCTCTAATTGCCCAATACTTTCTTCAAATTTTCTTTGATCTTTTAAGTTAATGGCACTTTTTACTTTTTCGTCAATAATGGGCACCGGATCAATATCGATGAACACCTTGAAAAGTTTTTTTAGCTCCGCAGCATGGTCAATGGCCCATTCTTTATACTCTGGTAAATAATTTCCATATAAAGACAATACATCCCAATTAACCTCTGTCAGCCAATCTTTCTGACCATGCATGTAATTTAGTATCGTAGCTTTATCAACCATTTTTTTCTTTTCAAAATAATCGGTGTAAAATCGCGGATATGTCAATTCCATTGTATTAGAGATACCGGTTGCATAGCTATCCGGGCCGTCAGCAGTAAGCTCCTGCATATATTCTATAAATCCCTTAATGCTCCGACCACCCGTTCCACGATTGATGAATTGGGCATTTTCATTTAAAATAATAAACGTTGGATAAGCGGAAGGGACATATTTTTTCGCGATTACTAATCCAAATGCTTTTTCAGCATCATAATGCACGCTGATAAATCTACTGTTCATGAAATTACCTACCGTATCAGTTGGAAAAACTTCTTTTTCCATTATCCTACAAGGGCCACACCAGGATGTGGATAAGTCTATAAAGATATATTTATGTTCTTTTTGGGCTTTGGTCTTGATGTCCGACCAACTACCTTGTTCAAACTTAATGCCCTGTGCAAACAAGGTACTGAATGATAATAGTGCAATAAAGGGCTGTATGATAAGAAATTTCATATTTTTTTTGGACTTGTATTTCAAAGGATAACTACTTTATTTTTTACCGATTTTTATAACATGCTCTACCCTGTCATACAGATCAGACAGGTGGGCCTTGCTTAATTTATCTTTCTCAGGGGGAATGGCATTTTTGATCTTTAAAGATAATTGCGCAAAATGAGATAGCACTATAGATGGGATCTGCGTATTGATGATGGACTCATTTATCGAAGGAGATCCGCCAAAGTTGAGGTAAACCTCATCTAATAGATTTTTCACATATGCTTTTTGCAGGTGCTGCCTGTAAGCGCTAATTTTTGTGATGCTGCCTGGCCTGATTTCGGTAAATAGGCACGTTTCTAAATCCGTTAAATATTCATCCAGCGTATAAGAGTCTTTCGACCTGGTTGAAAACTCTACTATCCTGGTCATTAACGGACTGGTAGTTAATTGCGAGAAATAGGCATCTACCAGCCTGAAAAATTGATAATCAGGGTTGGGTGATATCTTATAAATATAGGGAGGGTTAATGAGCCAGTCTGGCCGGTGAAAAAGATGCCGGTTCAAAAAAGCTACAGCCTCTTTTTGCCTACCTCTTGACATAGGTTCAAAAACATTCCCTGCCTGTTCAACGCTCTTGAAGTTATGATATGAACTGCCAATATTTGCAGTCACATGCCCTAAATATCGTGCGTATTGATTAACGACCTGACCATACATGTCCTCTAAATTGGCGTACATGTTACCTTCTTTATAGGTCCACAAGGGTAATTGTGTAACTTCACGTTTCAAATTTTCTATACCGTACTCGCTGGCTTTCATACTGTTATCGCTCAAATCTTCTGCCTGGATGCGAAAATCGTTACTGACGTCTTCACTGCCAAACCACAAGTACTTATTAGATTTTAAGCTGTCCACCGTAAGTTTATTCAGGATTTTTGCATCCTCATATTCATCTTTTGTTTCAAAAATCGGTTTATATCCCCACTCGATTGCCCAATTATCATACGCGCCAATCCGTGGATATATACCTGCCGGGCCGATATGATCTTGTGGTTGAGCCACATAGTTAAACCTTGCATAATCCATTATCGATGCAGTATGTCCGTGAGTTTCCACCCACGCTTTATTTCTTAGATTTTCTACCGGCGTTAAACTGCTTGATCCGAAATTATGCCGTAAGCCGAGGGTATGTCCGATTTCGTGAGAGGACACGAAGCGTATTAACTGCCCCATTAATTCGTCATCAAAATTCATGAAGTGCGCCCGCGGGTCAATAGCCCCGGCTTGCACCATATACCAGTCATGGATCAATTTTGTAACGTTTGAATACCAGCCCACATGGCTTTCAATAATTTCACCGCTCCTGGGATCGTGCACATTTGGGCCGTATGCATTGGAGATTGGCGAAGCAAAGTATCTTACGACCGAAAACCGGGCGTCCTCCAGGCTCATCGTGCTATCACTTTCGGGCCATTCTTTACCAATTATCGCATTTTTAAACCCAACTTTCTCAAATGCTTTTTGCCAATCATTGATCCCCTGAATTAAATACGGACGCCATTTTTTTGGCGTAGCCGGATCAATATAATATACGATCGGTTTTATGGGTTCAACAAGTTCACCGCGTTTATATTTGGCTATATCCCCAGGTTTGGGTTCAAGCCGCCATCTCAAAATAAAACGCTCATCATCTGCTTTTTGAGCGCTATCCGTGAACGTAGAATACTGATCGTAAAAATAACCTACGCGCATGTCATACAGCCTTTTTCTCATCGGGATGTTGGGTAATAATATAAAACTGGTATTCATCTCCAGTGTAACAGAACCCGATAACATTGCAGCCGGTATGTTTGCTGTTTGCTGTCCGCCGCCAAGGGGCGAACGGGCTACTGGCGGATTAGCAATAAAAGTTTTCAGTGTTCTCACCTCTGTATTGATAGGGTACGAACTTATCTTTTCAATAAAAGATCTATCCTGAGCCAAACTGGCTAGTCCTAAATTTTTTTTAATTGCAGGGCTGATGGATACGATCTGGTTATCGTCTTTAAAGAATGAGGTTACATCAATAACTACGGATTTTTGGTTTTTACCATAAGCTTTGACCTCGAACACAGCAGCAATAGGGTTAATACTGGTATTTAATACTGCTTTGTATATTTTTTGACTTGAATCGGCTACATTAACGATGGCGGATACCCTTAGCAATATTTTTTTATCCGGTCCGGATTCAAAATAAACAGTCTGTTCATTTGCTTTTTCACCACCATAAATCCCGCCTCCGGCCGGCGTTTTTACAAACCTTGTAATGGCCATCATTTGGCGGTTCATGATGGAGTCGGGTATCTCAAAATACCATTTGTCATCTACTTTATGTACTTTAAACAACCCATTAGCTGTTATCGCTTTAGCGGTAATTATTTGATTATAGGGTTTTACCGCCGATGGCGTTATAACTGGCTTTTTGGTAGTATCCATAGCCAGAATAGTTTGTTTAGGCTTCTTTTGCCAAGGCCACCTTGTTTTTTGCGCATTTACAGAAATAGATAGCAAAAGAAATATTGCAACGAAGATTTTTTTCATTTTAGGAGGATTGAACAAACTTAACAGGCGCTTAAAATTTAATCACCTGTTAAGTGTCGTTAGCATATTAATTACGTTGATTCTGGATTATTCCAGGACTGAGCTGAATGATGGAAGGTGCTATTGGAAACAGGTAATTATTTGAGTTTGGTGCCAATGTGAAAACTGTTGTACCAGAGCCATGCGTTAATGTTTTTGCAAAAACGGGGTCGGTATTTAAACGCTTCAGGTCAAACCAACGTAACCCGTTCATAAATAATTCTCTTCTACGTTCGTCTAATATTTTTTTCAAAGCATCGGCAGCCGAACTGGCCGTTAAAGGCGTATAATTGATTGGCAAAAAACGTTTCATTCGTAACGAATTAACAGTTAATATGGCACCTGCATAATCATTTGTTCTTGCCTGGCATTCGGCTTTGGTCAACAGAACTTCGGGCACGGTTAAACCTGAATTAAAATTTTCACCGTTTATAGTGGTACGTACATAGCCCCGGCCAGTAAATTTTGCAGAGAATTTGGTTGAAGTTGTTCCGTCATCGGTATATAACGAATACCGCAGATCGGTACTGCCTAACAAATTTACCAGTTCATCACTCAACCTGAATGTTGGATTAGAGAAACTAACATTTGATTGTTTCAACAGCATAATTTCTGGATTGGCAATTTGTGCCGGCAAGGTAGTTTGCTTATTAACAAAGGCATTCAGATCGAGGAGGTCACTTTTAATGGACAACGCGCTATTGGCGTTTAACAAGGCCTGGCTGTAGTTACCCATAAAAAGATATACGCGCGCCAGCAAACCGTAGGCAACTGCCTTTGACGGATAAACATTGTTGGCTTGCTGAGCAGGAAGATAAGTGATCGCTGTATTTAAATCACTGATCATTAAATCATATGCCTGTTGGATGGTTGACCTGGTTATGTTAATCTGAATGTCTGGTGTTGTGAGCAAAGGGATACCCAGATCGGTAGATGCAGTATTAACATCATATTGTTTGGCATATTGATTAACCAAAACCCAATAAGCATGGGCACGGTGAACCATGGCTTCACCGATCAATTCGTTTTTATCGTTATCTGATCCGTCAGTTGCGTTCGGTACACCGTTGATCACAACGTTAGCATTATTTATTATTTTATAAAGATTTGTCCAATCCTGGTCAGTGCCGCTTTGCTGAAACAATACCGCATCCCAGGTATAAAAAGGCAGATAAGTGTTTAAACGCGCGATCAGATTAGAAGTATTAAAATCTACATCGTCCGTTCCAAACTCATTTAAGCCATTGGTGCTTGTCAGGGTTTGAGAATTATTTAAAAGATAACGGTAATTGATTATTTTTTGGGGAACCAGCTGTCCTTTTGGGGCTAACTCGATAAATTTTTTACACGAGCCGAAAAAAATAACCGTAAATAATATAAGTGGAATAAGAAGTTTTTTCATGATCACAAGTTTTAAGATTATAGACTTACATTTAAGCTGAACAAAAACGATTTGGCAGGAGGAAGTATACCTGCATTGATAGTGTTTTGATAGTCAGGGTCAATATCCTGTTTATTCCATGTAATTATGCCCAGATTTCTCACGCTAATGCCCGCGGTTATGCTCTTTACTTTTATTTTATTGCCCCATTTCGCAGGTACGTGATAGTTAAGCGAAAGCTGGTCAAACCGAATTTGGTTGCCGTTTAATACGTTTAAATCAGACTGCTGGTACCTGGTTAAAGAATTGGAAGCGTTAGCCGTAAAAAGGCCCGGAATATTCGTATTGGCTTCGTCTCCGGGAACCTTCCAGCGATTTGCCACGTCCCTGTCTAAAGGAAGATTAAACGATCCATTAAAAATGCTCGTTGGTGTTCCGCTTAATGATTGTTTTACAAATACGTACCCCAATTTATAAATCGCATTGCCGTATAATTCAAAACTTTTATAGCGTGTCGTAAAGTGTGCACCACCAAAATAGGTTGGAGTGGAGCGCCCCATATATTTCATATCTAAGACACTTGATATTGACGCAGATGATTTAATAATGTTCCCGTTTCTATCATAAACCTGCGATTGACCGGTATTATCGAGCCCGGCCCAGCGATAAGCGAATATATAATCAATCGGATATCCTGTTATCGGATTCCCAGTTTGTCGCGGGGTACCAGCAGCGCTGTTAATGTCCGTCCCGTAGTTCGTATCATTAACGTTATTGGTATTATAAGAAAAACTACCGCCTATTGTAAAATTGAAGTTGCTTTTTTTAATAATTTGTGCCAACAACTGTAAATCTGAACCGTTCCCGTTGAGGGTTGCATAGTTTTCGAGCAATGTGAAAAAACCATTGGTAGGATCTACCTTAACAGGTACAATAAGGTTAGTACTTCTTTTTAAATAAATATCTACACTTCCCGAAAGGCGATTATTGAAAAGACTAAAATCAACCCCAGTATTGATGATCTTTGTTTTCTCAAATTGAAGATATGGATTTGAGGCGCTTAAAGTACTAGCATAGGGGGCATTTACTTTAGGGTCATTAACCGAGGCTAGTGAAAGTGTTGTATACGGAAAAACATTTCTGGCAGTGTTTCCGGTAAAACCGTAGGTCGCGCGTAATTTTAAATCATTAATAAAAGAAATTTTTTCTAAAAAAGCCTCTTTGTCAATATTCCAAGCGATACCCGATGACCACGTTGGTTTGGGATCATTTTGACTGCTTCTACCAAAATAATTAAAATCGTCCAGCCGGATACTTCCTGTAGCCGTATACTTGTTTTTGTAAGTATAAGATCCGTTTCCATAGTAGGACAAAAACCTTTGCACAACATCCCTGAAACCAGTGGCCCCATAAGGTACAGGTTGCTTGTCGCCGGTAACGGTGTAGGGCTGACTAGCAGATGCGGTACTGTAATTTACGGGCATGGTCGATTGAGTCTGGTCGTTATAACCGTAGAATTGATCGTTCCTGACGATCTGCTCCGATTGCCTGATCTCCGTTCCACCTAACAATACTATTTCATGGTCATTATTGAGAATTCGGTTGTAGTTTAGCTGACCCCGAACGGTATAGCCATTGGTCGACTCATTGGTCGTTTGTAAAATACCGCCTAAAGGAATACCGTATATTAATTTTTTCGTGGCCGGGTCAATATAGGTGTATTGATTTAAAGTATTACGTGTAAAGTAGGTTTGCTGGCTGTAATAGTTTTCAAGTTTAAATAAGTCACCTTCATATCGGTAACTTAAGTCGGCAGTTAGCCCTTTTACAATTTTCGCATTCAGACTTGCGGTTAACTGCGAATAATTTTCAGTATTTACGTTGTTTGCGTTATCTAACTCGTCCAACGCATTATAGCCCCAGGGTAAGTAGCCTTTAGATTCATATGTTTTTTGCGCACCTGAGTAATATTCAAAATATCTCTGAACACGGTTGCCATTATCATCAACGATCTGATCAAAAGGGAGTAGCGACGACGAGGATGTACCCAGCGCGTTAACTCCGATACCATTATTGTAATCGGTTATCCACCTAAGGTTAATACCTGTTGAGAGCGTGAATATTTTTAAAAATTTAAACTGATTGTTGTTTAATACTGAAATTCTGTTCGATGAATTACCTTTGCCATTTGGAACCTCTTTGGCATAGGAACCAGAAAGGAAAAAAGTAGCGCTCTCTTGTCCACCCGAGAGTGAAAGACTGTGTGTCTGCAAGGTGGCCGGTTGTAACAGATATTGTTGAACCTGGTCACTGGAATTCCTGCTACGCAAAGTGTTTAGCGCGGCGGTTTCCTGTGCTGAAGTTATTTGGCCACGTTGCTGCTGGAAAATGATCTCGGCTGCCTGGTTGATCGGAAGAGAATATGGACTAACGCCAGCCTGATCAGTAATATAGCCTTTGGTGATCATGTCCTGCGTTAGATCCACGTATTGTGACGCATTCATGGTGGATAGATAGTTTAACCTTGGTTTGGCGGTAATAGACAAATTCGAACTGTAATTGATAGATACTCCTTGCTGATTGCGGCCTTTTTTAGTGTTGATAACGATGACTCCATTTGATGCCTGTACACCCCATATTGATGAAGCTGCAGCATCTTTTAAAAAACTAACATTTTCGATATCATCAGGATTAAAGGTTGACAGGTCCTGCTGACTAATAAATCCGTCAATTACTATTAAAGGAGAGGTTACACCTTGACCTGTTAAATAGGTACTAACCCCATGAATGTTAAAGTTAGCTGTTTTTGCGGCGTTGTTACGGTAAAGGAAGGTACCGTCTGGCGTGCGGATATCGATTAATACTCCAGGAACCTGGCCTTTGATCTGATCCAAGACACTTGCGGAACGTACATATGAGAGCTGCTTCGAATCTAAAAAGCTAAACGAACCAGTTGCCCGGTCTTTCGGGATTTGCTGATATCCAGTACTTACAACAACCTCATTTAGCTTGTTTTCTGACCGGTGCAGTACTATTCTAATTTTAATCGCAGTATTAGATAAGTTATCAGCGATTTTGATGGTGTCGGGTGTAAACCCGATATAAGAAATAACTACACGATCCCCCGATTCAACGTTTAATGAAAACTCTCCGTTTATGTCTGAGAGTGTGGAGCGTTTGCCATCAATCGCCTTTATCGTTGCGCCTGATAATGGATTGCCGCTTTCGTCCTGTACAATACCGGCAAAGGGGACAGGTGCCAGTTGTTTGCGTTCTGTTGCCAAACCGTTTTTAGGGATGATAACTACGGTTTTATCATCTACGATGTAATTAAATGGCTGATCTGACAAACAGCTTTTTAAAGCATCCTCAAGAGATACACCAACAAGGTTAACGTTTACAGGTTTCGCTTTTTGGAGAACGTTACGATCAAAGAAAAAGTCATAACCGCTTTGTTTCCTTATTTTTTTTAAAACATTTTCCAGCGAAGCGTTCTTTTCTTCCAAAGTTATTTTCTGTGCGAAAGACGAAGCGCTTACCTGCATAATGCCTATGATAATAATCAAAACAGTTAGCTTCATGGTAAGCAGGATTTTATGGGTATGCTTTGAATGCATACCCGATTTTCGAGTAGAAATTTTATACATTTGTTAAGTTGGTTTAAATAGTTTAATACGATCATCAGAAATTTTATTATTCATTGCCAGCTACCGGCCAGAGGTGTTTGCAGCACTTCTGGCTTTTTACTACACTTTTTTTTTGGATATTATTTGGTGATAATAATCCTCCTTCCTTCAACTTTAAAGTGAACTTTTCGTGTTAATTCCATTATCCTCAATACTGCCGAAATATTTTTTGAGCGGGAAATCCATCCTCCGGGCA
>CAZZVY010000106.1:0-10465 GCA_964657585.1 uncultured Mucilaginibacter sp. | reverse complement strand
TTTTCCATCAATTTAACATAAAGTTATGGAAACGATCTGTATGAATCGCACAGATTAGACGAGTTCCTTATTAAGGCGGTTGATGTTATCAGCAATATCGCGGTTATGTATCAAGGCATTGATAATGAGGGAAAAAGGGCAATTATCGGTTCGATGTACCCTGAAAAACTGCATTTTGACGGGCAGCAACATCGAACCATACGAATAAACGAAGTGGCTGAGTTTATCTACTTGATTCCAATACTTTAAAAGGTAAAAAAAGAAGGGCAAGAACTGATAATCAGCCTTGCCCACTTGGGTGCGCCCACCTGGGCTCGAACCAGGGACCAAAAGATTATGAGTCTTCTACTCTAACCAACTGAGCTATAGGCGCGCTGTTAGGTGGTTAATTTCCGGGTGCAATTTTACAAAAAATATGCCCGTGATACAATATCCCCGGGCATATTTTTTATTTGGTTGTAAACCAATTGGTTATTTGCCTACTTCTATAATATGAAAAGTTCCCGGCACTTGTTTGGGGCGCCCTCCGGCAGGGTTTGGTTCCGTTTTAGCAGCAGGTAAAAATAAATGATGGGTAACAAGGTCTATCCCAATAGTTCTTGCGCTTGGTTCGCTTGGTATATTTTCTACAAATTCAAATTTATCTGCATTAACTTCTCTAACAGCACTGATGGTTCCCTCGCCGTTTGACGCGAAGGCCATTTTTGTACCCGGGTCAAACACCACGCCATCTGTTCCGCCGATTGGGGCCTTGCCTACCGTTTTCCCATTTGAGGCATCCATAACAACCATGGTTTTAGTATCGCCGCAGCCAATAAACAACCGGTTAGTTGTCCTGTCTATCGCTAAACCCGATGGCGATTCGCCGCCGTCAATTTTATATCGTGCTATTTCTTTATAAGTACTCGCATTTACCACTATAACTGTGCTGGTGCCTTCCCCGTTAATAAATATTTTGCCTTTGCCATCTGATACCGCAGTTTCAGGTTTGTCGCCCAGGGGTATGGTTGCCACAACCTTATCGGTAAACGGGTCAAAAACCGTTGCATCTTTACTTCGGCCATTACAGGTAATTATCTTTTTTGAGAAATCATCATAAAAAATGGCATCCGGGTTTTGCCCAACCGGTACAGATGCCAGCACCTTAAATGTTTTCAGGTCAAAAACATCAATAGTGTTTGACCGGCCTGCACTAATATAGCCTTTGCCTAATGCTTTTACTATAGCTATCCCATGCACGCCCTGGGTAGGCACATAACCAATCGAATCGCCCTTGGTGCTTAAAATATTCACCTGGTTGCCATGCGATGTATATATGCGTTTGTCTGCCCCGTCAACCGTAATGTAATCCCAGCCACCAGGGCTTTTAATATAATAGTCAGCTAAAACCTTAAAGCCGGTAGATTGTGCTGTAGCAACTAATGATAAACAGATAACGTTGCAAAACAGTATTACAGCAAATGGATATTTTTGTAAAAATTTCATATTGAGGTGTTTTTTACTAACTTAATATATAATTCTGTAATAAAACTGTACTTTTTGTTAAAGTGCCTGATAAAGATGGGTGGAATAAGGTACCCCTTTAAAATAAGCCGGATATGTATTATAAAAAGGCATATAATAGTAAAGCCTATAACTGGTTTACCTATCAGAAATGAATGTAGGAATAGGTATTTTATCATAGCTTTGACAAGCGGAAAGTGATATTTTAAATGATCAAAAAAGAAACTTATACCATCCCCGGCGCTAAAGGGCGGTTAATGCTGGCCGATCTCACCTTTAACGATGTAAACCCACAGGTGCCAATGGTAATATTTGTGCATGGCTTTAAGGGGTTTAAGGATTGGGGTACGCATAACCTGGTGGCCCGGTATTTTGCAGAGTATGGCTTTCGTTTTTTTAAATTTAACTTTTCGCATAACGGCACCACACCCGATCAGCCGGTTGATTTTGCCGACCTGATAGCCTTTAGCGAAAATACCTTCAGCATAGAAATAGACGATCTGGGCAAGATCATTGATTTTGTTTGTAACGGCTCGGCTATGCCCCGGGCGCAAAGTGTTTATTTAATGGGGCACAGCATGGGCGGCGGTATCAGCATTATTAAAACAGCCACTGATGTGCGGGTTAATAAACTGATAACACTGGCTTCAATAGCCAGTTTCCGAGATCTGTGGCCTAAGGACGAAGAACAGCAATGGCGTATACAGGGTTTAAGATACATTGTTAACACACGGACAGCGCAGCAAATGCCTTTGAAGGCCACCTTGCTGGATGACCTTGACCGCCATCCTTCCTTGCTTGATATTGCTGCAAAGGCAGCCGCAATAACTCAACCCTGGCTAATCATTCATGGCGATGCGGATACGAGCGTACCGCTGAAACAGGCGCACGAATTAAATAAAGCACAACCTGCTGCCCGGCTATCGGTAATAAAAAAAGCCGACCATGTTTTTAACGCATTGCACCCCTATCCGCTAAATGTGCTGCCTGCGGCCCTTAAACAAGTGTGTGATGAGATTATTTATTTTTTGAGTAACTAATTTGTCATATTAGTTAATTAGTGGTAACATTTCGCGTTATTTGCGTTGCTGTAACTTACAGGTACTAACTAAACCTTATATCATATAATAACATAAAGATGACGCTGCCGGGATCCAAAAAAAAAGAAGGAAAATACATTAATCTTATACCAACACACGCAGGCGGATTTAATAAGTTTATACCCATTTTAACCGAATACCTTACCAGCAAAGCTGAAAATACACCCAAAAAGCAATTAGGGCCATTCCACACCAACGTTGCCTTGTACCAAAAATTTCCTGACAGCGGCTTAAGGATTACCTGGATGGGCCATTCCAGCTTACTGATAGAGATTGACGGCCGCCGGGTCCTTACCGACCCGGTTTGGAGCCAAAGGGTTTCATTTTCACAAGCTATAGGGCCTAAACGCTTTTTTGCTCCGCCAGTAGCACTTATCGATCTGCCCCCGCTTGATGCGATAATTATATCGCATGATCATTACGACCATCTGGATAAAGATACGATCAGCTTTTTCAAAGGGAAAAACATACCCTTTTACTGCTCGGCGGGCGTAGGGCGGTACCTGCAAAAATTTGGTATCATACCTAACTACATCACAGAAATGGATTGGGGAGACAGCATCATGATAGATCATGATTGTGTGGTTACAGCCGTACCGGCAAGGCATTTTTCAGGCAGGGGATTATTGAACCGTAACGAAACTTTATGGTCGGCATTTGTGATCAGAGGGCATACCCATAACCTATTTTTCGGGGCAGATTCTGGCTGGTTTGATGGGTTTTATGATATTGGCCAGTTGTACGGCCCGTTTGACCTGACCATGCTGGAAATTGGCGCTTACGGCAAAAACTGGCCGGACATACATATGGGGCCTGAAAATGCCACAAACGCTCACCTGGCCCTTAAAGGCAAGATAATGATGCCTATACATTGGGGCACCTTTAACCTGGCGCCGCATGCCTGGTTTGAACCGGTGGAACGCCTTGTTAGTTATGCAGAGCAAAAAAATATCAAATTGTTTTTACCCGAACCAGGGCAGCCGGCTGAATTTAGCGAACAAGGGCTAAATACCGGTTGGTGGAAACCTTTTATAAGTTGATACGGTACAGTTATTGCAAATCCAAGGTTATACAAAGGCAATTACCATAAAGGCGCCTACAATAGCTATAAGATAAGAGATCATTAAAGTTATAGTTTGGCGATCGTTAATATCCCTTATTCGCTGTTCTATAATGGTTCTTTGTTCGGCAGTCATGTTAATAATGTTTAATGTATCTGATAACCGGTATTTCAAATACAAAGCCATTTAACAACGAAAAACCGGCCCCTTACGTATAAACATCTAAAAAGGTTACTCTATAATTAAGTTGTTACAAAAAGTTTTTAATTTAACGTAGTTTATATTGGCTTCAAATATATTTATGCATTTACCAGTACAACTGTATCCTCAATGTGAGTAAACAAATGGGTAAGCAAATCCACATGAAATGTCTGCATCAGTAAAATCAAAGAATTTCAGAATTATGAGAACCATAAATTCCGTAAATTTTGATGCAGACAGATTTTTTCCATTAAAATTTTATTTAATAAAAATATAACTGTTAATTTAACAATTATTATAAACCAATGAGTGACCTTAATGAATATGTGATCGGGGTTGACTACGGTACGGATTCCGTGCGTTCGGTTATTGTAGATGCCGGTAATGGAAGAGAAATAGCAACATCGGTATATTATTACCAGCGCTGGCAGCAGCAACTTTACTGCAACGCCGCCGAAAACCAGTTTCGCCAGCACCCGCAGGATTATATTGACGGACTGGAAACAACCATTAAAGATTGCGTTAAAAAAGCCGGGCCTGAAGTTGCTGCGCAGGTAAAAGCCATCTCCGTAGATACTACAGGTTCTACCCCGGTTGCGGTGAACAAACAGGGCGTACCATTGGCTTTACTTCCCGAATTTGAGCAGGAGCCCAACGCTATGTTTGTTTTATGGAAAGATCATACCTCTATAAAGGAAGCTGCAGAAATAAACGCACACGCCGAAAAATTTGATAAGAATTACCTGCAATATGTGGGCGGTATATATTCATCCGAATGGTTTTGGGCCAAGCTGCTGCACATTTTACGGGTAGATGAAACCGTACGTAAAGCCATGTACTCGTGGGTGGAACATTGCGATTGGATACCATTTCTGTTAACCGGCGGTACCGATGCTGCGCAAATTATGCGCGGGCGGTGCTCGGCCGGGCACAAAGGCTTATGGGCCGAAGACTTTGGTGGTCTGCCCCCGAATAAGTTCTTCGCCTCGCTTGATCCTTTGCTGGATGGTATAACTGATAGATTATATAAAGACACTTATACATCCGACATTTCTGCTGGAAACATAAGTACGGAATGGGCGGAACGTTTAGGTTTAAGCGCCGATGTAAAGGTTGGCGTTGGCGCTTTTGATGCGCACATGGGCGCCGTTGGCGGGCAAATTGAGCCTTATTACTTAAGTAAGGTAATGGGAACGTCCACCTGCGACATTTTGGTTGCTCCAAATGCCGATATGAAAGGTAAACTGGTAGCCGGTATCTGCGGCCAGGTTGATGGCTCCGTTATACCAGGTATGGCCGGTTTAGAGGCTGGCCAATCTGCCTTTGGCGATACCTATGCCTGGTTCCGTAAATTATTGGAATGGCCATTGCAAAACCTGCTGCTGCAAACCACATTAGTTAACAAAACTACCGCACAGGCAATTGCCGATGAAATATCAGCCAAAATTATCCCGCAACTCAGCAACCAGGCTGCCTTACTCCCTTTAAATGAAAGCGCAGAACTGGCTGTGGACTGGTTTAACGGCCGCCGCACGCCCGATGCCAATCAATTGCTGAAGGGCAGCATCAGCGGGTTAAACCTGGGCAGTGATGCCCCAAGGCTGTTCCGCGCACTGGCCGAGGCTACCTGCTTTGGGGCCAAAAGCATTGTAGACCGGTTTAACAGTCAGGGCGTTCCGGTAAAAGGATTAATAGGCATAGGCGGGGTAGCTAAAAAATCGCCCTATATTATGCAAATGATGGCCGATGTATTGCAGATGCCTATCCGCATACACCAGTTTGAACACACCTGTGCCTTAGGTGCGGCAATGTTTGCAGCTACGGTAGCCGGTATTTATCCTGATGTACAGCAGGCGATGGCTGCTATGGGCGGCGGTTTTGATAAAGAATATTTTCCAAATAGGGATTTAAAAGATTTTTATAGCAAACGCTATCAGCAATACGCAGCGCTGGGCACTTATATTGAACAACATACTTCAGCACATTAATACAATGAGCAGCAAATACCAACATATTAAACAAGCGGCCTATGAGGCCAATATGCAGCTGCCCAAACTGGGTCTGGTATTATTTACCTTTGGCAATGTAAGTGAGCTTGACCGTGATCTGGGCGTTTTCGCTATCAAGCCCAGCGGTGTTGCCTATGATGACCTTTCGCCTGAAAAAATGGTGATCGTTGACCTGGAAGCCAACGTAGTTGAAGGCACGTTAAGGCCTTCATCAGATACAAAGACCCACGCGGTGCTTTATAAACATTTTACAGAGATAGGCGGCATAGCGCATACCCATAGCATGTATGCTACAGCATGGGCGCAAGCTCAGCGGGATATACCTATTTTCGGCACAACACATGCAGATCATACCACGGTTGATATTCCCTGCGCAAAGCCAATGAGCGATGTAATGATACAGGGTAATTATGAACATCAAACAGGTTTCCAGATCATGGAATGCCTGCAGGAAAAAGGATTGGATTACCGGGAGGTGGAAATGATACTGGTAGGCAACCACGCCCCCTTTACCTGGGGAAAAACCGCCGCAAAGGCCGTTTACAACAGCGCCGTACTGGAAACTGTAGCCAAAATGGCTTTGCTGACCGAGCAGATCAACCTGCAATCGCCGCGCTTACAAGACTCGCTTATCAGGAAACATTACGAGCGCAAGCACGGGCCTGATTCGTATTACGGGCAGTAAGTGAGGGGGTTGTGAAAGAGTGAATATTAAAACAATGACAGCGCAGCGAAATAACCTATTACGCGCAGAAAAATGACCCAAAAATATGATCGATTTAAAAGACTTTGAGGTATGGTTTGTTACAGGGAGCCAGCACCTGTATGGCGAGGAAACCTTAAAACAGGTGGCGGAGCATTCGCAGCAGATAGCCGCCGGCCTGGATGCTGCAGAGCAAATACCGGTAAAAGTGGTATTTAAACCTACTGTAAAAAGTACCGAAGAAATTTATGCTATTTGCCAGGATGCCAATACCGCTAAAAACTGCATCGGCATTGTTACCTGGATGCATACCTTCTCCCCTGCCAAAATGTGGATAAACGGGCTGAAGATATTGCGCAAGCCGGTACTGCACCTGCATACCCAATTTAACAGTCAGATACCCTGGGCATCCATAGATATGGATTTTATGAACCTTAACCAGAGCGCCCATGGCGATAGGGAGTTTGGGTTCATTATGTCGCGCCTGCGCATACGCCGCAAGGTAGTGGTTGGCCACTGGCAGGAAACAAAGGTTTTGGACCAGATTAATACCTGGAGCCGCGCCGCCGCCGGTTGGTACGACTGGCAGGGCGCCAAGTTTGTCCGCTTTGGCGATAACATGCGCTTTGTGGCGGTTACCGATGGCGACAAGGTGGAGGCTGAACTGAAATTCGGTTTCTCGGTAAATACCCATGGCATAGGTGATCTGGTTGCGGTGATAGCCAGGGTTACCGATCAGCAGATAGATGACCTGATAGCGGAATACGAACGCAGCTATACTATTGCACCTGCCCTGCAAAAAGAAGGCGAGCAACATGCTTCGCTGCGCGAGGCGGCTAAAATTGAAATAGGTTTGCGCACATTTTTGCAGGATGGCGGCTTTAAGGGTTTTAGCGATACCTTTGAGGACCTGCACGGCATGGTACAATTACCGGGCATAGCCGCCCAGCGCCTTATGGCCGAAGGCTATGGCTTTGCCGGCGAAGGCGACTGGAAAACAGCAGCCCTGGTTCGTGCTATGAAGGTAATGGGTGCCGGCTTGCCGGGCGGCAATGCGTTTATGGAAGATTATACCTACCATTTTGATGGCGGCAACTCCATGGTGTTAGGGTCGCACATGCTGGAGATTGATTCGTCAATTGCTGCCACTAAACCAAACGTAGAGGTACACCCCCTGGGTATTGGCGGCAAGGCCGACCCGGTACGTCTGGTGTTTAACGTTGGTGCAGGCCCGGCGCTTAATGCCTCTATAGTGGATATGGGCAACCGTTTCCGTTTAATAGTTAACGAGGTAGAAGCCGTTGAGCCAATGCACGACCTGCCACAACTTCCCGTAGCCCGTGTATTATGGAAGCCATACCCTGATATGCAAACCGGCTGCGCAGCCTGGATACACGCCGGAGGCGCACACCATACCTGTTACAGTCAGAATTTAACTAACGAACATCTGAGCGACTTTGCCGATATGGCTGATATTGAATACCTGCTGATAGGTAAAGAAACTAAGCTGGTAGAGTTTAAAAAGGAGATATTCTGGAACGATGCGGCGTATAGGATAGGCAGATAAAACCAAACTGCATCCCACAAAGTTCAACTAAACTTTTACAGGGCATACTTATAATTAGTGTGCCCTTAATTTTTAATTAGCTGGCCAGGTAATCAATAAAATATTTCTGATTGCTTTGTTTTTGCTAATTGGTAAAATTGCATGAATGCTTCTTTAAGCTCTGTGCTGTTCTCAGGCGTATCTGCCTCCAGGTATATATAAGCCGTTGGTTTTTTAAATTTAAAACTTTCAATAAAGCTTACCGCAAAAATTGTTTTTGCCTTATCTCCGGTTTTTTTAACAATCCTGGATATACCGTTATGTAATACAAGCTTATCTGTAAAATTGGAATACATTTTCCCCTGCGGAAATACCAAGACCAGGTTTTGCGGATCTTGAAGTAAAGAGACAGCAAAATCAATTGATTTTAGAATATCTTTTGATCTGTTCTTTACAGAAAAGGCCCCAACGTATCTTAAAAAGCGCCACTTGTGAAATGATTCTTCCAGTGTCATCACATAAAACCTTTTATGAAATAACCTTTCATTGAGCCAGTAAAGCAGAAAAGCATCCCACCAACTATAATGGTTTGCAACCAATAAGATGGAGCGGCTTTTATCCACTTGTACCCTATCGTATTCAATTTTTAAAAAACTATAGCGGATACGCTGAAGGAAATAATTCCTAAAAAACCATTTAACTAACCAGTTTTTTTTAGGATAGATCATTGTGGATGGGTATCATCGTTATAATTAAAAATTATTCAGCAAAAATATTAAGTTAGCCGAAAATATCAGCTTACGGCAATATACAAAGAACAGAACTGCGTTAGGCTGATAGGCTGGTCTTTGCCTTTTTGTCAACGCACAGTAACAGGCACCTGTTTAACTATACCAAACATTCAGAATGGAACTGATTAGAATTATATTTTAATGACACGTCCCTTCCATTGAGTGCTGCCTTTCCAGCGTTTATAGGCAATGTTAAAAAATATAGCAGCAAGGCTGGTCATTTGCAAAGGATGCAGCAGCACCTCAGCAATTGTTTGCTGGCCGGCCAGCAAACTGATCATGATCCTGCCGGTTATAATCATTCCCAACACCAGGCCAATTACCCACAAGTTAAATGTGGCAAACAAAAAAAATGCGCCGCAAAAAAGTAAGAGAAGGTAGCCGGCGAATAATAAAATACTATTGTTAAAAACCGCTAAAAAGTTTTTACTAAAACCATTTAATGCCTCCGTATACGTACTGTACATTCTGCAATTTATCAAACTATTTGCCATTAAAGCCTGGCCGTTTAACCCGGCTGCCTTTACCCTCCGCATAATAGCAAGGTCTTCTACTACATCATCCTTCACCAAATTATGCCATTGGCGCTCCCTGTAAACTTTAGCATCAAACATCATAAACTGTCCGCTGGCAACACCAAAAGCCGGGTTTTTTGCACTGTATATCAGCCTTATAGGCAATAAGCTAAGCAAAAGGTAATTCATTAACGGAACAATTATTTTTTCGCCGAACGTTATTGTTTGCTGTTCCGGAAACAAGCTTAATAAATGAAGGTCACAATTTTTTATTTGCTTTATAGCACTGTTTATAAGGTTACGCTTAATTGCTACGTCGGCATCTAAAAACAGCAAGTATTCGCCGCTGGCAGCCATGGCAAGCTGGTGGCAGGCAAAGTTTTTTCCAAGCCAGCCTGGCGGCAAAGGCTTACCTTTTATTACTTTCAACTTAGGGTTTTTTTGGCAGTAGCTGGCGCTTATCTCATAAGTGCGGTCGGTTGATGCATCATCAAGCACAATAACTTCGTAATTAGTATAGTTTTGTAATGTAACCGACTCTAAAAGCCTGATAATGTTAGTTTCTTCGTTACGCGCAGGTATTAATACCGAAACTTTTATATTAAACTTATCATTGGTTTTTAATAACCAAGATTTTGAAATAACATTAATTATGATGATAATAAAACGAAGGGCGATAAAAATTAAAAACGTTATAGATAACAAATTCACAGTAAAATAACAATCATAAATAAGTTAGGTTTTAAAAGTCTGCTTACCTTTACCCGGTAAATATAGTATATATTTGTATTACAAAAACAAATTATGTACATTGATGTACTATTAATGAAGTGTAGTTAATGTTAGAAAAAAACAGGTTCAAGGTAGCGGTCATTGGTTCTGGTTTTGCTGGCTTAAGTTCAGCAGCATATTTAGCAAAGGGTGGCTGCAGTGTTGATGTATATGAGAAAAACCCGGGCCCGGGCGGCAGGGCCCGTCAGTTAGTTACGGATAACGGCTATATTTTTGATATGGGGCCAAGCTGGTACTGGATGCC
>CAZZVY010000105.1:0-10551 GCA_964657585.1 uncultured Mucilaginibacter sp. | reverse complement strand
CGTAAAAGCACCTATCTCGCTCATGTTATCATGGAAAACAATGCCCTGCTTTTCAAAATGCCTTTTGTAATTAGCGTAGCGCTGTTTTAAAAAGAAAGGCTTGGCAAACCCGTCGTGCACGGGCAAAATTTGTTTAGGTTTTACCTTATTTGCAAAGGCAGCTACCATCAGTTCGGTACAAAACGGGGCCATTACCGGTAATATTAACATTTCAACACCGGCGTAAACCAGCATTTTATCATCAAAAGAATCAACCGAATGCAGCACCTTATTGTCAATAAGCAAAGCGGTCATATCTGGAAGCGGATTATCTAACAGGGCCTCGTGTTTTACGCTTATGGTTGTCAGTTGAAAAGGCCCTATCTGCCCGGGAACTGCTTCACTGGGTATATTCTCCTGCGCTAACTGATGGGCCACTTGTGTATTGGTATAAATTTTTGCCCCGCTTTCTTCTGTAATTTGTTTGAGGTTAGCAATATCCAGGTGGTCGGGGTGGTTATGGGTAATGATGATGGCATCCACATCATTAAATTCAGCAGGAGCAATAAACTCTTCGGCAAACGTAAAGGTACCAGGGTCAATAAGCAGTTTAAAGTTATCCTTTTCAAACACCAGGCAAGAGTGCAGGTACTTATATATTTTCATAATCAATCGTTTTACTATAACCTCGTAATTTTTATAGTGTTCTGTTCTTTTTTTGTGTTTATTAAACAATGTACCATACCGCAACAGGCACTTAATAACTAATAACAGCAGCATTATAACTATTATTTATAACTACTGCCTATCTTTGACTTATGATATCTTTTGCCCACCGTGTTTTTATGGAAGTTGCCGCTAATATGAGCTTTTCAAAAGCAGCACAGGTATTATTTGTTACCCAGCCTGCCATCAGCAAACATATTAAAGGCCTGGAAGACCAGTACAAAGTAGCTTTTTTTGAACGCCGCGGCAATAGTATATTGTTAACAGAGCCAGGCAAAAAACTGAACGAATATTTATTGCAGGCCACCGAGATTGAGCGTAAAATTGAATACGAGCTTTCGGTGTTAAGCAACCTTTCAAACGCTGCAGGCCATTTACGCCTGGGGGCCAGCACTACTATTGCGCTGTATATTCTGCCGTCAATATTATCCGGCTTTCAAAAACAATATGCCAATGTTGATGTGCAGCTGGTTAACCGCAATTCAGAATATATTCTGAACGCGTTACTAAACCACGAGGTTGATATAGGCATTATTGAAGTTGATAACAAATTGACAACGGTATCCTACAAACCATTCATGAGCGACGAGGTTATCCCGGTTTGCTCGGCCAAAAGTCCGCTGGCGGGCAGGTCATTAACATTAAAACAACTGGTTAAAACGCCCCTGGCCTTGCGCGAACGCGGGTCGGGTACGTTAAATGCCTTACTAAAGGCCTTGTCTGCCCATCACATTAAACCGGCCGACCTCTCGGTGCAGATAAGGCTTGGCGGCACCGAAGCCTTAAAGAATTTTTTACTGGCTGATGAATGCCTGGGCTTTATGCCGCGCCCGTCTATCATACGCCAGTTAGCCGAGGGAGACCTGGTTGAGGTACCCGTTGAAGGCCTGAAAATAACGCGAGACTTCTTTTTTATCCGCCGCAAAGGCACCGAAGACTTTGGTTTGACCACTAATTTCATAAACCACGCGCTGAAATATGTTTAGGTACATATGAGTATTATGAATAACCAGCTTGATTTAAACATACCTGCTACACGTTTTACCTTAACTTGCGAAATACAAGAATACCATCCGCATAAGTCATTTACTTTATAATACAAGGGTATTACCGGTTATTTTTTAAAAGAAAGGAGTTGTAGCCTGTGTATGTTGTAATAGAATTAATTAATTTAACTTTTCTGAAACCTTAACCTTTTATCCGTGTAGTATAAAATATTATAACAGCAAAAATTATGGCGAGTTTAAGCGATAAAAAGGTAGTGATCCTTACTGAAGAAGGATTTGAGCAGGTAGAATTAACCAGCCCAAAAGAAGCTTTAAAGGCTGCAGGCCTAACTGTACATATCGTGTCACCAAAAAGCGGGCGGATAAAAGCCTGGGATAAGGATAAATGGGGAATTGAAGTAGATGTAGACAAAACCCTGGATGAAGTTAGCCCTGACGACTATGACGCACTGGTTTTGCCAGGCGGCGTACTAAACCCGGATAAGTTACGGCAAAATAAATCGGCCGTGGCGTTTGTTTCAGCTTTTTTAGATGAAAATAAACCAGTTGCAGCTATTTGCCATGGCCCTCAGTTGCTGATAGAAACGGGGCTGATAAGCGGGCGCAAATTAACGTCATACCCGTCACTGCGGACCGACCTGATAAATGCAGGCGCAAACTGGGTAGATGAAGAAGTGGTAACCGATAATGGTTTGGTAACCAGCCGCACACCCGCCGACCTGCCAGCCTTTAACAAAAAAATGATCGAAGAAATAAGTGAAGGCATACATGCCTGACAGGCGGTTTAACACCGCCGTTTAAGCTTTGGAAACCAGCTTATACGGTAAATATGCAAGCTACATTAAATGTAAATGAGGCAATAACTCTCAGACAATTAACGAATGGTTTCCATCCATAATTGCAGCAGTATCGTCGCAGATACTGTATCTACCAAACCCTTGTCCTGCCTGTCCTTTTTATTTCGCCCGCTGGTTAAAATAGCAGCGGAAGCCATTTTAGAGGTAAACCGCTCGTCGAGCGTAGATATGGGTATGCCCGGAAACTGCTTTTTAAGCAGGTTTATAAAGCCATTTACATGCACGGCTGATTGCGAAGGCGTATTATCCATCTGTTTTGGTTCGCCAACTATAAACCGTTCTACCTGTTCGGTCAAAATATATTTTTTCAGGTAGTCAATAATATCTTTAGGGTGTACAGTACCCAGCCCGGTAGCAATAATTTGCAGCGGGTCTGTCACGGCAATGCCTATACGTTTGGTACCGTAATCAAAGGCCATTAAGCGCATGCGGTGGGTGGTGAATTGTAAGTAGTCAATATATTTGCTGCAAAGATATTTTTGTATAACGTTAATTTGTGCATTGTAAAAATAATTTTCCAAACCAAAACCCACCACTCACTATTCACCACTCACTAAAATTGCTATCTTGCACCAATGCAGTTCAAAGATATAGTAGGCCAGGCTGCTGTAAAGCAAAGGTTAATCAATTCGGTTACCGAAAACCGGGTAAGCCATGCGCAGTTGTTTTTAGGGCCGGAGGGCTCGGGAAACTTACCATTGGCGGTAGCCTATGCACAATATATCAGCTGTGCGGACCGGCAGCCCGATGACTCCTGCGGGGTATGTGCATCCTGCCGTAAATACCAAAAACTTGTACACCCTGATCTGCATTTCTCTTACCCGTTCTTTGCTAAACATAAGGAAGATAACGCCCTGACGTTTGTGGAGCAGTGGCGAGAAGCATTTTTAGCAAATCCATATCTAAGCCTGGACGACTGGCGCGATTATCTGGATGCAGAGAACAAGCAAGCTAATATTAATATTGCAGAATGCCACCAGATCATTAAAAAACTGAGCCTTAAGCCCTTTGAATCGGCTTATAAGGTTTTGATACTATGGCTGCCCGAGTACCTGGATAAAGAAGGCAACGCGTTGCTGAAGATCATAGAGGAGCCGCAGCCTAATACGCTGTTTTTGCTGGCAGCACAAAACCAGGACCAGATACTAACTACCATCCTTTCCCGTACGCAACTGATAAAGATACCCGCGCTTGGATACAATGATATTAAAAACTGCCTGAGCGAGAACCACGGCCAAACCCAGCACGCTGCCGAAGAAATTGCCTACCTGAGCAACGGCAATATGACGGAAGCCCTTAAAATGCTGCAACAGGAAACTAAGGGCTATCATAAATTATTTGTTGACTGGCTGCGCATGTGTTTTACAGACAAGGGGCCAGAGCTAATTGCCTTTACCGAGCATATGGCCAGGCAAGGCCGCGAGAACCAGAAAACTTTTTTGCGCTACGGCATCAGCTTTACACGTGAGTGTTGCCTGCTTTTATCGGGCGCGGGCAGCCTGGTACATTTGCCTGCTGCCGAACTGGAAGTAGCCCAAAAAATGATTAAGGTATTGAGTTTGCCTATGGCTGAGGCCGTTAGCGCAGAAATGGAAAAAGCGCATTACCACGTGGAGCGAAATGCCAACCCCAGGATATTGTTTTTAGATGTATCTTTACAAATTGTTAATATAACGTATTTTAAAACGTTCCCGCAAGGGGCTCATTATATACCAGGTTAATTATGGGATGTGGAAGTTGTTCAACAGGCGGCGGTTGCGCCCCTGCTGGCTGCAAAAGTAACGGCGCTTGCCTTACTAATGGCTGCAGCAAATTAGATGTTTACGACTGGCTGTCGCACATGGATATGCCGGCTAATTATAAGCCTTTCCAGATAGTAGAAGTAAAGTTCAAGGGATCTCGCAAGGATTTTTTTGTTAACCAGGATAATATTTACCTGGAGGCCGGCGAGCTGGTGGCCGTGGAAACCACTACAGGCGGTTACGATATAGGGCATGTGTCGTTAACCGGCGAACTGGTACGTATGCAAATGACCAAGCGACATGTAAAGGAAGCCGATATAGCTAAAAAAATATACCGCAAAGCTACCGAGGCTGACGTGAACAAATGGAAAATGGCTAAGGAACTGGAGTGGGAAACCATGCACAAGGCCCGGACACTGGCGCTTGACCTTAACCTGAGCATGAAGCTGAGTGATGTAGACTACCAGGGCGATAAAACCAAGGCTACCTTTTATTATACGGCAGAGGGCCGTGTGGATTTCCGTGAGCTGATAAAGAAAATGGCCGAGTCGTTCCGTATCCGTATCGAAATGCGGCAGATAGGTATGCGGCAGGAAGCAAGCCGTTTAGGCGGCATAGGCTCATGCGGGCGCGAGCTATGTTGCAGTACCTGGCTTACAGATTTCAAAACCGTTTCTACCTCAGCGGCACGGTATCAAAATTTATCGCTTAATACGCTTAAACTGGCCGGGCAATGCGGTAAACTAAAGTGCTGCTTAAATTATGAACTTGATACCTATATGGATGCCCTGAAGCATATTCCCGATAATGTGAATATGCTGAAAACTGAAAAGGGCGACGCACGCCTGCAAAAAACGGATATCTTTAAAAAACTGATGTGGTTCAGCTATCCCGGCGAAGAGAATTGGGTACCCATACATGTTGGCCGAGTAAAAGAAATACAAAAAATGAACCGGGAGGGCATTATCCCGGCTGATCTGGGCGAACCGGTAGAGATTACTGCGCCGGTTACCAAAGCTTTGGATTATGAAAATGTGGTTGGCCAGGACAGCCTTACCCGCTTAGACGAACGCAACCGTAATAAAAATAACCGCATTAAGAAACAAAACCGCCCGGGTGGCGGCCAATCTGTACAGGGTGGTAATGCTCCAAACCAACAGGCGCGCCAGCAGGGAAACCGGCCGCAGCAACAGCAAAACCGGCCGCAACAGGTACCGGGTGCCGGCAGGCCGGGTGCGCCGCAAAGGCAGCCGAAACCGGAAGGCGGACAGTTAAACCAACCGCGCGGGCAAAATTCACCCATAGGTGGTGAAGGCAATAACAACCGGCGCAGGCATCGCCCAAACCGAAACCAGAACCCTAATGGCAATAATAATGAAACAGGGGTTTAATATTTTATTGGGGATATATATATTTATTATGCTGATCATAAGCCCCGGCTGCACTGATCCGGGCGCCGTTTTTGATCAGAATACCGGGATAGCTAACCGCAACTGGGGCTATGCCAATGTAGTTAAGTACAATGTAAAGGTAGATGATGTTTCCGTTCCCTATAACCTATACTTTAACCTGCGGGTAACCGGCGATTATAAATATTCCAATCTTTTCCTGCTGCTGCATACCACAGGGCCAGCCCTGAAGCCTGAAGTAATGCGTTATGAATTAAAACTGGCTGAAAAGACAGGCGAGTGGCTGGGCAGCGGCTCAGGTAATTTATATAGCTACCAGATACCGTTCAAAACTAATTTTAAGTTTACAGTTAAAGGCACCTATCATTTTGCTATAGAGCAAAACATGCGTGATAACCCGCTGCATGAGGTGAGCGATGTTGGTTTGCGGGTGGCAAAGGCACAGTAATAGCAATAGGTAGTTAATCTTGGCCTTGGGCAGTTAAACAAACAAGCTAATGAGCGCTATAAAAATAGCCGTTACAGGGCCGGAATCAACCGGTAAGTCAACCATGTCGGCTTACCTGGCTAAACATTACCACACCGTTTGGGTGCCTGAATTTGCTCGCGGATATTGCGAAACCTTAACCGCCCCGCCCACTATTGATGACGAGATAAGAATGTTTTACGGACAAATTGCGCTTGAAACCGACCTCCTGCCCCAAGCCAACCGGATATTGATTTGCGATACTACCCCTATTACCGTAAAAATATGGAGCGATGCCCTGTTCGGCTACACCCCGCAAATTGTTCTTGATAATTTGCCCCGGCATCATTATGATTTGTATCTGTTGTTAGATATTGACCTTCCCTGGCAGGATGACCCTCTGCGTGATTTCCCCAACCAGCGCGAACACTTTATGGCGGTATGGCACCAGGAACTGCAAGCCTTAAATGCTGAATATGTGGTTATATCAGGTATTGGCCAGCAGCGGTATAATAACGCCGTAAACGTGATTGACGGTTTTTTGTCAGGTCATTAGGTTATTCGCTGCGCTTTCATTATGCTGCGCGTTATCAGCCATTATAATTTTTGCCGATAGGTTATTATAAGCACCAACGGAATTTCCTACCGGTTTTATCAGTGGTAAACCTTATCATGAACGCGATTGAAACGGAAGGCCACTATGTATCGGTGTAAGGATTTACTTAAATTGCTATAAAGCTATGCTACAGACAGTTTATTTTAAAGTAAAATAAAACCTGACCATCTTCTATCTTCAAAAGATATTTAACTTATTTACCATAACCGTGCAACGCAGGGAAAAACCCTGTGTCTATTACCATGAAAGCTGGTTTACAATTTTGGAAGCTGTATACATAGACAAACATTATCAACTGGTTGCAGAGTGCAAGCAGGGCAGTAAAAAGGCCTGTTATGAACTTTACAAGCTGTATGCTAAAGCGATGTTAAACATCGCCTTCAGGATAGTGGGTAATGTTGCCGAAGCTGAAGATGTGCTGCAGGAAGCGTTCCTGGATGCGTTTAACCGCATAAAGGATTTCAGGCAGGAAACCACCTTTGGGTTATGGCTTAAACAAATTGTAGTGCACCGGTCTATTAACCTGCTTCGTAAACGCAAAATGGAGTGGGCCGAACTGGAGGATAGTGGAATAGAAAATATTGCTGATGAAGAACCGGACGATGATGAAGAAGTGCTTTACAAAGTGGAGCGGGTAAAGTCCGCCATGCAGGAATTGCCGGAAGGCTACAGGGTGGTGATCTCCCTTTATTTACTGGAGGGATATGACCATGAAGAGATAGGGCAGATATTAAATATATCGGAAAATACATCCCGTACGCAGTTTTTACGGGCGAAACGAAAATTAAGTGAAATATTAAAACAGAAAGGATCAGTGGCATGAGCAAGCGATTAGAAGATTTTATAAGGAACAACCGTACTGAGTTTGAACAACTTGAACCACGCACTGAAATTTGGGCCAATATAACAAGTCAGCTGCAGGCGCAGGAAAAGGCAAATAAGCAAGCGTCAAAGCGCCAGGCCAGGACCTTTTCGTTAGGGTTTGTTTTGCGGGTAGCCGCTATAGTGATTATGGTAATGGGCATCAGTTTTACATGGTATTTAAAATACCAAAAGGCCAACACTGTTGATTATGCTGCCATAAACCCTGAATTTGCCAAAGAGCGGATGCAATATGCCTCGATAGTACAAAGCAAACGCAACGAGCTGAAAACGCTCACCAAATCAAACCCTGAACTTTACCAGGAGTTCAGCACAGAGATAGCCAGGATGGACTCAACCTATAAAGAACTTAACAAGCAATTAGTTACCAGCCCCAACCAGGAGCGTGTTTTACGTGCAATGATCCGGAACTTGCAAATACAAACCGAGGTACTAAATCAGCAACTTAATGTGATACAACAATTTAATGAATTTAAAACTCAACAAACACATGAAACCAAAAGTATATAAAATTGCCGCCATGGCATTAATATGCCTCATGGGCATCAGCGCAAACAGCTTTGCCCAGCAACCACCAGCGCCGGTAACACCGCAACCACCCGTACCCGCACAAAACTATAGCCCTGCCGGCCCAGCAATACCTATACCGGATTTGAGCACTGTAAACGGACTAACATATCAAGTTGCCCCTTTGGCAGATATGGGAAACATCTATATGGGTTTAGGTCAGCAGGATACCGTTTACCAGAAAAAGATGAAGAAACTACAGGAACAAATGGCCGATCTGCGTAAGCAAATGAGTACCCTTAATACCGAAGAGCGGACTAAAAATAATGCCGAAATGGCTAAACGGATGGCCGAACGAAGTAAGGAAATGACGGAAAGATTTAACCAAAGTTTTAAAAGCTTCGGCCAGAACATGAATTTCCGTTTTAATTTTGATTATACCGAAGACCTGGATAAAAAGGTAGCCAGCGGTGAATATAAATTAAAAAGCCGCTCATACACTAAAACCTATGCAATTGACGCTAACGACAAAATAAACATTGAAAACCATTATGGAAAGGTAACTGTAAACACCTGGACCAAAAACGAAGTTAAGGTTGATGTGGATATTAAGGCCTATGCCAATGAAGATGCCGACGCACAGACCTTACTTGACCAGGTAAAGATTACTGACAGTAAAGACAATGCGGGTGTTAGCTTTAACACAGTAATAGGAGACGAAAACCACAAAAACAATTTTTGGGGAACCTGGACCAATAACGGAAAAACTACTGTACGTAAAACCATTATAAATTATACCGTGTACATGCCGGCTAAAAGCGCCCTGACATTAAGTAATAGCTATGGTGCAATAATATTGCCGGAGCTATCTGGAAAGGTAATGGTAAAAAACAGCTATGGCAGTTTAACCAGCAAGGCCTTAACAAACACCAGCAACACTATTGATGTACGGTACGGCGCGGCAGATATTGAAAGTATTGGCGGGGGCGATGTCAATATATCATACGGCAGCCTTAACCTGTTATCGGCTGACAGGTTGAATGCGGTTATCAGATATAGTCCTGCCAAAATTGGAAAATTAAGCACATCAGGTGTTATTGATTTGCACTATGGCAATGGTTTACAGATAGGTAACCTTGATAAAAACCTTAAAACCCTATCCGTTACTTCGTCTTATGCGCCAATAATGTTAAATTCACTAACTAATGATAATGCCAATTTTGATGTAACCGTTCATTATGCGGGCTTTAATTATAATAACGGAGTAACTGTAACCAGTAAAAGTCCTGATGATAATAATGGCAGGTGGAGCAGTACCCAAACCTATAAAGGCCATATAGGTAAAGGCAGTACCGAAAAAGTGATCACCATTAAATCAAATTACGGGAGTGTAAAGTTTGACCAGTGATTCTGCTAACATCTGTCTATACACCAAGGGCCGCGATATGCGGCCTTTGGTGTATAGGTATTTTTCTAAAGGCTCTTAAATAACCTACTGAAGCTGCAAACTGCTTACTGCATACTTTTTTAAAACACCCTGCACAGTAACCCCTTTAAGTATTCTCCTTCAGGAAAGGATGAACGGATAGGATGATCCTCGGGCTGGCAAAACTGGTGGATAAATTGTACCTGTTTGTTTGCATCAAGCGCGGCCCAGGCCAGTACCTGTTTAAAGGTTTCCATATCCATAGCGCCCGAGCATGACCAGGTAGCTAATAAGCCGCCATTATTTAACAATAGCATAGCAAGTCGGTTCAGGTCCTTATAAGCCCGCGAAGCGCGGTCCAGCGCCGAGCGGGACGGCGCATATTTAGGAGGATCCAGCACGATCACATCAAATTTAACACCCTCATCCCTGAATTTCCTTAGCTGGCTGTTAACGTCGGCCTTAATGGCTACATGTTTTGCCACATTAAAATTGTTTAGCCCAATATTTTGGTTAAGCGTATCAATAGCCAGTGCCGAACTATCAACACTGGTAACTGCTGCTGCGCCTTGCATTAAGCTGTTTAAAGTGAAGCCGCCCGTATAGCAAAAGCAATCTAAAACCGCTTTGCCTTTTACATAGCCTGCAAGTATGCGTCGGTTATCGCGCTGATCACAGTAAAAACCCGATTTTTGTCCTTCTGCAATATTAATGCTGTAGCTAAGCCCGTTCTCTTTTACGGTTACCAGTTCCGGCGGCTGGCTCCCCGCCAGTACGCCATAGGATTGGCCCAGGCCCTCGTGTGCGCGGGAAGAAGTATCACTTTTATCAAAGATACCTATGGGATTTAACAGCTTTTGCAGTTCGTCAATAATAACGGGCATTACCTGCTCAATGCCCGATGTAAGTATCTGTACCGATAGATACCCGGCAT
>CAZZVY010000104.1:0-10587 GCA_964657585.1 uncultured Mucilaginibacter sp. | reverse complement strand
AAGCTTAAAACCGTGGTTTACGGCTATTGCCGCCACCGTTGCTTGGGCGAGGGGCTTTATCGTCGGCTATGTTTACACGGATAATGTTCTCATAATAGCGCTGGCCGTTCATGTGTTTAATAGCTTCCTGGGCCTCATCTTCATTTACCATTTCTACAAAGCCGAAACCCTTGCTTTGCTTGGTTTGATGATCCTTAATGATACGGAGCGATTTTACCGGCCCAAAATCACTAAAAACCTCTGTTAGTTCTCCCTCCCCTACCTGCGGGGGCAGTCCTGATATGAATACTTTCATTAAATAAATTGGAATTGTTTTATGGTACAAATATACACATTTGTCCATCGCCATTTGTAGCAGAAAGGTAAATTATGAGAGGCAGCCTTGTACATTTAAGTATGTTTGTGCCCCAATCATCAATATCTTGTTCACTAATGAAGAATGAGGTGTTTATCATTCTGCCATGCAACAAATATTAAGTATTAGGGGTAAATATCAGCAGCCACATAAAGCTGATACTAAGTAAAAACCCTTCTCCAGAGGGTGGCTACTTCGCGCTTTACGGCCCAGGGGCAGCCATCATTAAACCGGATATTGGGGCGGGTTTGATCTGTATTTTTTATTACCGGATGGGCCGGTAGCAATACTGTAAAGTAATCGGCCATATCCATATTTTTTGTACGGCTTGTGGTATATACCAGGGTGCCAAATTCGTTCAGTTTTTGATATAACGTGTTCATACGTTAAGTATTTATCTATTGTTTCCCAACATAAAAACAACGAATGGTTAAAATATTTGTTCGGTATGATAACTCTCTTTTTATCAACAGGATACTAACCTATATTAACAATCATTAACGGCTATTCAACAGGGTGCGTTAATAACAACAACCCGTATTATAGCTTAATAATCCTATCATTTTTACCTCGGTCATCATCATGCGGCTTTGGAATATTTTTTACAATACCTATCAACGCATGCCCTATAACACCCATAGCGCCAATTCCAAACCTAATGAAGGGTTTCATAACGCTCAGATCATAGTGATGCGGTTGCGAAAGGTTTGCTTTACCGGTATTAAGCTGTTTGATATTGCGGGCTGCCATAAGTTGTTTGTTACTCAGATTAAAGTACTAAATAACGCAGTTTGTTTTAGTTTAGCGTATCATTTTTAGCTTATGGCTATATTTGCCCAAAAACATATTAATGGACGATCAGGTATTTAAACTTATTAGCCATATCCCGGTAAAGGAAATGACACCCGGCTACCTTTCAAAAATTATACATACCGGTAAAAACACCATCAATATCATTGATGTAAAAGCCGGCAGCGTTTCGCCCCTGCACAGGCACTTTCATCACCAATTGGCCTTTGTATTGCAAGGAGAGTTTGATATGACCGTGAACGGCGTAACCCAAAGGCTGCACACTGGGCTGTATGCCGATATACCGCCTGATGTTGAACACGGCGGGGTAGCTGTAACTGATTGCCGCCTGCTTGATATATTCAGCCCGGAGCGGGATGATTTTAAGGATGCATAGTTTGGCTTTAAGCGGTTGCGATACCCAAATAATTGTTAGCAGTGCATTGTAAAACATATAGGCAAATAGTATTCGATGTCAACTGTCAACTATAACAGCTAACTCGCTACGGCCGCTTCTACTAACAAACTTATCTTGTCCTTCAGTTCATCCGGCTTAAACGGCTTGGCCATATAATCGTTCATGCCAGCCTTGTAAACACGTTCCTTAATATCCAGCAATGCCGATGCGGTTAACGCGATGATGGGAACATTGGCCTTTTTAGGGTCGGCCAGTTTACGTATCTCAATGGTTGCATCAAAGCCGTTCATTACCGGCATTTGCAGATCCATCAGTACAATGTTAAAATTGCCGTACTGTACCAGTTCAACGGCACGTTCGCCGTTCTCTGCAAAAGTAGGGGTTATATTCCAGCGCGAGAAAAGCTTTTTCATCAGCATCACATTTACCGGGTTATCTTCAGCTACCAAAACCTGCACGCCTGAAAGCGGGCCGCTATGTACAAAAGGGTGTATGGCTACTGTATCTAAAATAAACTTTTCGGTTGATACCGGGAAATTCATATTAAAAGCAAACTCTGAGCCTTCGCCTGGTGCGCTGCGGACATGCAGGGGTATTTTTTGCAGCTCCAGCAAACGCTTTACAATGGCAAGGCCTAAGCCAATACCGCTGTACTGGCGTGTAGTACTGGTTGATTGCTGGGCAAAAGGTTCAAAAATTGTCTCTATAGCTGCCTTGGGTATGCCAATGCCGGTATCCCGCACCGAAAAATTGATCGTTAACATATTGTGCCTGTCGCTTAGCGAGGTTACCGTAACCCAGATATCGCCGTTATGTGTAAATTTAACGGCATTATTTACCAGGTTAAAAATTATCTGGGCTATCCGTGTAGGATCGCCAAAAAGCGTTTTTTCCTTTAAACGGCTGTCTATATCAAGGTGAAATACCAGCCCCTTGTTTTCGGCAGCAATGATCTGTCCGCCGCAAATGTTGGTCATCAGATCAATAAGGTTCAACCCCACTTTCTCAAATTCAATCCCGCCCGATTCTATCTTATTAAAATCAAGCACATCGTTTATGATGGCCAAAAGGTTATTAGCCGAAAATTTAAGTATGTCCAGGTTATCTGCCTGGTCTGGCCTGGGGTCGCTCATCCGCAGCAGGTTGGTTATACCTATTACGGCATTCAACGGTGTGCGTATCTCATGCGACATTACAGATAAAAACTCCGACTTGGCCTGTGCCAATTTTTTGGCATTTAAAAGGGCTGTTTCGTAATCTAAATTTAACCGCCCATGTTCGGTACTGATCTCGTTCAGTTCTCTAATATTTTTAACATAAGCATTATAAAAGTGGCTGCATATATAAATGATCATTATAAAATTAGCCAGTATGCTAATAATAAAGGTAGACTGATCTATCTTTTGGGGTGTCAGCGCAATCACATAGTTATTACTATACGCCAGTACCATAAAAAGAATGGCGGGTAGTACGTTGGCAAGAGAGTATATTAATCCCCAACGCTGCCCAAGCATATAGTAGCTGAACAAAATTGACAGTATGATAACCAGGATGGCTACCACATCAACCCTTTGTATAACTATAAATATATTAAGCAGGTTAACAGCAAGGCTTATACAAAGCAGCGTATGTGATATAAAAGCTAAACGCGGTTTCCAGGTAAGGTATTTGAAAAGCAGGCTTACGCACACCAGCAAACCAACAGCCAGTGAAATAAAAACACCCTGATGCTGAAAATAAACATTAAGACTAATGGCGAATAGCGCTATAAAAGCTAAAAATAAGCCGTAATATAACATCCGGATGCGGGCCTGTTCTAATATTGATTGCTCATCAGACAGTATATTCCATACAGACAAGTTAAATAAACCGGGCTTATTGCTCATTTAGGGGCGCACAATTGGATTAGCAGATAAAAACACGTTATCAAGTAGTGCTTATCCCTTTGCAATTAGCCTGCCAATGCTGATAAGTTATCTGTCAGGATCTTGATCTTGGCCTCTGCATCTGCTTTCTTCTTCATTTCATTGTCTACCACTTCAGGTTTTGCGTTTTGTACAAAACGCTCATTTGTAAGCTTAGCCATTACCGATTTTAAGAAACCCTGCTGGTACGCTATCTCTTTCAGCAACCGCCCGGTTTCGGTTGCGGCATCAATTTTATTTCCTAAGGGCACATAAAACTCGTCTGTACCTACTAAAAAGCCTGAAACCCCGGCTGCACCTTCACTGGTGAAATCTATTTCGCTAATGTTGCCCAGTTTAGAGATAATGGCGTTATACCGGTTGTAAACAATTTTTGAATTAGATTTGATATGTAAACTCAAGGCTTCTTTTGGTGACAATTGTTTACTATTACGCAAATTTCTAATTTCAGCTATAATTTGTTTAACTGACTCTATCTCAAAAATTAACTGTGGACTTGCTTTCCCGATTGGGGGCATTTGCGCTACGATGCAGCAATCAGTTGCCGACCGGTTGCCAAATAATTCGTCATGGTATAATTCTTCGGTAATGAAGGGCATAAACGGGTGCAGAATTTTAAGCACATCCTCAAAAAAACGGATGGTTTGCGTATGAGTGTCCCGGTCAACCGGCTGCTCGTAACCGGGCTTAATCATCTCCAGGTACCATGCGCAGAAATCGTCCCAAACCAGCTTGTAAGTGGTCATTAACGCCTCCGATAAACGGTACTGGGCAAAATCTTCTTCAATAGCTTCCAGCGCATGGTTAAACCGGCTGCTAAACCATTCAATGGCAATTTCATTGTGGTTTGACAAATTCTCGTCAACAGTCCAGCTTTTTATCAGTTTAAAAGCATTCCATATCTTGTTGGCAAAATTGCGGCCTTGTTCGCAATAGCTTTCATCAAACATCAAATCGTTACCGGCAGGCGAGCATAGCAGCATGCCAACCCGTACACCATCAGCGCCAAATTTTTCAATCAGTTCCAGCGGATCGGGTGAGTTACCCAAAGATTTAGACATTTTGCGCCCCAGCTTATCGCGCACGATACCCGTTAAGTATACATTTCTAAACGGCAATGCGCCCCTGAACTCGTGCCCGGCCATTATCATGCGCGCCACCCAGAAAAACAATATTTCCGGCGCAGTTACCAGATCGTTGGTTGGGTAATAGTAATTTATATCCGCATTATTAGGGTCTTTAAAACCATCAAATACAGATATTGGCCACAACCAGGAGGAAAACCAGGTGTCCAGTACATCCTCATCCTGGCGGATATTACGGGATTCGGAATTTGAATTTCGGAATTGTTCTTCTGCCTCTGCCTGGGTTTTAGCAATAACAAACTGGCCATTTTCATTATACCAGGCCGGTATCTGCTGCCCCCACCACAACTGACGGCTGATACACCAATCCTTCACATTCTCCATCCAGTGGCGGTAGGTGTTAATGAATTTTTCAGGGATAAGCTTAATATCTCCCTTTAAAACATAATCCAGTGCGGGTTTGGCCATTTCCTCCATTTTGCAAAACCATTGCATGGAAAGTTTTGGTTCAATAACGGCATCGGTACGCTCACTGAACCCAACCTGCGATTTATATTCCTCTATCTTTTCAAGCGCGCCCGCCTCTTCAAGCAATATGGCAATTTTCTTACGGGCGGCAAAGCGGTCTTCGCCTACCAATATCTGTGCATTGGCGTTCAGTGTACCGTCATCATTTAAAATATCAATTACAGGCAGGTTATATTTTTGGCCCAGTTCATAATCATTCAGATCATGCGCCGGGGTAACCTTTAAACAACCGGTACCAAAATCCATAGTCACGTATTCGTCTGTTATCACCGGTATTTCCCGCTCAATCAACGGGATAATTACCTTTTTACCGTGCAGATGGGTGTACCGCTCATCATTTGGGTTTACGCAGATGGCTGCATCGGCCATAATGGTTTCAGGCCTTGTTGTAGCGATTGTAAGAGCCCCTCCTAAATCCTCCCCTGAAGGGAGGACTTTGTATTGTATATAATATAGCTTTTGGTTTACCTCCTTGCGGATAACTTCTTCATCGCTTACCGCTGTTTTACCTTTAGGGTCCCAGTTTACCATGCGTACACCACGGTAGATCAGGCCTTTTTTATACAGATGGATAAACGTATCGATAACGGCATCGCTCATATCATCATCCATCGTGAACTTAGTGCGGTCCCAATCACAACTGGCGCCTAACTTTTTCAGCTGGTCAAGAATAATGCCGCCATATTTTTCTTTCCATTCCCAGGCATAGCTTAAAAATTCGGTACGGGTCAGGTCTTTTTTATCAATGCCCCGCTCTTTAAGCATGGCCACTACCTTGGCTTCGGTGGCAATGCTGGCGTGGTCGGTGCCGGGCACCCAGCAGGCGTTTTTACCGCTCATACGGGCGCGGCGTATCAGTACATCCTGTATAGTGTTGTTCAGCATGTGGCCCATGTGCAGCACGCCGGTAACATTTGGCGGCGGTATCACAATGGTGTAAGGCTCGCGCTCATCAGGCACTGACTTAAAAAAACCATTAGCTAACCAGTAGCTGTACCATTTGTCTTCGGCTTCCTTAGGCTGATACGTTTTAGCAATATTCATAAGCTGCAAATTTAACCTTTTATGGGGAAAGGTGGGCGATTAAGATCAAAGATTGACAATCCAACTTTAAGATTAAAAGTTGATATTAGGCAACATACCACTTTAAATTTTACTTTTATTTGTAATATTCCCAATTCCTGGGTGATATTTTATCGGTAACAGTAACTACTAAAAAAAAGCTGATTATGGCAGACAATAATTTTGCAGCTTCCTTGCAGCCGGAGGCATTTTTTATAAAATTATATAAAAAAGCGCTTCCATCAGTGGCACGGCACATAGCGCGAATGGGCGGCAGCCTGGAAGAAGCACAGGACATTTTTCAGGATGCTCTGGTAATATATTATGAAAAGGTTGTATCGGGGGGCAATGCCGATATAAAAAACGAAAGCGCCTATTTGTTTGGCGTTGCAAAAAAGCTCTGGCTACGCCGTTATAATGCGCAAAGTCAAAACGAGCCGCTGGATGGGGTGGAAATGGAAGCTGCTGCTGCCGATCAGCCGGCTGCGGATAAACTGATGTACTACCTTGAAACTGCGGGGAAAAAGTGCTTGGATTTGCTTAAAGCTCATTATTATGATTACCTGAAAATAGACCTTATTGCCGCACGTTTTGGCTACTCCGGCACGCACTCGGCAACGGTGGCCAAATACAAATGTCTCGAAAAGATAAGAAATACCATTAAAGAAAAATCATTAACCTATGCGGACTTCATTGAATAATATTAAGCTTATTGACGATTATTTACTTAATCGTATGGATCCGGGCGAGGCGCTGGTTTTTGAAGCACAAATGCTGCTCAGCGCCGAATTGAGTAATAACTTTTGCAACCACAAGCAAACCCTTGCAATTGTGAAGCAATATAGTCGCGGGGCGCTAAAGGCCCAAATTTCAGCTATACAAACAAAGTTATCAACTGAACCGCAGCACCACGTTTTTATGCAACGTATCATCCACCTGTTTAAAAAATAAGTTAATGGAAAATAAGCATATCGAATTTAGAAAATATGCGGTTAAGCATCACCGTATAGGAAGCCTGCATGTAGACAGTTATATCAATCGACAGGCGAACCTGCCAACCGGCATGACACCATATATAATTGAAGAGCGGCAGCTAAACGTTGCGCAAATGGATGTTTTTTCGCGCCTGATGATGGACCGCATCATTTTCCTGGGTGAGCCTGTAGCCGCTACGATGGCCAATATTATACAGGCACAGCTGCTGTTCCTGCAATCGCTGGACACCAAAAAGGACATTCAGCTTTACATCAACTCGCCAGGCGGCGATGTTTACACTGGTATGGGCATCTATGATACTATGCAACTAATCACACCCAATGTAGCTACCCTTTGCGTAGGTATGGCATGTTCTATGAGCGCCGTGTTGCTTTGTGCCGGATATGAGGGCAAACGGGCCGCCCTGCAGCACTCGCAGATCATGATCCATCAGCCATCGGGCGGGGTGCAGGGCCAATCAGCAGATATCGAGATCACCGCACAGCAAATCATCAGATTACGAAAATCGCTATATCAGATTGTAGCTAAACACAGCGGCCAAAGCTATGAATGGGTTCACCAGGCATCGGACAGGGATTATTGGATGACCGGCGCCGAGGCCAAAGTAAACGGTATAATAGATGAGGTACTTGGCAATACAGATTAAACAATCTTTACAGCTTGTCCCGGTCTTAAAGAGAGGCATTGCAATTAATAAAATTAAACCTTTGAAAGGCGAATGCTTAGCTATATACCATTTTTCTATGCCTTGCTTGTTAAACCTAAAACTTATCCCTTTGGTCTTAAGTCTCAGCCGGTTCAAGCGTCTCACTTGAAACCCAACAAATGTAAGCGTCTCTTTTACCATAAAATCCTGTTCCTGCGGTCGGGTTATCATCCACCGTAAATTTAGTTTTATTTAATACTATTTACTACGCATCGCTATTAACCGTTCACCACCGGCCTTTTTCCTTTAACACATTTCCTATTCCAAATTAATTATATTTGCCATATATAGTTGCAGCGGATGCCGGTAAAAGGAAATCAGTTCAAGACAAATACTTTAAGGGGCGAGAACGAACCCAGGCAGGGCAGGGCCAAATTCCCTGTTGAGCGGCCTGTTAAGGTACGCACCGAGCGGCTGCCTGTTTTTGATCTGAAGGAAGGCCGGCTGGTTAAGGTTATCGGGCTGCTGTTTTTAGGGATGTCCATATTTTTCCTTATCGCCTTCACCTCGTACCTGTTTACCTGGCAGGAAGATCAAAGCTACGTATCGCCGGCTAACGGCGGCTGGGGCAACCTCTTTAAAACCACGCAGGAATTGTTAGACAGCGGCATTAAAGACCCGGTAGTAAATAACTGGCTGGGTAAGTTAGGGGCGTTGTTGGCCAACCAGTTTATTTATGAGTGGTTTGGCGTAGCTTCATTTATTTTTATTGCCGTGTTTTTTATCATAGGCTACCGTTTCCTGTTTAAGGTAAAATTATATTCTATTCCAAAAACTTTGGGTTATGCCTTTTTCAGCATTGTGTTTTTATCCGTTGCTATTGGTTTTATACATGCCTTCATCAACGATTACGCCCACTACCTGGAGGGAGAATTTGGCTTTTGGAGCAACCGCCTTTTAGATGCGCAGATAGGCCAGGCCGGCGTAGGTTTCGGCTTGTTATTTACCGTGCTGATATTTTTAGTAGTGGCTTATAATATTGATTTTAAACTGCCATCGCGTAAACCAAAAGAAGCTTTAGCAACAGATGATGCGGGCAACGAGATAAGCCTCGAGCCGCTTGACCTGCTGGACGAAGAAATATCCGAACCGGTGCAATGGCGTAAGAACGGTAAGCAGCATATACCTATTGAACCTGTAAACGGCGAACGTTTGCAGCAGCAGCCGATGGCTACCCGCCCGGTAAGCTTGGAGGTTGAGGGGGGGCCTGTTGTGCCGCGCAATGTTGCCACTGATATGCAAAACTCCCTGCGGCATGAAGCGGTCACTCTTGTACCCGATGCAACGGACGGATCGGAAATTGGAAGCGATATTCCGCTGACTTTAGAAACGGCAAGACCAACCGCGGTTTTACCCATAGAAGAAACTGACACTAATAAAACCGCCAGCGCATTGGTTGATCAGTTTGGCACATTTGACCCTAAACTCGACCTGTCATCCTATAAATACCCGCCGCTGGAATTGCTGGAGAATTATGGTTCAAATAAGATACAGGTTAACACCAATGAGTTAGAGGCTAACAAGAATAAAATTGTTGAGACCCTTAACCATTACAACATCGAGATAGATAAGATAAAAGCCACCATCGGGCCAACGGTTACTTTGTACGAGATCATCCCGGCGCCTGGTGTCCGCATATCCAAGATCAAGAACCTGGAGGATGATATTGCCCTGAGCTTGGCCGCATTAGGCATACGTATCATTGCGCCTATGCCGGGCAAGGGCACCATCGGTATAGAGGTGCCTAATCAAAACCCCGAGATGGTTTCCATGCGGTCGGTACTGGCTACGGAGAAGTTCCAGAATAACACGATGGACCTACCCATTGCCCTGGGTAAAACCATCAGCAACGAGGTGTTTATCGCCGACCTGGCCAAGATGCCGCACCTGCTGGTTGCAGGGGCTACCGGGCAGGGCAAATCAGTGGGTATCAATGCTATTCTGGTTTCCCTGTTATACAAACGCCATCCGGCCGAATTAAAGTTTGTGCTGGTTGATCCAAAAAAGGTAGAGCTGACGCTGTTCCGTAAGATAGAACGCCACTTTCTGGCTAAACTGCCCGATGAAGCCGATGCCATTATAACAGATACCAAAAAGGTAGTGAATACGCTTAACTCGCTTTGTATAGAGATGGACCAGCGCTACGACCTGCTGAAAGACGCGCAGGTACGTAACCTTAAAGAATATAATGCCAAATTCATTAACCGCAAGCTGAATCCTAACGAGGGGCACCGCTTTCTGCCATTTATAGTGTTGGTAGTAGATGAATTTGCCGATCTGATGATGACCGCCGGCAAGGAGGTGGAAACACCGATTGCCCGTTTGGCGCAGCTGGCCCGCGCCATAGGCATACACCTGGTTATTGCCACGCAGCGGCCATCGGTAAATATTATTACCGGTACTATTAAGGCCAACTTCCCGGCAAGGCTGGCGTTTCGCGTATTATCAAAGATAGACTCCCGTACCATACTGGATTCCGGAGGGGCCGACCAGCTGATTGGCCGCGGGGATATGCTGCTGGCTACCGGCAGCGACCTGATACGCCTGCAATGCGCCTTTGTAGATACGCCCGAAGTTGAAAAGATAGCCGACTTTATCGGCAACCAGCGGGGGTATCCGTCGGCACTGTACTTGCCCGAATTTCTGGGCGAGGGTGAAGCAAGCAGCGCCAAAGAGTTTGACCCTGACGACCGTGACCCCATGTTTGAGGATGCTGCTCGTTT
>CAZZVY010000103.1:0-10775 GCA_964657585.1 uncultured Mucilaginibacter sp. | reverse complement strand
AATACTAAAGCAAATAATAGCCGTTTCAGGTAAAATGATGCGTACAAACTCCACCGTGCCCCGCGCGGCCTTGCGCCGGGCCGATGGCCGCGATACCAGCGAAGCATCAAAGGCATTGCTCTCCTGCCGGCGCGGTATGGCAATAGCGGGCGAACCAAACCAGTCCTTCGCATTGTTACCGGCCATTTGCCCCACCGTTGGCGGTGTGGAAAGTACGCCGATCAGCATGTTTGATGGCAGGCTGTATCCCTGCGGTATCAATGCGCTGTTGCCAACAAAACTTTTGCTGCCTATGGCAGTACGGTCAAGTATCAGTTGCTGGCCGCGTATATCTGCCTCGCCCAGGGTAACGGCATCGGCCACAAAGGCATCATCCCCTATCTCTAATAAGGGGTGCGTGGCGCTGCTGGCGGTGGAAACCTCGGTGTTGCGGCCTATCTTTGAACCCAGCAGCCGGTAAAACGTGCTGATATATATAGTGGCATAAATAGGGTGCAGTACCGTTAAACTAAGCGACATCAGTTGATCGGCAAACCATTTACGCACATAGAATAAGCTGTATATCGGATATTTTCCGGGTTTCACCTTATCTTGCAGCAGGCGGGTCAGTACAATAGTTTCCGCGGCAAACAATACAATGTATATGGCGGCCAGCGCAGGCACATGTACCATGTAATTAAAGTTATAATCGGGCGCGGCATTATCAAGGTTGTTAACCGTTACAATGGTTGGCAAAAGCGGCACCAGTATAATGAACGGGAACACAAATACCGACAGCGTGAATATCAGTTTATACTTACGCCTGGTGCCCGGTGTAACCGGCAGCGGCTGCGGCAGGCTGTCTATAGCTTTGGTTTCCTTTAATACGGCGGGGCTGCCCTGCCACACCTCGCCAGGTTTAATGGTCTTACCGGTTTGCAGGTAACTCAGGTCCTGCAGCTCCGTCCAATCCTGCATTACGGCGCCGCCGGCTATTAAGGCGCTGCTGCCAATGTAGGCATGGCTGCCTAAGCTTATGCGGCGCAGTTTCAACCACCCGTCTTCTACAAAAGCGTTATTTAAAGCCACGCCCGAACTTATGCTCACGTCACTGCCAATGCTAATAAGGTCTTCGGCGCCAATAGTGAGGGCGCTTAGCTGTGCATCGGGCGCTACATCAGCGCCCATCCAGCGCAGGTAAACAGGGTAAAGCGGGGTACCTGTTAAAAACTGTACCGGCAGCAGGTTTTGCAGGGTACGCACAAACCACCACCTAAAGTAGTAGCTGCCCCACAGCGGGTAGTCGCCTTCCTTCATCCGGCCAATCAACAGCCATTTAGAGGCTATGGCAATAAGGGTAAAAAATGGCGGCAACAAACAAAACAGCGCAAGCGCAGTAGCTATGGCGTATATTTTGCTTTCCATATCCTGCTCCACATAATAATAACCCAGGTAGGGGATAAATACCTGAACGGCAAACAAGCCGTAAATTACCATTAGCGATAAGGTTTGCGCCGCCCAGCAGGTGTAATACCGCCATGGTTTTACCTTATTATATACTTTGGGGGCTTTTTGCTCAATTACCTTGCTTTCCCACACCTTAACCAGGGTACTTAAAGGGCGGTGTAAATATATATCCTTTAATGATGCCTGCGGTATACCCGCATCCCGGCGCAACCGCGATACAAAGGCGGCGGCCAACAGGGAATGGCCGCCCAGGTCATTAAAAAAGTCAGTTTCCGGCACAATGGGCTTACCGGGGAATACTTTGCCTAACACTCCATAAAAACGCGCCTCTAACGGTGCGTTCATATCCATGTTTTCGGCCAGCTGGTTATCGTTCTCTATTGATAATTGCTCGGGCACGGGCAGGGCCTTGCGGTTTATTTTTCCGCTGGGCATACGCGGCATTTGCTTAAGGGTAACTATTACCGTAGGCACCATGTAGGCCGGCAGTATCTTGCTCAGTTCGGCGCGCAGCATGTTTTCCTCTATGCACAGCATGTCCTTCAGCACAATATAACCTACCAGATGGTCCTGGCCAAAGGTGTCTTTTTTTACCGCAACGGCTGCTGATGATACACCGTCGAAGGCGTTGAGGCGCGTTTCTATCTCACCCAGCTCAATACGGTAGCCGCGCAGTTTTATCTGGTCGTCAAAACGGCCGTGCAGGTCAATGGTGCCATCGGGCTTTACCGAGGCTGCATCGCCGCTGCGGTATATGCGGTCGCCGGGCATGTCGTTCAGCGCTGCCGGCTTGGGCACAAATTTTTCGCGGGTTAGCTGCGGCAGGTTTACGTACCCGCCTGCCAGCCCGGGCCCGCTTATCACCAGTTCGCCCTGTTCGCCCTGCGGCACCGGGTTCAACTGCTCATCAACTACAGCCAGGTTATAATTTGGCAGCGGGTTGCCTATCCATATATCATTGCCCGGGTACAGGCGGCCAATAGTAGTGGTAACGGTGGTTTCGGTAGGGCCGTAGCTGTTGTAAAATGCCCTTTCGGGCTTTGCGCCCCAGCGGTTAAGCACCTGGCTGGTGCAGGCCTCGCCTCCGGCATTGATCATCCTTAGGGATGGTATATCATCATCCATTACCGCCAGTAAACTTGGCACGGCATGCAATACGGTTATTTGCTGCTGTTTAAGTGTTAAGGCCAGTTCGTCAATAGCTTTTGAGGTAGTGTTGTCTGCAACCCATAAGGTTGCACCCCCAAAGTAGCTCAGCCACGTTTCCTCGCACCACATATCAAATGATACCGAAAAGCCCTGGTAAACCCGGTCGTCGTCGGTAATATTAAAAACGGTTTGCTCGGCGCGCACCAGGTGGCAAATATTACGGTGACTGATAGCTATGCCTTTAGGCTTGCCTGTACTCCCGGAGGTGTATAATACATAGGCGCAATCATCCGGCTGCGGGCCGGATACGGTCTCTATCATGGTATCCGGGCCGGGCATAGGCATTACGGTAAACAGGGGGCATTGCAGGTTTAGTAGGTCTTCACTAAAACAGGCGGCCGCGCCAACCTCGGTCATCACCAGTTCGGCGCGTTCGGCAGGTTGTTCCCTGTCTACAGGTACATAGGCAGCCCCGGCCTTAATAATACCCAGTATGGCCACATGCAGTTCAATACCCCGCTTATGCCATACACCTACCTTACTGCCCGCAACAATACCGTTTTGGCGCAGGAATAAGGCCACAGCATCGCTCCAATGGTTTAACTGGGCATAGGTAACGCTGCGGCCCTCAAAAATCAGGGCAGTTTTAAATGCATATTCTTTTGCCGATATCTTGAAAATGTCGGCCAGGGTTTCTTCTCGCAGCAAATCAGGCCGGTGGTCGCCGGTTATAATGGCGGCGGGGGTGGTCAATAACGTTAATTCGGGGTTCACAGAAATTCTTATAATTGGTATGCCTGATGGACATTCAATAGTAAGGAATGTTTAATAACAAAACTAATTTAGCGGCTTTTTTACAATTTGTTCACGGCTTACATTGCTACGTCATGGCCAAGGCGCGGATCTTCGGGCAATATTTCCATCTGCGGAAAATCGATATAATCTGCATACCACTGTATAGCGTCAATCACATCAAGGGCATCGTCAGGTGTAACGTTAATTGTTTCAAAAGCATAAAGTTTATTACCAACATAACCGTAAAGTTGTATCTCGGAGGCATCAGGGCTAAATTCGTCCTCATCAATACAAAATACATTTACCTTTAAACCAGTATCACGCGAATGTATTACGTCTCGGCAGGGGTTACGGGGGTCTGTGGCTAATAAATATACATTATGGTCCATAATAAAAGCTTAACAACGCATTTACGGGTTGGTTTCTATTTGGTTTTATTTTTTACAGATGCCGGTTTGTTTAATGCATCAACTAAATCAAATCTGTAAAGAAAGTTAACGGTCAATTCTTACTTTTGCGGCATGAAACGTGTTGTTATTACCGGCCTTGGCGTAGTGGCTCCTAATGGAAATAATATTGCTGATTTTTGGGATAATGTAGTGAATGGACGGAGCGCCGCAAGGGAAATTACCCGTTTTAACCCCGAAAATTTCAAGACGCGTTTTGCCTCACAAATATCAGGCCTGGATGTAACACATTATCTTGACCGTAATGATATCAAACGCGGCGATTTATACTCGCAATATGCACTTATAGCCGCCAAACAGGCTATTGAAGATTCGGGATTTAACCTTAATACGATATCGCCGTTTGATGTGGGCGTGATATTTGGCTCGGCCCAGGGCGGCATGGAAACTTTTGAGCAACAGTTAAAGGAATATAATGCATCCAATCATCAGCCGCATTTTAACCCTTTCTTTATCCCCAAAACCCTTATCAACATGGCCTCAGGCCTTATATCCATCAAGTATGGGTTTATGGGTATAAACTTTACTACTGTAACCGCCTGCGCCAGTTCAAATACCGCTATGATGGAGGCCATGAACTACATCCGCTGGGGCAAGGCAAAGATTATTATCACAGGCGGTTCAGATGCGCCGGTGAGCGAGGCATCTGTTGGCGGGTACAACGCCTTAAAAGCTTTGTCGACCCGTAACGACGACCCTAAAAAGGCGTCGCGCCCTTTTGATACAGACCGCGATGGCTTTGTTATGGGAGAGGGGGCGGGCGTATTGGTATTGGAAGAATATGAACATGCCCGGCAGCGCGGCGCACAAATTTATGCCGAGGTTGCAGGCGCTGCCATGACATCGGATGCTTATCACATCACGGCCACCCACCCTGAAGGGTCAGGCGCGATACAGGCCATGAAACTGGCTTTGCAGGATGCCGGTTTAAATAAGGAAGATATTGGTTTCCTGAATGCGCATGCTACTTCGACCCCTGTAGGCGACCAGAGCGAGGCGCGCGGCATCCATGCGGTTTACGGGGATGGCAAACACCTGTTTGTGAGCGCCAGCAAATCAATTACAGGGCACTTGCTGGGCGCTGCCGGAGCCATTGAAGCCATAATTGCAGTAAAAGCAATTACCGATGGTATTATACCGCCAACCATTAATACCACAACTATTGACCCAAACATACCCGCCGGGCTGCAGATAGTGACCGGCGATGCCATAGCCCATCCGGTAAAGGCGGCTATGAGCAATACCTTCGGGTTTGGCGGCCATAACGGAGTTGTAGTAATGAAAAAAGCATAGTTCAGCCATAGCCCGGCGTTATTAAGATTGCAGTAAAACCTTAACAGGTGCTTTTATCGTATAAAACCCAACTATTGGTTAAAATGAACGATAAAAAGCTATATGTGCATTACGGTTGCGGGCAATGCGCACCTGTTGAATGGAAAAATTTTGATGCATCGCCTACGTTGCAAATACAAAAATTGCCCATTATAGGCAGGTTAATGAATGGCCGTTTAGGCCAGGTATTTGACCGGAATGCCCGTTACGGGGATATTACAAGGGGGCTGCCGGGAATAAAGGACAACTCTGTTAACGGCGCTTACTGCTCGCATGTATTGGAGCATATGTCATTAGAAGATTTTAGAAAAGCCCTTGCTAATACCTACAAAATGCTAAAGCCGGGCGGCACGTTCCGTATGGTAATGCCCGATTTAAAGGTTTTAGTTGATGATTACATTGCCGATAAGCAAAAAGGCGATCCGGAAGCTTCCATAAGGTTTATCAAGCGTACCATTATGGGTATGGATACGCGCCCGCAAACCATCTCGGGCAAGGCCAGGCAGGCATTTGGTTACCTGGGCCACTTATGGCTTTGGGACGATGAATCGGCTATTAACGAATTTGAAAAGGCAGGGTTTAAAAACATCCGTAAAATAGAGTTCAATGACTCGGAAGACCCGATGTTCAAGCTGGTTGAGAACAGAAAACGTTTTGAACTTTGTGTAAGGCTGGAAGCAGTGAAATAATGTAATTGGATATTACAGATCGCAGGTTGCCGTCCGGTAATTAGGCGCTTATTTAAGTTTCTCGTTGTTACGGTGCCGCTCTGTATCGCGTATGGTTTTTTTCTCCAGGTTTTTTTTCAGCGCATCGTTCAGGTCAACACCGGTTTGATTAGCCAGGCATATCAATACGAAAAGCACATCGGCCAGTTCGTCAGCCAGGCTTATAGCCGTGTCTGATTGTTTGAACGATTGTTCGCCATATTGCCTTGCCATAATGCGGGCCACTTCGCCAACTTCCTCCATCAGGAGCGCCGTGTTGGTCAGTTCGTTAAAATATCGGATGCCGGTAGTTTTTATCCAGCCGTCTATTAGGGTTTGTGCTTCCTTTATCTCCATATTAGTGATTGTCCTTGTCTTTAGTGTCCATTACAATGGTTACAGGCCCGTCATTGATCAAGCTGATCTTCATGTCTGCACCAAATATGCCGGTTGCTATACTTTTGCTGGTTGCTCCTGCTAATGTTTCGATCATTAATTCGTATAATGGAACCGCTTTATCTGGCCGGGCAGCTTTAATAAAAGACGGACGGTTGCCTTTTTTTGTTTGCGCAAATAAGGTGAACTGCGGGATGAGCAGGATGTGGCCATCCATATCGGCAAGGGATAGGTTCATTAATCCGTTCCCGTCGCTAAATATACGCATATGCACAATCTTGCCGGCCAGCCATTGCAGGTCATCCATAGTATCGGCATCCTCTATGCCCAGCAATACCAGCAGGCCGGTGCCTATTTGCCCGGTAACGTGCTCTTTTACCGTACATGAAGCCTGTAACACCCTTTGTATAACTGCACGCATATCTAAAAATTTAAGGAATATACATTTAAAATAGGCGCCCCTGGCATTACTTTGTTAAATTTTTTCCCCTTTCGTGCCACGCCGGGCCGTTGCAATAAACTTTATGTGCTGTTTATAAGCCAGGCGCGATAATTTTAAAAACCGCTTACATTAATTGGTTGTTTATTTACAACATATTTTGTTATGGAACTTAATGGTCACACAACCGATTACGAACGTAAGTTTAATGATTGCGAAACACGCTTTGAAGCCATTTTTGAACTAACATCAGCAGCAAGTAAGATCATTGATAATAAATTAACCATCCTTAAGGTAAACAAAGCGCTTACAGACCTTATGCAGTACACCGCTGAAGAACTGGTGGGCACGCAAATTATGGATTATGCCTGCGCGGAAGACAAACCTCACTGGCGCGCGCTGCAAAAGGCCATGTGGGAAGATGGAAAGCCGAATTTTAAGCTGGATGCATGCGTTATCAGGAAGGATGGCTCCCTGGCCTGGATACACGTAACCACTATTGCATTTATGGAGGATAATGTACGTTACGCCTTTACCGTTCTTGACGACTTTACCGACCGGAAAAAACTGCAGGAAAGCGAACGCAGGCTTAGTATGGCGTTGCAATATTCAAAAATGGCAGTGTTTGAGTTAGACCTTGCCACCCGGTCGCTCACCCGGTCCGACGGCTTTAACCAATTGTTTGGCCTGACCAATAACGATGAAGAATGGAATGAGGAACGCCTGCTGCAGCAAATGCTGCCGGAGGATGAAGATAAGATGCGGGAGGCGCTTGCCACCATTGGGCCTGGACAGAACCTGGATTACCAGGGGCGCATTAAAACATCGGACGGGGTAATAAAATGGCTGAACTTTAAGGGTACGGCTGAAAAAACACCGGATAACTTAACGGGAAGGGTGCTTGGTACTTTATATGATATTACCTACGATAAATTGATAGAACGCCAGAAGGACGACTTTATCAGCATTGCAAGCCATGAATTAAAAACACCTTTAACCGCACTGAAAGGCTCATTACAAATTATTGAGCGCAATAAAGGCGCCTTTGACGCCAAATTAGGTGCGCTGATTGAGCAAGCCGGTAAAAGCATGGCTAAGGTAAGCGCACTTGTTGACGACCTGCTTAATGCCAGCCGCCTGGGCGAAGGCCAGCTGCACCTGCGTAAAACAAGGTTCAATTTAACCAAAGCTATTGACGAATGCTGTTTGCACATTACCGTAACCGGTGCCTTTAATATTATTACCGAGGGAATACGGGATATTGAAGTGGAGGCCGACTCTGAACGTATACAGCGGGTGATAGTGAACTTTGTTAACAACGCCATGAAATATGCGTCAAAATCAAAAGACATCATTATCCGGGTTGAACAAACATCCGGGCAGGTTAAGGTACTGGTAACCGACCGCGGGCCTGGTATTGTCCCCGAAAAATTACCTCATTTGTTTGACCGTTACTACCGCGCCGATAATAACGGCGGCCAATATTCGGGCCTCGGCCTGGGCTTGTATATTTCGGCGGAGATAATAAAACGGCACGGGGGGCAAATTGGGGTAGAAAGCGAAGGCGGCCGGGGAAGCACCTTTTGGTTTACCTTGCCCATGCTTACCACACAGGCCGACGGCAGTCCATAACCGTAGGTGTATGGTTTAACAGACGGAACCCGAAACATATCCAGGCTATTCAAAGTAACCACACTAATGTAAAGCCATGAATAAAGCATCTCGTAGTATTTTATCAGGCATAACAGGTACAGCCGCAATGACCTTGCATAGCTACTTGTTGGGTATTGCGGCAAAAGAAGATTTTAGTGAACCCGAACACCTGGGCACAATGATAAACAGGTTAAGCGCCCTTTCAAAAAAGGCCAGCCAGGTAGCCGGGTGGAATACACATTTGGCGATAGGCCTGGCGTTTTCTGCCGCTTATACAGCCTTGTGGGAAAAGGGCAAAATAAAGCCTTCATTAAAAAATGCTATAGGCCTTGGCTTGTTAAGCGGCTTGCTGGCTGTTGCCGTATGGAAAGCCACGCTGAAAATGCACCCGCAACCACCCTTGATAAATTATAATAAATTTTACCTGCAGCTGGTGCCTGCGCATATAGTTTTTGCTTTATTTGCCACACTGGCCTACCGGTTATTAACCGAGCAACAGCAAACCGGCAATAAAGGCGGCAGTAGCCGGGCAGGGTGACCCCTACCAAAAGGAGCCCTGAAACAATCCAGGCTTTAATTAAAGCTTAATGCGTTATCCCGAAAAACGGCCGGTGGCTTTGCATTACCGCGGCAACAATAATTAAAACCGCAGCCAGATAAAACAGGGCAACAGCGCGGTGCTTTTTGCGGGGTAAGTCAATCTTTTTAGAGCGGCTATAGCCAATAGTAATTATTAGGATGGCTATGATCATCATGGTAATATGTTCTACCGTCCAGTACCGTGTTTCGGCCGCCTTCATGGCCGCGCTGCTGAATTGCACAAACGGGCTCAAAAAATATAATATCAGCCCTATCAGCAGCTGCACATGCGCCGAGATCAGCGTAAACAGGCTTAATTTGCGGCTGCCTTCGGTATATGGTTTGTTGCCCAGCCAGCCGGCAAAGGCCTGTATAATTGCCGCCAGTATCAGTATCAGTACAATAAACCTGAACCCAGAGTGAAACCCTTTAAAAAAGCTATATGCTTCCATGCCTAATTTTTGATCAAATATATCAATAAAACGGTTTTAAAGACTTATTTGCTGCGCCAAGTGTAACAAATGAATTAAAATAACCGTGTTTGCTTTTTGGTTAAGGTATTTTTTATACTTTAGGACAAAAAACTATTAATGAAATGAAGAAACTCTTACTTTTTTGTTTTGCGTTACTAACTGTGCACCTGTGCCAGGCCCAGCAAACCTTCCCGGTTAACGGCGCGTGGGATATACGCCCGGGGCAATACGCATTCACCAACGCTACCATTGTAGTTAGCGCTGACCAAACCATTACGGGTGGTACCCTGTTGGTTAAAGACAGGACCATTGAAGCTGTTGGCGCCGGCGTAGCCGTACCCAAGGGCTATATAGTGGTTGATCTGAAAGGTAAATTTATTTATCCCTCGCTTATTGATGCATTTACAGCCTATGGCACGCCCGAGGCCGCACGTGCGCAGTTTGGCGCAGGCGGCGCTGCAGGTGGTTTTGGCGCAGGCATCCGTACCTCGGTAATGTCATCAACAAAACCCGGCGCTTATGGCTGGAACGAAGCTATTAAGCCGGAAATGAATGTAAAAGCAATTTTCCATGCAGATGCTTCCGCTGCTTCGGCCTTAAAAACAATTGGTTTCGGTACAGTGCAGTCAATCATTCGTGATGGTATTGCCCGCGGTACCTCAGCTGCAGTAACCCTTGGCGATGAGCGCGACAACTTTGTAATGCTGAACGATAATGCCGCTGCCAACTATTCTTTCAGCAAGGGCACGGCGGCTACAAATTATCCGTCATCAACCATGGGCAGCGTGGCTTTGCTGCGCCAAACCTATTACGATGCGCAATGGTACAAAACCCAGAAGGAGGAGTATAACATATCATTAGATGAGTTTAACAAAACCCAGGCGCTGCCGCAGCTATTTGAAGTTACAGATGTAGCCAGTACGCTGCGTGCCGCAAAGATTGGCAACGAATTCGGTAAAAAATATATCTATAAAACAGAAGGCAAGGAATATCAGCGCATAGATGCCATGAAGGCGCTGAACAGTACTTTTATCATCCCTTTAAGTTTTCCCTCGCCTTATGATGTGGAAGATCCTATTGATGCCCGCAGCGTAAGTTTTGAGCAGTTAAAGGATTGGGAACTGGCCCCAACAAACCCTGCGGCATTGGAGAAGGCAGGCATTAAGTTTGCCATCACCTCATACGGTGTTGCTAACGCGCGTGATTTTTGGGCAAACCTGCGCAAGGCAATGGATTTTGGGCTGACCGAAAAGCAGGCGCTTAATTCTCTTACTACAATCCCGGCCGAAATGCTCGGTATTAGCGATAAGGTAGGTACACTTGCCAAAGGTAAATTGGC
>CAZZVY010000102.1:0-10834 GCA_964657585.1 uncultured Mucilaginibacter sp. | reverse complement strand
AATTTACAGCCGCGCAAATAAGGGGTAACCAGAGCGTAAATCACAAACATGAAAACATCCAATTTATACACCCTTGATCTGCAGGATGCAGGCAAAGGGCTCATCGTAGCCGTTGGCGGCGCGGTAGTGGCGGCTATTGAGAGCAGCCTTAACGCCGGTACATTCACTTTTAACTGGCGGCAGATAGGCATGACCGCCCTGGCCGCCGGACTGGCTTACCTGGTCAAAAACTTTTTTACACCTGCAAAAACTATCAGCAATGATGCAGTTAAGTGAACACGGCGAGGCGCTCATTAAAAACTTTGAGGGCCTGCGCCTGAGCGCCTACCGCGATGAGGCCGACGTATGGACCATCGGTTATGGGTCAACCCGGTACCATGATGGCCGGGCTGTTAAGCCCGGCGACAAACTGGTTAACGAAGCACAGGCCAACGCTTTGTTCCGCAATACCCTGGGCATTTATGTTGAGGCTGTAAATCAGCAGGCGCGGGTACCGCTTACGCAAAACCAGTTCGATGCGCTGGTGTCATTCGCCTACAATGCGGGCACCGCTGCTGGCAAAACCCTGTACGAGAAGCTGAACGCCAAAGACTATCAGGGCGCGGCAGATGCCCTGCTGGCCTGGGATAAGATAACCGACCCGCACACTGGCAAAAAAATAGTGTGCGATACCTTAGCTAAACGCCGCACGGCAGAACGCACCTTATTCCTCAAAGCCATATGACCAGTATTGAACATCAGCAACTAAAAGGCATTACCATCAAAAACCTTTTGGTAACCATTGTAAGCACGGCCAGTATCGTAGCCTCGGTAATGACCACTTATTTTGAATTGAAGGCCGATATATCCCAGGTACGCGAAACGCAGGACGCCCAGACCCGCGTAAACGAGATACGCCTTAAAGTATTGGAAGGCCAGATGGCCGTACTGCAAACCGAAGTTGAACAATTGAGAAAAGTAAAAAGCTGATAAAATGCACAGAGCCTAAAGCTAAAAGCTAAAGCCACATGTTCAATTTGCTCTGTTTACTTTTTAACCACGCTTGGTTTAAATCCGTTTAATTTTTAACCTTTTAACCCCTTAACTAAAATGAGCTTAACAACTTTCTTAACTAAAATTTGGATAACCATCAAAGCATTGTTTGACGGCATGCCCGCCGACCTGAAAACGGCTATACACATTGGTGTGATAATTACTGAAAACGTAAAGACCTTTGTAGATTCGCCTGCGGCCGATATACTGACCGCACTGATACCTGGCGATGCGGACGATCAGCTAAAGCAACTGCTGCGGGCCAAATTACCGGCTATTTTAACCGAACTTAAACTGGCCGATAGCTGCGCCGCGTTAACCGATCCGGCAGAGATTGCCGCCTGCGCCGTTAAGGTATTGCAAGGACTGGGCGGCGATGTGCAAAGCGCCTTTCTGCATAGCCTGGCCATTATGGTGGCGCAGGTAGCTGCCAGCGGAAAACTGACCTGGAGCGACGGCGTTTATTTGCTGGAGTGGTATTACCAGCATGAGTATAAGGCGGCGGCTTAACGGTCAACCGTGACCTGCTTAGGCTCCAGCGCTACTATTTGCAGCTGATCTTTGTACAGTTCCAGCACGCCGGTTACGCAAAGATGCTTTCCCTTCAGGTTTGCCCAGTCCAGCTGTATGCGGTTGCCTTTAACGGCAACCGTAAATTTTTGATGCGGATAAGCGCCGCCCATATTAATAAGGGTCAAAGTATCACTGAATATCTTCAGGCTGTTCACCGTATCGCAAAGGGTAGCCGTTTTGCCCAGGTGTTTTTTAAAGTCGATGGCATAGGTTACCGGCTGCTGGGCGCGGGAGGTAATGGCGAAGCAGACAAGTGCAGCAAGAATAAAAAGCCTTTTCATGCTATAAAGTACAACAAATAAGGCAATATGTTTTAGTAACAGCCTATACCGGTTACAGCGTTGCTAACATCTGCCTATCAAACAAAAATACTATTATTGTGATGTTGTAGTTGAAGGTACTATAACCAAAACATTCTCATGAGTAAAAAATTTGTAGAGGCAAACTTTCAAAAAGGAAACAAGGATATAACGATAGGTTTGAGATTAATACTCTGGCAAGACGACGGGATATATTACCAATATGCTCCGGAATTAGACCTGACAGGTTATGGAAAATCTGAGGCTTAAGCTAAAGATTCCTTTGAGCATACGTTAGATGAGTTTGTTACCTATGCCCCATAATAAAAAAACTTTATTTGCAGAACTTGAGCGTTTAGGCTGGACTACCAATAAAAGGAAGAAGCGGGTCAGGGCGCCTGAAGATGACCAGCTGCTTGACGATAATGAGACTTACAGGCATTTAATAAGCAAGCCTGGCATACATACCTCAACTACAAAATTAGAGCTAACCTTTTAAATGAGTACGCGCATTTGAGTTTATCCTAAAAAACTGCCTCCGACTGTTTCCATATAGCAAAGATGACTTCTTCGATATTATTGAGGGAAAAAAGATAGTTGAAAAAAAGGGAAACGGATATATTTTGATTACAAAGAAATAACGTAGCGGTTAGTGCCCGGAACGAGATTCGAACTCGTACAACCTTACGGATGCCACCCCCTCAAGATGGTGCGTCTACCAATTTCGCCACCCGGGCCTGATTGTGGATAGTTAGTTGTGAATGGTGGGTATTGCACCAACTATCCGGCTTTTAAAAGAAAAATGGTGAATGATTTACAGGCCATTCACCATTTCTGTTATCCACTCACCAAATGGTGCCCGAAGAGAGACTCGAACTCTCAAGAGACAATTCTCAACGGCTTCTGAGACCGCAACGTTTACCAATTTCGCCATCCGGGCCTATATCAAGGCCGAAAGTTCAGAGTTAAAAGCCGGTATCATCTTGCAACTTTTTAATGAGCTTTCGTCCTATCAGGGCCGCAAATATAAATATTTTTGAAAATATAATGGTGAAAAAGTCCTGCTGAATTTATTTCAGCATCACAAATACAATGTTAATTCACTTTACAATTTGCCTTTCCCTTTTCTAAGATATACTTTAGGTGAATGATTATGAAACAACCATTCGTACACATACGCCTTTATATTTTGGTTGGCATAGCCTTATTATCCTTCAATGCGCTTAAGGCCCAAAAGGTATCCTTGCTGCAGCAGGGCAAGCCCACCAGCATACGGGGCTTATCCGTAGTTGATAACAATGTTGCCTGGATAAGCGGCAGCAAAGGCTATGTGGCCATTACCAGAGATGCAGGAAAAACCTGGAGCTGGCAGCAGGTAAAAGGCTATGAGCAGGCCGATTTCAGGGACATTGAGGCGTTTAGCAATAAGGAAGCCATCATCATGAGTTCGGGCACACCGGCGCTGATATTAAAAACTACCGATGGCGGCGCCACCTGGGGTTTGAGATACAAAAATGAGGACAAGGCTTATTTTCTGGATGCTATGGACTTTGCCAACAAAAAACACGGTTTTATTTTAGGCGATCCTATCAATAATAAATTCCTGCTGCTGGAAACTACCGACGGCGGTAATACTTGGGAACCCTTTAAAAATATGCCCGATGCCATGCCCGGCGAAGCAGCTTTTGCAGCAAGCGGGACGTGTGTGAGGGTAAATAATGATGGAATAACTATTGTGACCGGCGGAAAGGTATCACACGAGATAGGATACTATCCATCTGAAAATAAGTGGGTATATACCTGGTTGCCCATTAAACAGGGCAAAGATAGCCAGGGGACATTCTCGGTTTCGCAAGATGGTGATGTATTTGTAGGAGGAGATTACAGTAAGGACAGGATAACTGACAGCACTGCCTGCCTTTTTGACCTTACCATGGCCGGCGTAAAAAACGGGATAAGCATAAGTCAAAAATTCCCGGCTGGCTATCAATCATGCGTGGAATACTTATATGGTAAAAAATACAGGTTCCCTGATGATGCGCAATCTTTTTTATCAGGTTTTTACATTTCTACAGGTACTTCGGGCACAAATATTTCTGACGATGGGGGTTTCACTTGGCAACAGATAGACCAGATCAGCTACAATGTTTGCCGCAAGGCAAAAAAGGGAAGCCTGGTATTATTAGCCGGCGACAGGGGCAAAATAGGCATTTTTACGCCATAGCCTTTTGGTAATGAATGGGTTAAAACTGCAATTGAATTAAAATGAAAAAAGCCTTGCAGCGGTAGGTCAATAGTCCTATATTTGCACCACTTTAACCAGAACGGTTAAAATGATCTCGTAGCTCAGCCGGTAGAGCATAACACTTTTAATGTTGGGGTCCTGGGTTCGAGTCCCAGCGGGATCACCTCTTGGGACAACACCAAATTTCTGGACGTTGTCCCATTTTTTTTGCTCCGTAATTTGTTGTTTATCAGGTAGATAAGGTTGAATACTTCCCCGGTTTTTGCGGTTCGAACTTTCAAATCCTCAAATGTGAACTTTTCTGGGTAAATCGAACCAATTAATTTCCGCTTTGCATAATGATCTGAATTAGAATATAGTACATCGATTGATGTGAGTTTGTCCATGGCCGAATCCAGTGTTTTCTCAACATCGCTTAAACTCATCTGATTACTTCGCAACTCGCTGATCTTGCTCTCCAGTACCATCATTTCTCGTTCCGCTTCCATTTTTACGGCACGAAAATCGGCAGCTTCGATATCATCATTCAGTAACAATTCCCTCGCTTTGGTCACCTTATTGTTTAGAGCTGTTATACGGTCTATATATTGCTTTCTGCTAATCCCCGTAGTTTGATACTCGTTCTTGTATACGTCCAGTATAACTGACCTGAACAGTGCTGCGGCCTCAGGACTCAGTACGTATTCCTTTAGATGCTGTTCAAAGATAATGTTCGCTTCTTCCGCACGTGTACGGTAACCGCAGGTTGCATTACAATGGTAATAATGATAATAAGCGGTTCGTCCCTTGGAGGCGCTGCCCGTTAAGACCTTACCGCACTTTGGGCAAGTAACGAACCCTTTTAAGGCCAGCATATCCTGGGCAACTATCTTCGTCCCGATTTTCCTTTTGCGGCCTTCGAGAATGTCCTGAACCTCGTAAAATACATTTGGCTCGATAATAGGATCATGCAAGCCGTCTACGGTATAGCTTTCTTCATTCTTTAATTTGGGAATTACAATTTTGCCAATGTAAACAGGGTTTCGTAAAGCATGCCAAAAGTTATTTTTGCTGCAAGGCAAACCTCTTTTTTTGGCTTGCCGATAGACTTCCACCACGGTATTTTGACCGACACTTATTTCATAGAATGCCCATTGTAATACGGATGCTGCCGGCTCAAAAGGCACGATGGTTTTTCTGCCCCCATCCAAAGTCCTGTTTTTATAACCTACCGGTGCGGTAGCCATATAACGCCCTTCTTTCCTTGCCCTGCGCATTCCATAGAATACATTTAGGGCCCGCCGGTCGTTCTCAATTTCGGGAGCGGTTAAGTAGATAGCTAACATCATTTTGTTTTCAGGAACTTCCATGTCAAGTGGTTGTTCGATGGCCTGCGGCTCTACGCCAAACTTTTTTAAGGTGGCGATCATTTGGTAAGCATCAGGCGCATTCCGGCTAAAGCGGTCCCACTTCGTAAAAAGCACAAGATCGGTCTTGTGCTTATATTGGCGCAGCATTGCCAATAACTTTGTCCATTCGGGGCGAATGAACGTTTTTGCGGAATGATCTTCAAATATGGTCTTTCGTACCTGTATGTTGTTCAGTTCGCAGTATTTTAATAAAACTTCCTGCTGACTACGCTGGGAATACCCTTTATCTGCCTGCTCATCGGTGCTCACCCGGATATATAAATCTGCTGTTTTCATTTTTAAAGTTCTGATTTACAATCAATTTAGCTAAAAAATACATCAAATCCAAAACATTTTCAGCTTCCTTTTCACTTATTTTCAAGCCATTCTGTTTAAGAATCCTTACGGCTTGCTGAGGAGTGACATTCCTCTTTTCGGATAGTCCGGCCTTCATTGTTACCAATTTGAAGGTGATTCAGACCGGGCAGTCACTGATCTCCTGCAACAACTTCAGAAGGGCGCCCCGGCGGATGATCTGGCCGGAGAAAGGTTACCGCATCTACAGAAACCGATCAGCCTAAGCCAGGTAATTTTGTAAATACGCCCGGGCTTTCGCCCTGTTTTGCCTATGACGCTTTCCTCCCGTGTTTATTACAGGCAAGCCCTAATACATTGGCACATACCAACCCATTGCACCGCTTAAACAGCTGGCAGCAGCAAGCAGGGAAACTGTCAAGGGCCCCGATCCTATTATCGGGGTTTATATACCCTTGACGGTTTTCCTGCGGTGCTAATTTTGTGGTAGCGGTGCTATGCGATTTAACGAACATGGGTTGTTTTTACTAAAACTCAATGTGGTAATTTATAACCTGAAGTTATAGGAAATGTCACTTATCATTGAGGCAACTCTCTGGTCATCGAGCTTCATCCGCAGGATTTTAACATGTTACATCAATATTAGCGTTTCACTTGTTCGATGTTTAATGCGTTAAAAGAATTATTTCTACAAAAGCTGTAGCGCAGCTACAGTTTTTGGAAATGAAACGAGGCTGACGGCGGATTAAATGCAGCGTGTGTCAACCGCGAAATGCAAGGGGCCGTTTGCCGCAGTTTTACTCACTAACTTACAAATGATGACAGGGGATGCTGCGCTTGAATCATTCAGTACAATGACCAATTTCCTAATTAATTGATATAACTAATACACGGAGACGGTATCTTTTCCAAAACTGTCTCTATATCCTATATCTACAGAAGCTTGTTTCAAGATGTACAAAAGCTTCCACTTTGTCCCGTCCAAATGAAAAATATAACCTGCGGTTATAGGAAATGTCACTTTGACCGAAATATCGATCTTATTTTTCGGATAATACGGCAGACAGCTTTGTCAAACGGATGCCGCTGCCGCCGGAAACTTTGCATCCCGGCGATAACAAGCCCGATGAACACCAGCCATTCTAATAGACCCATTGAAAATAAATTGTCTGATTTAGTAAATTACAAGGTATTGTTAAAGATATGTCGCTGATATACATTTTCCACCACAGCAGCTAATTCATTCACTATGACAATTAGTCCCGCCACATCTTCGCCCTTCACCAGGTAACCGTCCTTGTAGTTACCGTTTATTGGAGCTGGGTTTTCAAAAAATGCCGAAATTCCTGCAAACAAGAAAATGCTCGATTGGGAGGAATTGGGAAAGGAATTTGCAAATGATATCCAAGACTATAAGTTCACAAATGCCATAGATGCTATATCTGCATATTGTCACGAATACTCAAGAACCAACTTGGTAGAAAAACTTACCAGTGTTCTTCTAATTAATTCGGTGAAGCCCGGTAACACACACAAAGCTTTTTGTAACCTTCAGTTTGACGTTATATGTACAACCAATTTTGAATTTTTGTTGGAGGATGGTTATGCTTTGGTTGCCAAAGCTTGCCGACCCATTATTGATGAAGAACAACTTGCAATATCGAATAATAAAGAGTCGGTTACTGTTTTAAAATTACACGGCGATCTTAATCATCCTGTTCGGCTTGTTGCAACAGAGGAAGATTATGACAGATTTTTGAATAAATATCCGATGCTAGCGACGTACCTTGCTAATTTATTAATCACCAGAACAGCACTTTTCATAGGATACAGTCTTGACGATACAGATTTTAGACAGATTTGGCAACTCATTAAAGATCGATTAGGAAGCCTCAGAAGGCAGGCATTTGTGCTTAAAATAAATTGTTCATCACACGAAAAAGCTAGATATGAAAGGCGGGGAGTTCGGGTAATAAACATTAAAGGAAATCCAAAAGACTACCCGTTAATATTGGAAGAGGTTTTTACAGAACTCAAAGAATATTGGAATCAGGAAGTTTTAAAATTACCGATAGTAAATGAAGATCAAACATTAGCAGAGCTATCTCTTCCAGAGGAAACCAATAACAGATTATGTTTTTTTTCTGTGCCGGGAAAGCATCTTTCATTTTATTAAAAATACATTTTTCCGCTAATGCAAAATCAAGGCTTAGTTCCGATAAGTGCAGATGACATTATAAAAGTAGGAGAAAACTGGTTGGCAAAAATTACTGCACTAATTCAGCGTTCGGAGTTTTTCATAGTTGACATTGGAACTCAAAACACCATTTTTGAATTAGGACTGGCTATGAACAATAAAAGTTCATATTCAAAAATATTGTTAATTAACGAAATTGGCAACCCTATTCCGAGCAGCTTCCAAGCATTACCTTTCATGTCTCGCAAGCAAGACCCCTATGAAAACTCCGATCAGATAATTCAAGCTATTACAGAATGGTTAGATGCTGTATTGACACCAATGAGAATTACCTATGAGGATGAACCGAAGCGTTTACTTCAGATGAAAGAGTATCGGGCATCAGCGATCTCCGCAATTTCACTATTGGAAATTAATTTAAGAAAGAAAATAGGAGGCCTAAATTTTCGGCAAGCAAGCTCCACTAGTTTTAGTGGTTTGTTTCAAACGGCATTAGATAATCAGTTCATTGATGAAGAGCAGTTCGCAAGATTAAAACATTGGGTTTTCCTTAGGAATAAGGCGGTTCATTCGAACGATATTATTAGTGCTAAAGAAGCTAAGGAGATCGTCGCAGGTGTTTATCAAATAATTGAATCTGTGAGATAAGTTCCTTTATTTATAACTGAAAATTAAAAGTTCAACCTAAATCACACTTATTGCTAACTCAGTGGACGTTATTAATTGAATTTTAAAATCACAGAATTTTTAGCCAAGAGTGTTAGTAATAAAATATGATATTTGATAGAGTCGGCTATTTCAAAATATAATTAAAAATCGATAATAAATAGTTATCTCGTATTGGCATAAATTCGCAAACTTAAAGATGTAATTACATTGAAATCCTTTGAAAGTTACTTGAGCAAACATTGCTTTGCTCGCACAGGTTATAGCTCTTGCCTGAAAATTTATTAATGCCAACACTTTTCTAAATAAAGTTCAAAAAGGCGCGTAATATTACTTTTTGCAATTAATATCTATAAAGATCTCAATTATGCCGGTATGAATTTAAGATGATGTTTACCCGATTTCTCCAATGCGGTCATTAGTTCAATGATAAAGGCCCTGGTATTGTCTAGGATCGCTTTGGTAAACACATGCAACAAAAGGTCTGCTGATTTTGGGGTAAATGTATTCACCATCGCAGCCACATAGTAATTGTAGTTGTCAGATTCTAGGTTAATGGAAACCCCATGAACAAACTTATTCCTCAATAAATTGATCTGTTCAAGGTATTTAATTAAAAATGGATCAACCGCAGTCATACAAATATTCAGCCGGTCATTGTCGCGGTAACCCAGGCTGATCATCAGCTTCAGATAATCCAAGTAATCCCGTAACGGGGAGCTAAGGGGTTTCTTAATATAAATCATCACTTTTCTTAAAAATATCTCTGCCAATGTCACCAGGTTTTCATACATGGACGCGATGGTCAGAATAAAGGTCTGGAAATTGCCGTCCACCATATCCTTGTAGGCATAACGGTCATCAGCCGAAAAGTAATAGTCAATAACCGCCGTACCGTCGATCAGCGTACTGTCAACACCCACCGGGAGCGTCGTAATATTGCCCGACAAGACGCCGTGGTCGGCATCTTCAAAATAGTTGTAATAGATCGCTTCGCATTTTTTGAATTTCGCTTCAATAGCATTCAGTACCGCGTTCACGTTTGCTGCGTCCGGGCTGAATTTATTGTCGATATTTTTATTAATGGCGGTTACTTTGGCGGCTGCGGTTTTAGCGGCCAACAAGGTGATCAGGTCATTCTTTTGCCTGGCAAAATCTGACAAGGTTCGGGTTTTGGTGACTACCATGTTATGTTTTCTCGGTCAAGGCCGCGGTCAATATCTGCGTTCACGGATTTAAGTACTTCTTTCAGAAACTGTTTTACAGGCAAGCTGTCGGAAAGTCGCTGCATAAACGATTCCAATAAATTTTTAAGGTCTAGATCGACTTGGAAAGGCTGACCTGCTGTCCCGGACTTTACACCCATTGTTGTCAGTGCGGAATAGCATTCATAGCGCAGCCGCTTGTATTGTTCTTCGCTTACATCCTGGAAGTCATTCACAAAATCAAAGACGTCTACAATCAGTTGAACAAGTATTTCGTCCTTTTGATGGAATATGCTGAGCGAATCTAATATGCGTTCCAAGCGCTCACCGTCGGTCGCGTAGGTTTCAATCTGGTGCTTATAGTAATCAAACAAGGGCCGGTCAAAAAGCTGCGAGGGCTGCAAATAGTCCAGCATGTCTTTGGCATAAAACAAATGGCCACCTTCACCATCGACATCCAAATACCAATCCAGCGCCTTTTTGTACATCGGTAATTTGAGGCCTTCCGCCTGGTCGAACAGCTGCGAATGGTCGCCCTGCGGTACAAATTCATAGCCGCTGAGCGTTCTTGCATTAATCACCATATCCTTTTTATAGGTATAGCGGTTTAACAGGTAGTCAAATACCACCTCGACGCCTTGTTCCTTAAGCACCCGATTCAAACAGCGTTCGATCTCATAGGTTAGGTGATATCGGATCGTGTGGTTTAAGATCAGGTCCGCCATCTGGGCTGAAGTAACCGTTTGATTGTCGCTGAGCCTGATGAAGAACATTTCGGACTGCCGCTGTTCCGCCCGCGCGAGATACCTTTTGCAAATCTTCAGCGCCTGCGAGTATTTGGCTGCAAAAAGCAGCTGGATCGCCATCGAGAGGATGTAGTCGTTTTCCTTGTTACCCTTATTGAAAATCGCAAC
>CAZZVY010000101.1:3911-10860 GCA_964657585.1 uncultured Mucilaginibacter sp. | reverse complement strand
GATACAGGTTCATGATCATGTTTTCATAAAAACTAAGTCCGTGCGCACGTGACAGTATTTTCTCTATCACCACAAAGCGGAAGTCGCCTACAATTTTGTGCTTGTTGAGTGATTTGTATTTACTCATGATTTCTACTTCGCCCTTTTTCACCAGGTCTTCCACAACTTTTCTGAATAGCAGATTAATTTGCTGCTCAACACGGAAACCAAGCTTAAAGTCAATACGGATAAGCTTATTTGGCACCAGGAAATCTACCAGGTATTCGCGGGTATAGGGCTCGTCCATAACGTCAACATGCACCAGCCAATATACATCGGCCCGTTTGGGCTGCTTTTGCAGGATGGAATAAATGATCTTTGACTCCACCTCCGAATCAAAATTGGCGCTGGTTAAATAAACAAGCTGCGATGCGTACTTTGGAACACTCTCGTCTTCACTTAATTCCTGCAAAATGCTATAATAATCTTCTATCTCAACAAACTTAACAAAGCGGTTCCTTATTTTGCGGGCGGTATGCCAAGTCCACATTACTATAAACAAAAATAAGCCTATGGTTAATGTAAACCAGCCGCCATGTATAAATTTAACCAGGTTGCCTGCCAGGAAGGTACCTTCAATAAGCAGGTAAACCAATAAAAACAGGTTAATGATATATGGCGGCACCTTGCGCCGTTTCAGGAATTTAGACACCAGGATGGTGGTCATCAGCATGGCCACCGTTATGCTGAGGCCATAGGCGGCCTCCATCCGCTCCGACCGCTCAAAGAGCGCTACCACAACTAAACATCCGGCGCAAAGTATCCAGTTAACGCTGGGTACATAAAGCTGTCCCTTCTGTTCGCTGGGATAATTAATCCGAACCTTTGGCCACAGGTTGAGCCGCACGGCTTCGGATATTAGCGTAAAAGAGCCCGAAATAAGCGCCTGACTGGCTATAACGGCTGCCGCAGTGGCAATACCGATACCAAAGTAAAGGAACCAGCCGGGCATAATGCGGTAAAATGGGTTATCAAGGTTAAGGTTTAACTTTTGACCATTGTGCTGTAGCAGCCATACGGATTGCCCCAGGTAATTTAACAACAGGCAGGTTTTTACATATACCCAGCTAACACGTATATTTTTACGGCCGCAATGGCCAAGGTCAGAATATAAGGCCTCGGCACCGGTAGTACATAAAAACACCGCACCCAAAATTATAAAAGCCTCGTGGCTCGAGCCGCTTTTTAACAGTTCAAACGCATAATACGGGTTTAATGCCTTAAATACAACAGGCATTTTAATGATGTATCCCATTCCTAACACCCCCATCATAGTAAACCAAAGGAACATAATAGGCCCGAACGCTTTACCTACCAGTGAAGTGCCAAACTGCTGGATAATAAATAGCGCGGCAATGATAGCCGCCACTATCCAAACAGTAGGCAGCCTTGGGTAAAATATTTCCAGGCCTTCAATAGCTGACGAAATAGTAATAGGCGGAGTAATAATACCATCGGCCAGGAGCGCACAGCCGCCGATAACGGCAGGTACAATAAGCCATTTGGCCCTGCGCCTTACTAATGAGAATAAAGAAAATATGCCGCCCTCGCCTTTATTATCAGCCTGTAAAGTAATAATTACATACTTTATAGTTGTTTGCATGGTAAGTGTCCAGAAAACCAGCGAAACGCCGCCCAACACCAGTATCTCGTTAATACGGTGAGTGCCTACGATTGCCTTGAATACATATAAGGGAGAGGTGCCGATATCCCCGTAAATGATACCTAAACTGATCAGCAGGCCAGCCACTGTTAATTTCTGCAGATCTTTATGTTGTGTCACAGTTTTAGTTATAGCGGGTGCAAAAGTATTAAATGTTGATTATTTATCGGGTAAATAATATGGGTGCCTGGCATTATTTAAAAGCTAACCATAGAGAACCATATTTGTTAATTATTGTTAAATTATAACATAAAATAATGCGTATTGTTAACAGATACGCTTGTTTATTTATATTTTTACTACCGGAAACAATATGAATAAAAGCTATACTAAAATTTTTCCTTATACATTATTGCTTGCTGCAGTTATGTGCTGGGGTTTTACTATGGCCGGCAGCGTAAATATGCAAAAAGGCGACAGTACCTATCTGCGCTTGTTGAAAGGGTCAAAAAAAGACCGTAACCTGCTGAAAACAAATATACATGTTACTGTACCGGTTATTAAAACATACACTATACCGGTTAGCAAGCCTTATATAGCATCTGCTGATGATAAGTTGCTGAGCAATGTGCAGGTTTATCCTAACCCGGTGATTGATCAGATCAATCTGAAATATATGATATCCCGCCCTTCCAGCGTAAATATAAAAATCATGGATGTGCTGGGGAACGAAGTAGCCACCATATTTTCGCAAAGGGTGGAAGCCGGTGAGCAAAAATTTACTTACAGCCTGAGCAATAAACTTAACAGCGGCTTTTATTTTGTACGTATAGTAGTGGGCACTGAATCTGTTATTAAAAGGATATCTATCCTTTAACCGCATTGTAATATTTTCTCCTGCGATCACTTTATTTGTCACAAAAAGCCGGTAATTGCCAACCGGCCTCTTACTATTCTATTTAGTTAACTCTTCTGGGCTTATTGGGGTAAACTTAGGTACTAATGCTTTCATTATACTCCATGCAACAATATAAGCAAGTGCACAGGTACAAAACATGTATAAATATGCTGTTTGAGGATGATCTTTATATGTTTCCGTCAAGTGGCCTGCCAATTGCTGAACAACAACACCGCCCAAGCCTCCGGCCGCCCCACCTATGCCTGTTACCGAGCCTACAGCTATTTTAGGGAACATATCACTAACTGTTGTAAACAAGTTAGCTGACCAGGCCTGGTGGGCTGCCGCGCCAATACAAATAACTGCTATGGCTAATGCAAGGGCGTTAGTTCCAAAAATGTCTTTATCGCCAAAAAACTGTGTTAACAATAAAACCAGCGGGAACATAGCGATGATAAGCATGGACGTCATACGTGCCTTGTATGTTGCCCAGCCCTTGTTCATAAATATCATAGGGATACGGCCACCGTAAATACTACCTACAATTGCCACACCGTAAACAATAAATGTTGGCCAACCTACATGGTGTGTATCAATTGCAAACTGCTTTTTTAAATAATCGGGCAGCCAGAACAGCAGGAACCACCATATACCATCGGTCATGAATTTACCTACAAAAAATGCCCAGGTTTGCCGATAAGTAAGCAGCCTGAACCATGATACTTTGGCTTTATCTTCGTCCGGGGCTACATCTTCAGATGGCGCTACATGAACGGCTTGATTATCTTCGTCGCTATGAATATAGTCAAACTCTTGCTTGGTAATAAGTTTATGTTTTGCCGGAGAGTTGTATAGAATAAACCAAAATATAAGCCATACGAAACCGATCCCGCCAGTTAAAATAAACGCCATTCTCCAACCCAGCTCGGGGCCAAAGAAAACCATGCACCAGGGTACAAATAAGGAGGCCACCATGGCCCCGATGTTCGAGCCGCTATTGAATATCCCGGTAGCCAGTGCACGCTCGCGCCTGGGGAACCATTCAGCAACGGTCTTGATGGAAGCCGGAAAGTTGCCGCCTTCGCCAACACCGAATAAACTTCTAACCGCAATGTTAAGTGCCACTGTACGGCCCACAAAAGCATTAGCGATCCCAAAAGTTGACCAGGTGATCAATGATAAAGCCAAGCCTAATTTAGTGCCGATCTTATCTATTACCCAGCCGCTAATAATAGTTACACCGGCGTAAAAGGCGGTGAACCACGATATCAGGTTACCGTAATCGATATTCGTCCAGCCAAAACCTCCTTGTGCGACCGGGGTACAAAAATATTCCTTCAGGTAACTAACTACCTGCCGGTCCATATAATTAATAGTGGTTGAGAATAGCAATAAGGTGGCTATCACCCATCTGTATCTCCCCATCCTGGTTTCTGTCATAATTGGGTATGGTTAGTTTTGGTTTTGCTTTTAATTACCGGCTGGCCTTAACAATTTCCATGGCCTCTTTGGTGGCGGCAGTCAGTTCTTCATACTTTTTGTTTTCCATCACATCCTTGCTTATCAGTTTGCTGCCCATACCAACTGCACAAACGCCTGCCTTAAACCAGCCGCCAATATTTTCTTTGGTAAGCTCCACGCCGCCGGTAGGCATAAATAAAATGTTAGGGAACAACTCTTTAATGGCCGATAGAAAACCTGGGCCCAACAAATTACCCGGAAAAAGCTTGATCACCTTAGCGCCCAGGTTTTCGGCCTTGATTATTTCTGAAGGTGTCATACAGCCGGGCACCCATAGCAGGTTATGTTTCTCGGCCACGGGTATAACTTCTTCCACTAAACCCGGGCTTATAATGTAATCTGCACCGGCATCGGCAAATGATTGTGCCTGTTCAGCATTCTTGATCGTACCTACGCCTAAATACATGCCGCCCAATTCCTTGTCGCATATTTCGCGCAGTTTAGCAAAATTCTTAAGCGCGGCCTCGCCACGGTTAGTGTATTCAATTGTTTTTATCCCAGCCTGATACAAGGCGTGTAAAATATTCACGCTCACATCGGCATCCTTGTTAAAATACAGTGGCAATATACCCTGCTCAGGTATCAATTTTAAAATTGCTGCTTTCTTATCCATTTGTAATTATATTCTTCGGGTTTATTTGGCTCTAAAAGTATAAAGAAATAACCTAAAACATAGCAGGTGTAAAGGCATTTAGTGTAAAAAAATTAAAGCAATAACCAACAGCCATTTTTTTTATAAAAACTTAGTAATTAGTAAGGTTTAATGTATTTTTGGCAGCTAACAAATACCCGTTACCGTTTTGTAACATATTATTAATTAAAAAAACGCAATATAACGATGGCTAAAAAAGTCGTAACACTTGGAGAGATCATGCTAAGATTATCTACTCCTGATTTTAAAAGGTTTGTTCAGGCTGATAGTTTTGATGTTACCTACGGCGGCGGCGAGGCCAATGTGGCAGCAGCGCTTTGCAACTATGGGTTAAATGGCACCTTCGTGTCAAAAGTACCAGCCAACCCTATTGGCCAGGCAGCCATTAACCACCTGCGCCGCTACGGCGTTGATACACAGTTTGTAGCACGCGGGGGCGACCGCTTAGGCATATATTTTTTAGAAACAGGTGCATCTATGCGTGCATCGCAGGTGGTTTATGATCGTGCCGGCGCTTCTATTGCCGATGTAGATGCCAGCGAATTTAACTGGGATGCTATTTTTGAGGGCGCCGACTGGTTCCATACTACCGGTATTACCCCGGCCTTAAGCGATAAGGCTGCCGCCCTAACCCTGGCTGCCTTAAAGGCTGCCAAAGAAAAAGGCATTACTACCAGTATTGATCTTAACTACCGTAAAAAACTTTGGAGCAAAGAAAAAGCCCGCCAAGTAATGACCGAGCTTTGCCAGTATGTTGATGTTTGCATAGGTAACGAAGAAGACGCTGATACCACCTTAGGCTTCACCAGCGAGGGCACCGATGTTACCAAAGGCGAGCTTAACCTGGATGGTTACAAAAGCGTTTTCAAACAGATGAAAGAAAAATTTGGCTTTAAAAATATTGCTTCAACCCTGCGCGAAAGCCACAGCGCCAGTGATAACGGCTGGAGTGCTTTGGTATATGATGGTACAGAATTTTATCATACTAAACAATACGAAGTACGCATAGTTGACCGGGTGGGCAGCGGCGACTCGTTCGCAAGCGGTTTTATTTTTGGTTTGGTTACAGGTATGTCTCAAGGTGATGCTGCTGAATTTGGCGTAGCTGCATCAGCCATGAAACACACCATACCCGGCGATCTTAACCACGCCACCTTAAACGAAGTAAAGGAACTGGTTAAAGGCGATGGCAGCGGCCGGGTGCAACGGTAGTTATTAGTGCATAGCTCATGGTCAATCGTCCATTATATTAATTTTACTAATAAAACAATGGCTATGGACTGTTCTATGGATATGGATTTAAACTAACAAACAGTAGCTATAGAGAATCATCTGTGGGCTATGGGAAAAAAATAAACTATGATATTAGATACTTTAGCCAATTCTGGCACTTATACCGGTTTACATAAAAACTTTGGCGCAGCTTTTGATTATCTGAAAAACCAGGACCTGACCGCCCTGGAAATTGGCACTTACCACATTGGGGAAGGGCTGAAAGTAATGGTAACCGACAAGGAGGGTATTACTGCTGAAGCTGCAGCGGCTAAATTTGAATGCCATAACAAAAATATCGACATACAGCTTTGTATACGCGGCATTGAAACTATGGGCTGGCGGCCCCGCAGCGACTGCAAGGATATTAAAACGGAATATAATGAAGAAAAGGACGTAATGTTTTACAACGATGGCCCGTCCACTCATTTTACGCTGCAGCCTGGTCAATTTACAATTTTCTATCCTGATGATGTGCATGCGGCCATGATAGGTGAAGGTATAATAAAAAAACTGGTGGTAAAAGTGGCTATATAGTTCAAAATTATAACATAAAATTTAAAGTCCGGATAGCTAATATGCGGACTTTTTATGTTTGATATTCCCAGGTTTTGATAGCATACTTAGGACTTTTAAAAACTTATTGTAAAATCAAAAAACTAAACCGTATATTTGCACCTCTAAAATTAATAACATAACTAATTAACAATGTACGCAATAGTAAGTATAGCCGGACAGCAATTTAAAGTTGCTAAAGACCAGCAGATCTTTGTACACCGTTTACAGGGAGATGAGGGCGCTAATATTGAATTTGACAATGTGTTATTAGCAGAGAACGAAGGTAATTTCAAATTGGGTTCTGATTTGCAAGGCGCTAAGGTATCAGCTAAGATCGTGTCGCATTTGAAGGGTGATAAAGTAATTATCTTCAAAAAGAAAAGAAGAAAGGGTTACAAAAAGAAAA
>CAZZVY010000101.1:0-3901 GCA_964657585.1 uncultured Mucilaginibacter sp. | reverse complement strand
GGCAGCAGTTCACAAAAATAGAGATCACTGGTATCACATTATAATAACTAAAGGTTAAACCATCCGTAACTAACGGATAAAAGATATAAAAGATGGCACACAAAAAAGGGGCCGGTAGTTCCCGGAACGGTCGCGAGTCACATAGTAAACGTTTAGGCATTAAAATATTTGGTGGCCAGCCGGCTATTGCAGGCAACATCATCGTTCGCCAGCGCGGTACCCAGCATAACCCCGGCCTTAACGTAGGCATCGGTAAAGATCATACCCTGTTTGCTTTGGCAGAAGGAATTGTTACTTTTAAAAAGAAAGCGGACAACCGCTCTTACGTATCAGTATTACCTGTAGCTGAAGCAGCCCCGGTAGCTGAAGCACCTGTACCTGTACCGAAAGTACAGGAAGAAAAATCAGTAAAACCGGAACCTAAGGCAACAGTTGCCGAAGAGGCGCCCGTAGCTGAAACAGCCCCGGTTGTTGAAGAAACCATTGCAGTAGATGAAGCCCCGGTTAAAAAAGCTCCTAAAGCGCCTAAAGCGAAACCTGCAACAGAAACTGAAGAAGCAGCACCTGCAGAATAATTAGTTTTTGCTTAATAATATGGAAGCCTCCCGCTGTTGTTGGGGGGCTTTTTAGTTAACCCCCACCTAAACCCTCCGCTGAAGGAAGGGACCTATTTAAAAGTATTTCCATACAGAGGGACATTTACACACAGCTTGTATCTTTGTGTATGACTACCCTCCTGATGATACGCCCGGTTAGCTTTGGTTTTAACGAACAGACTGCCGGCAGCAATGCTTTCCAAAACAAGGTTACCATTGATGAACTGGTTCATGAAAAGGTGCTGAAGGAGTTTGATAACTTTGTAAATGTTCTGCGCAGCAACTGTGCTGAAGTAATTGTGATTAACGATACACCCAACCCTCATACGCCTGATGCTGTTTTCCCTAATAACTGGATAAGCTTCCATGCCAGTGGCGATATTTTTTTATACCCCATGCAGGCTCAAAACCGCCGCCTGGAGCGCCGCGAAGATATTATCAGGCAACTGGAGGATAAGTTTAAGGTAAGGCATATTATTGACCTTAGCCGATATGAAAAGCAGGACAAATTTTTGGAAGGCACCGGCAGTATGGTTTTTGACAGGGAAAATAAACTGGCCTATGCCTGCCTTTCGCCGCGTACAGATGCGGAGGTACTAAACGCATTTTGCCAGCAGGCAGGTTACAAGCCTGTTGTATTCCATGCCTTTGACAAAAATAACCAAGCCATTTATCATACCAATGTGATGATATGCATAGCCGAACGTTATGCAGTAATATGCCTTGATAGTATTACTAACAATAAAGAGCGTGAAGCTGTTGTTGAGGCATTATATGGCACCCAAAAAAATATATTTAATATCAGCTTTGAGCAGATGAATAACTTTGCGGGAAATTTGTTGGAAGTGTTTAATACCAGTGGAGATAGCCTGCTCATCATGTCCGGCAGCGCTTACCGGTCTTTAAGCGATCATCAAATTGCTACTTTACAGCAATTCTCTAAAATAGTTTATGCGGAGATACCTACCATAGAGTATGTTGGAGGTGGCAGCGTAAGGTGTATGATGGCAGAGATATGTTTGCCTTCGTTAAGCTAATATTCAGTTAAAATAATTCCGTTTCTGAAAGTATTTGCTAATATTTAGACCTTAATTATTACCTGATAACTGTGAAAACTGCTTTTCTTTATAAGCTATTCTTTGGCCTGGCTATCGTTTGCTTTATTGCGTTTATGGTATTAGTAGTTGCCGGTCATACTGATAAAGGCGGACCGGGCATTGTTTTATTTTTCCTTTTATTAGCAGCAGGGTTTCGCGGGCATCGGGTTTTAAAAGGCTTTACCTACACCATTGTTATATTTGCAATGGTGAGTTTAGCCTTATATTACCCTCAAAGATTTGTTGAGATCAACGGCTATAAGCTATCTAACCTGATAACCCCATTGCTGCAAATAATTATGTTTGGCATGGGCACTTCTATGAGTTTGCATGAGTTTGCCGGAGTACTCAAAAACCCGCGCGGTGTTTTTATTGGCGTAGGCAGCCACTTCATAATTATGCCGTTAATAGGTTTTACGCTGGCGCATTTAAGCGGCTTCCAGCCGGAAATTGCTGCGGGCATTGTACTTATCGGCTGTTCGCCTAATGGTATGGCATCAAATGTTATCTCATACCTGGCAAAGGCAAATCTGGCCTTGTCAATTACTATTACTGCAGTATCAACCCTGCTCTCGCCATTATTAACCCCATTGCTCATCAAGCTGCTGGCAGGCAGTTTTATAGAGATACATGTACTGAACATGATGTGGGACATTATGAAAATGGTGATTATTCCCATAGGCGCAGGTTTAGTGTTCAACAGGTTTATGAGCGGGAAAATCAAATGGCTGGATAACGCCATGCCTGTAGTTTCTATGGCAGGGATAGCCGTTATCATACTCATTATTATATCTGCCGGGCAAAACAGCTTGTTAACCATTGGGCCCTTGCTGATACTATTGGTACTAACCCATAATTTATTAGGATATGCTTTAGGTTATTGGTCGGGCAGGTTATTTAAGATGAATGAGCGCGATTGCCGCACTATGGCCATTGAAGTGGGTATGCAAAACGGCGGTCTGGCATCGGGCCTGGCCAAAGGAATGGGCAAAATAGCTACTGTTGGTTTAGCGCCTGCCATATTTGGCCCGGTAATGAACATCACCGGTTCGGTACTGGCCTCATGGTGGCACCGTAAACCTATCGAGATTGATGATGCTCTTATACAATCAACGCTACCTAAAGCATAATCCAAACACTTCAGCAGATAGTACTAAGATACCAAAGCTATTTTTTTGCTAAAACATCATTGTCAGGAGCCCAATTTTTTTGCCACTGCGGATATTTGTCCAGTACTTTTTGGGGGTTGTAAGTATACCAGCCGTAACCATCGCGCCGTTCACGGTCAACCTCGGCAAGCGAGTATACCACCTTGCTGTCGCGATTGCAGAACAGCGGGCGGTGGGTTTTTAGTTCGTAATAACGGGTCCATATTGGCGGGGCATTAACATCTTTTACTACTATCCTGTCGCTAACTGATACTCTAAAAGGCGTTACCATGCGCGGTGCAGGTATCCTGTCTACCCGTGTATTATAAATCTTTGAATCTTCAAACCAAACTACCGCATTTTGTATAGCACTAACTATTTCTGCCGACGGATGATCTATCCGCATTAAAAACAGCACCAGGTCGGCGCTTTCGCCGTTACTTATGCTGGGCGGTTCAAATTTACGGGCCCAGGCAGGTTGCAGGGTAACCTCATCATATTGCTGGCACCAGGCCGTAGGTTTGCCGGCATCGTTTATCTGTGTTTTGATAATACAACTCATACCCTTATCATAAGCGCTTACCAGCTTTGTGCGGAGTTTGGCATCAATAAATGCGTACTGAGGCTCGTTATTTTTAACCTCCTGCAGCAATTCCATTATGCCTTCAAAAACACCATCATTAAAAGTAACGCAACGGCTGTAATCTTTTTCCAGGGGATAGTACTGCGGCCAGCCGCCGTTCTTGTATTGAGATTCAAGTACAAAATCCAATCCCTTTAGCGCGGCCTTTTTATATTTTTCGTCATTTGTTACCGTATAAACATTGGCCAAAACATCTATTTGTGTATAAGTGCTGCCATTATCATAGGTGGTATTAAACTCATTCTTTGCCGCCCGTACACTGTCTTGCTGGTCTCTGGTCAGTATGGCAAAAATATCATAGTTTTTAGGCCAGCCGCCGTTGTTCTTCTGGAATAACAAAATGTTATCAGCAATTTTAGTTATTTCTGCCGGATCATATTTGGGGTTGCCCGGACGGGCGTTAATAATGTTCTTTTT
>CAZZVY010000100.1:0-10874 GCA_964657585.1 uncultured Mucilaginibacter sp. | reverse complement strand
GCAGGCATCACGGAATATCTGAAGGAACAGTTGCCCGAGTACATGGTACCGCAGGCGCTGGTAGAACAAAGCAGCCTGCCCTTAACAGCCAACGGCAAGATCGACCGAAATGCCCTGCCTGATGTGGATGTTAATGAGATGCTGAGCGGGCAATTCACGGCCCCTGCTACTGAGGCAGAGATTAGCTTAACAGAGATATGGAAAGATATTCTTGAACTTGACGAGATCGGTATACATGATGATTTTTTTGAGTTAGGCGGTCATTCGCTGTTAGCGGTACGTTTGATCTCATTGATCAGGAAGGAATTTGCTGTAGAAGTTCCTATCGGCGATATTTTTGATTACCCAACGGTAGCTGCATTGGCAGCACGTATCGATATGCATTCGGGTGCAGCGGTATTACCAGGCGTGACCGCAATAGCCCCACGTCCGGCAAACATTCCGCTATCCTTCAGTCAGGAACGGTTATGGTTTATAGACCGGTTGGAGGGTAGCATACAATATCACATACCGGCTGTATTAAGACTAAAAGGAAAGGTTGACCCTAATGCCTTGGCATATGCCTTAAAGACCATAGTTAACCGCCATGAGGTGTTAAGAACCGTTTACTATGAAAAAGATGGCGAGGCATTTCAACATATAAAAGATAAGGATTGCTGGGAATTAGCTGAATTGCCAGCCCCTGACAATGCTACTGAACTAAAACATTATGTAGCGCAATTAATAAAAGCTCCCTTTGATTTATCAAAGGATAATATGCTGCGTGCAACTTTAATAGAAACAGGCAGTGAGCAATTTGTACTTGTGCTTACTTTGCACCATATCGCATCGGATGGGTGGTCGACTTCAATAATGGTTAGCGAAGTAATTGAACAATATAATTCATACATAAATGGCACAGAACCTCAGGTGCCTGCTTTAACCATTCAATATGCCGATTACGCGCTATGGCAGCGCAAACATTTAACAAAGGATGTACTTGATACAAAAATAGCTTACTGGAAAAATAAATTAACCGGTGTAGCGCCATTGCAACTATCTTCCGATTATTCCAGGCCGGCTGTTCAAGCTAACCGGGGGGCAACATTTAATTTTAACATTGATAAGACAGTAGTTGCACAACTGGAAAAGCTTGGACAGGAGCACTCCGCTACATTATTTATGACCATGTTAGCAGCCTTTAAAGTGCTGCTATATCGTTATAGCGGGCAGCAGGATATTTGTGTTGGCACGCCGGTTGCAGGCCGGTCGCAGCAGGAGCTTGAAAGGTTAATAGGTTTTTTTGTAAACACACTTGCTATTCGTACCCAGGTAAAAGGCGGCTTATCATTTAAAAAATTATTAAAGGAAGTACGGTTAACCACCCTCGAAGCTTACAATCACCAGGAAGTATCATTTGAAAAGGTTGTTGAAGCGGTTGTCCGCGAGCGGGATTTAAGCCGCAGCCCAATTTTCCAGGTGTTGTTTGTATTACAAAATACAGCTCCTGTACCTCAAATCCGTTTAGGTGATGTAACCCTATCAAGCGAATCTTATGAAAATACTACCGCCCAATTTGATATTACCTTGTACGTTAGTGAAAGCGCTAATGGCTTAAACGCCAATATTGAATACAGGACCGACTTATACAAACCAGATACTATTGAACGGATGGCAACCCATTTTAAGGAGTTGCTGTTATCAATAACATCTGCACCGGATATGGAGATAAGTTTGTTACCAATGCTCGGCGATGTTGAACAACAGCTATTAACTATAGATTTTAATAATACTGCAACGCCTTACCCCAGCGATAAAAGCATTGTAGAGATGTTTGAGGCGAGAGTTAAAAAGGCGCCTGCAGCAACAGCGCTTGTTTACGGGAAAGAACAACTTACATACGGCGAACTTGATATCAGGGCTAATCAATTGGCCCGTTTTTTACAAAATAAAGGTATAGGTAAAGAAACCCTTGTGCCAATTTGTGTAGAACGCGGTTTCCTGATGATTGTCGGAATACTTGGTGTATTAAAAGCAGGTGGGGCTTATGTACCTTTAGACCCGGAATATCCGCAAGACCGTATGAGCTTTATGCTGGATGATGTTAACGCAGGCTTAATATTAACCAGCAACGAATGCCGGGTTAAAGTTCCGGCTTCAACAGTTGAAGTTATAAGTTTAGATGAAGATTGGGAGGCAATAGATCAATTTGATAAGGATGATATTGAAACCAAGCCTGAACCATCACAACTGGCTTATGTAATTTTTACTTCGGGTTCAACCGGCCGGCCAAAAGGTGTATTGATCGAGCACAAAGGGGTTATAAATTTAGCTTGCAGCCAAGCGAAAGATTTGGACCTTAATACCGGTACAAGGCTGCTGCAGTTTGCCTCATTTGGGTTTGATGCTTCGTGCAATGAAATCTTTACTACTTTATTAAGCGGTGGCCGGCTGGTGTTATGTACAAAGGAAGACCTATTGTCGGGAGAGGGGTTTAAAACGCTGGTAAAGGAAAATGAAATATCAGTAGCCATACTTTCACCATCCTATCAACGTATAATCAGAGATATACCTTACAGTTTAGAAACCGTAATATCAGCAGGGGAAGCATTAAATGCAGAAACCGCACGCTATATACAATCACAAGGAGTTAAACTGTTCAATGCATACGGACCTACGGAAAACACCGTATGTGCAACCCAATCGTCTGATCCGGTAAAAGATGATTATGTTACCATCGGCAAGCCTATAGCAAATACTTATATCTATATCTTGGATGATGCCTTGCAGTTAGTGCCTGTTGGCTGTACGGGCGAAATATATATAGGAGGTATCCAGGTAGCGCGCGGCTATTTAAACCGTCCTGAACTTACTGCTGAAAAATTTATAAAGGATACATTTACCAACCAGAAAAATGCCCGTTTATATAAAACTGGCGACTTAGCCCGTTGGATGAGCGATGGCAACATTGAATATTTAGGCAGAATTGATGACCAGGTAAAAATAAGGGGTTACCGTATAGAACTCGGCGAAGTAGAAAGCGTAATTAGCCAAAGCCATATGGTTAAACAGGCTGTTGTGCTTGCCAAACAAGATAATACCGGCGATAAACGGCTGGTGGGCTACGTAGTACCTGCTGCAAATTTTGACAAACAAGGTTTACTGGCACATCTTAAAAGTACCTTGCCGGAATATATGGTGCCCCAATTATGGGCAGAAATGGCAGTTATGCCAATATCGCCCAGTGGTAAAATAGACAGGCTTGCCCTGCCAGATCCGGAATTTTATGATGGATCTGAAAATGAATACCTTGCCCCGAGGGACCAGACGGAAGAAAAATTGGTGCAGATATGGCAGGAACTACTGGGGGTAAAACAAGTAGGCATTAACGATAACTTTTTTGAATTAGGCGGCCATTCACTACTGGCTATGCGTGTTATAGCCGCTGTAAGTAAAGTATTGGGGTTTGAACTATCGGTTAAAAATCTTTTTATCAACCCTACTGTTGCATTACTGGCAGCACATATTAACCAGCAAAATAGTGGCCCTGGTGCCTTGATTGAAGCAGAGCTGAAGGATAACCCGCTATCATTTAATCAAAAACAGCTATGGTTTATAGATCAGTTAGAGGGAAGTACACAATATCATATCCCAGTAGTACTGCGTTTAAATGGTTTATTAGATACTAATGCCCTTGCCAGCGCACTACAAAATGTAGTGAATAGGTATGAAATATTAAGGACCGTACTTTTAGACCGGGAAGAAAAAATATATCAATACGTGCGCAGCAGCTTACAATGGGAACTAACAGTTACAAAGGGTGCACAATACCAAAACGATTTTGACGGTTTACAGCAGATCATACGGCAAATAATTGACAGGAAATTTAATTTATCCGAAGACTACATGCTTCGGGCCGAATTAATTGAACTTGCTGATAACGATCATATACTGGTGATAGCCATGCACCAGATTGCTATAGACAATTGGTCGGTTGATATTATTTTAAAAGAAATCGGTGAATTTTACAGTGCCTTTGTAAACGGTACCGCGTTTCAATTGCCATTACCGTTAATGCAATATGCTGATTATGCTGCCATTCAGCATAATTATTTGCAGGGAGAGGTATTAGAAAGAAAATTGCATTATTGGGCACAGAAATTGGCCGATGCCGTACCGCTTGAAATACCCGCTGATTACAAACGGCCGGCCGTTAAAAGTTTTGAAGGCGGATCTTTAGAGTTTAGTATTGGAACTGACTTATATGAAAAGATTGAAAAGTTAAGGAGCCAGGAAGGCACAAATTTATTTACAACGCTGCTTGCTGCATTTAAAGTGCTGCTTTTCAGGTACACTGCCCAAAAAGATATTTGCGTTGGTACTTCAATAGCTAACAGGCAAAATAAGGATGTTGAAGGCGTGGTTGGGTTTATTGCAAATACCCTTGCCTTACGGAGCGAATTGAGTAACCAAATATCTTTTGCTGATTTACTGCAGCAATTACGGATAACAACGCTTGAAGCCTACAACAATCAGGAGGTGCCATTTGACAAAGTGGTAAAAACTGTAATAAAAGAAAGGGATCTCAATAAAAATCCGTTATTTGAAGTAATGTTCATACTGTCGGGCAGCCCTGATAATACAGAGTTGCACTTTGGGGATGTAAAGGTATCTAGGCAAACTTATATACATAACAAATCAAAGTTTGATATCAGCTTTAATTTTTATAGAAGCGCTAACGGACTTGATGGGATTGTTGAATATAGCACTGACCTGTTTGAAACAGGAACGATAGTCCGCATGGTAACCCATTTCAAAGAGCTACTTAATTCTGCAATAACCATGCCTTGGCAAACTATAGGATTGCTGCCATTTCTTACCGACTTTGAAGGCAATCAATTAATCTACGGATTTAATAATACAAAAGTACAGCTGCCAGAAAATAAAAGTATTACCAGTTTATTTGAAGAACAAGTGGTAAAAGCGCCAACTTCAACAGCGCTGGTGTTTGAAGACAAGGAATGGACTTACCAGGAACTTAATGAACGTGCAAATAAGCTTGCCCATTTTTTGCGTGAAAAAGGTGTAAAAGAGGAAACCCTTGTGCCGATATGTATCGAAAGGGGTCTTGAAATGATTTTGGGCATATTAGGCATACAAAAAGCCGGAGGTGCCTATGTACCAATTGATCCCGAATTTCCGCAGGAAAGGGTTAACTATGTAATGAGCGATACTAACGCTGCAATTGTATTGGTAAGCCGTAAAAGCAGGGATAAAATTGTGGCCGGTACTGTATTAAAAGTATCCCTCGATGCAGATTGGCCAGCCATTAACAGCCAGCCGGCTCAAAACCTTGTAGTTCAGCCCCATTCAAATCAGTTGGCATATGTAATTTACACATCTGGATCAACCGGAAGACCTAAAGGAGTGATGGTTGAACATGGTAATGCCGTTAATTATTTACTCAACAGCAAAACCCGGTTCATTGATCAAAGTAAAGAAGGCGGCTCAGGAAGTTTTATGCAGCTGTCCTATACCTTTGATGCATCATTAACGGCTATGTTTATGCCTTTAATTAGCGGCAAAGCTGTAGTGTTGAGTTCAAAAAGCTCACTTGATGTATTTGAAGATGCTAACTTATTAAAATACGCCCCTTACGATTTTATAAATATAACACCCGCGCACCTGGAATTGCTTGATGGCAAATTAAGCGATGCTAAAGGCCGATTATTAACCCCTAAATTAGTAATTGGCGGTGAGGCGTTGCTGGCACGTCATTTCCAGTCAATGATTGATAACGAGCTGGATATTGAAATTGTAAACTTATACGGGCCTACCGAGGCAACAATTGGTTGTACTACATTTAGCTTTTTCCCGTTACACGATAAAGAAATAATTAAAAAGGGCATTCCTATTGGCAAGCCTATTGACAATACGCAATTATACATACTAAGCGAAATTGGCCAGTTAGTGCCTGTAGGTGTAACCGGCGAATTGTATATAGGCGGAGCCCAGGTGGCGCGCGGTTATCTAAACCGGAAAGAGTTAACAGCAGAAAAGTTTATTACAAACCCATTCAGTAATAAACCCGGTGCGCAATTATACAGGACCGGTGACCTTGCGCGTTGGTTACCGGATGGAAATATTGAATACCAGGGCCGAGTAGATGACCAGGTAAAGGTAAGGGGATATCGTATTGAACTTGGTGAAATTGAAAGTGTTTTGGGACAAAGCGGCTTGGTGCGCCAGTCGGTAGTATTGGCTAAGGAAACAAAAACCGGTGAGAAAACGCTGATTAGCTACTATATGCCTGATTGGCATGCTATAAAAAAACAAGAGCATATCCATTTTAACCGGCAGGTAGAGGCATGGAAACAGATATATGAAGACGAATATAGCAGTACGCAAAACGCTGAAGGCATAAATGAAGAATTTAATATCATCGGGTGGAATGATAGTTTTACCGGTGACGCCATACCTGCCAGCCAAATGCAGCTTTGGCTTGACGATATTATACAGGTTATATTGTCAGAAGATGCAGGACATGTGCTGGAGATAGGTTGCGGCACAGGTTTGATATTTTACCAGCTGGCAGGTAAAGTAAAAAAATATTTGGGGGTTGATCTGTCAGCGTCAGCCGTTAAACTTATAGATTCAAGGATAAAAAAGGGCTTGAGAGATTATGGCGCTGCGCAACTTTGGGCCACCCCGGCACATGAAATAAGTTTACCGGAGGGCGAACGGGCAGATACCATTATACTTAACTCCATAGTCCAGTATTTCCCCGGCGAGGATTATATGAATGAAGTGATGGATAAGGCCATATCTTTATTAAAAAATGGCGGCCGGATAATCATTGGCGACGTTCGGGATAACCGTTTGCTGGATGTATTTAAGCTACGCCTGCAAATGCAGAAGCTCCAGTCTACAACCAGCGTACAGGACTTAAAGTGGGCAGTGGACCAGGATGTTTTAATGGAAGAAGAGTTATGTTTTACGCCCGATTACTTTTACAAGTTAAAATTAGTATACCCCCAAATTACATACGTAGATATTTTCTATAAAAAGGGTTCTTTTGATAATGAATTATCATTATACCGTTACAACGTAGTCTTATATGTATCAGTAAACAGACCAGTTATTGACCCTAACTGGGTAAACTGGTCTGGTAACATAGGTCAAACTGTTAACAGTGGGTTACAGCGGGGAGAGCAGGTTATTGCCATCAAAAATGCGCCTAACCCGCGCTTATGGCGCGAGCGGCTGATTACGAACAGCATCAGAAACAAATACGCAGGCAGTGTAGCCGATCTGGCAGAATTGATAAGTATTGAAGATGAAGATACACTACTGATAAACGAGATAATAAATACTGCTGATGCCAATGGGTATCAATACCGCTTTTTAATAAACGACGATGCCTTTAAAATTGATGTATTACTTGAAAAGGATCCCGCTCAAAACTTTGTTAAGATAACAAAGAACGGGGAAGGAAAGCAAGACGAACCATATACCAACATTACCTTATTTAAAGAAATTAATTCGGCGTTAAAGAACGACATCCGTTCATTTATGCAGCAGCGGCTACCCGAATACATGATACCGCAGGAATTGATTGCGGTAAGGCACATGCCTTTAAATAACAGTGGTAAGATCGACAAAAAAAGGCTGACCTCTTTAGATACTACGGTACTATCAAGCCATGAGTTTATAGCCCCGCGTAACGACATAGAAAGGCAGTTAGCCAGCATCTGGACCGATTTATTGCAGCTTGACCAGGTTGGCATACATGATAACTTTTTTGAGTTAGGTGGCCACTCCTTACTGGCTACCCGCTTAGTATCAGCAATACGCAGGCTATTAAAGAAAGAACTGAAAGTTAAAGACCTCTTTAACCATCCAACTATTGCAACCCTTGCCGCTGACATAGAAAAGCAGGCCAGCCAATTACTTTTGCCTGAAATAAAGAAAGTGGTAAGGCCGGAGTACATCCCATTATCCTTTAGCCAGGAAAGGTTGTGGTTTATTGACCAATTGGAGGGTAGTGTGGAATATAACATCCCGGCTGTGTTAAGATTAAAGGGTAAGTTGAATAAAGAGGCCCTTGCCTATGCCTTAAAAAACATTATCATACGGCATGAGGTATTGCGTACGGTATATAAAAATAAAGATGAACTGATTTATCAGCATATAAAGGATGGGAATGATTGGGGGTTGACCTTTGTAGACGGTACATTATATCAGAACGATAATGCGGAATTGCAGCAACGCATAGTTGAATTTGTTGGCAAGCCGTTTATATTATCAGAGGATTATATGCTAAGGGCCGGTCTTATCGAGTTAAATAAAGAGGATTATATATTATCCGTAACACTGCACCATATCGCATCAGATGGCTGGTCACTTTCTATTTTGGTGAGGGAAATGCTGGAATATTACACCTCTTACCATGAGGGACGGCCATGCAAATTATTACCTTTAAAAATACAATATGCTGATTATGCCATATGGCAGCGCAGTTATCTTAACGGACAGGTATTGGATGATAAGATAAACTACTGGAAAAAAAAGCTTCAGGATTTAACGCCAATACAATTGCCTGCTGATTTTGAAAGGCCGCTTATGCATAGCCGCAATGGCGCTGATTTGAATTTTAAGATTGAAAAAGAATTATTAACGAAGTTAGAAAAGTTAAGCAGACAGCAGGAAACAACCTTGTTTATGACCTTGTTAGCTGCTTTAAAGGTGTTGCTTCACCGATACAGCGGGCAGGAAGATATTTGCATTGGCACTTCAATTGCTGGCCGGCAGATAGAAGAGGTTGAAGGATTGATTGGGTATTTTGTTAATGGTTTAGCTTTACGCGACCAGGTTAAAGGCGATATTGAATTTACTGCACTATTACAAAAAGTAAAAGAAACTTCGTTAGAAGCGTATGAACACCAGGATATACCCTTTGAAAAGGTGGTAAATGCAGTAACTAAAAAAAGGGATGTTAGCAGAAACCCGTTATTTGACGTATTATTTATTCTCCAAAATACGCCTGACATACCTGAGTTGCGTTTTGAAGATGTGCAGTTATCGCATCAGAACGTTGAAATGAATACCGCCAAATTCGATCTTCATTTTTCGATGTGGGAAGGCAAAAACGGGCTTCATTGCCAGGTGCAATACTGTACCGACTTGTTTAAAGCAGAGACAATAACCCGTATGATGTCGAGCTTTAATCGGTTATTAGACTCAATTGTAGAAGACCCCAGCGGTAAGGTAGGGTTGTTCCCTATATTAAGTGTTAGTGAAGAGCAGCAATTATTGGAAAATTTCACAGTAACTGAGGTTGCCTTTGCACACGGCAAAACAATAAACGGAACTTTTGAAGAACAGGTACGCAGAACCCCTAATAATGTAGCCGTAATATTTGAAAACAAAAAATTAACCTATAAAGAACTCAATGAACGATCTAACCAGCTGGCAAATTACTTGTTGGCAAAAGGTGTAAAAAATGAAACACTGGTGCCCATATGCATAGAACGAAGTATTGAAATGATAATCGGCATCTTAGGCATACTAAAGGCCGGCGGTGTATATGTACCTGTTGATCCTGATTACCCGGCCGGGCGTATTAACTATATGCTTGAAGACACTGGTGCTAAAATTGTAATAACTTCTAAATCAAGCAGGGCCAGGTTAAATGCAAACCCTTTAATATCAGTAATTGATTTAGATGCTGATTGGGAATTAATACATAACGAACCGAAAGTTGCACCACAGGTTAACATTAAGCCTAACAGTTTGGCCTATGTTATATATACTTCAGGCTCAACGGGCAAACCTAAAGGGGTACTAATTGAGCATTACAATGTTGTGCGCCTGTTTAAGGCCGAACCTGCTTTATATGATTTTGATAAGTATGATGTATGGACGATGTATCATTCGTTTTGCTTTGATTTTTCGGTATGGGAAATGTACGGTGCGTTGTTCTTTGGCGGTAAGTTAGTTGTTGTGCCTAAAAGTGTTGCCCAGGATTTCGCCTTATTTACTGATCTGTTAATAAAAGAAAAAGTAACCATACTCAATCAAACCCCTTCGGCTTTTTATAACGTGCAGGATGTATTTAAACAGCATGGGATCAAAGAAAACACAATAAGGTATGTTATTTTCGGCGGCGAAGCGTTAAACCCGGCAAAGCTGCAGTATTGGAAGGAAACATATATGGATAGCCGCATAATTAATATGTATGGCATAACAGAAACCACCGTGCATGTTACTTACCAGGAAATAGAGGAACAACATATCCAAAGCGGACAAAGTATAATAGGTAAGCCAATACCTACTTTAAGTTTATATATATTAAACTCCAATGATCAGTTAGTGCCAGTTGGTGTAACTGGCGAAATGTATGTAGGGGGGGCAGGGGTAGCCAGGGGATATTTAAATCGCCCTGATTTAACTGCAGAACGTTTTATTAAAAATCCTTTCAGTAATGAACCTGGTGCAAGACTATATAAAACAGGCGACCTTGGCAGGTGGATGCCTGATGGAAATATCGAATACCAGGGCAGGATAGACGACCAGGTAAAAATACGCGGTTATCGTATTGAATTAGGAGAAATTGAAAACGTTTTACAACAAAGCGGTTTAGTATCACAAACGGTAATTTTAGCACGGGCCGACGGACAAGGCAGCCAACGCCTTATAGGATATGTAGTAACTGATGGTGTTTTTGATAAGCAAATACTGCAAAACTACTTAATAAGCAGGTTGCCAGAATATATGGTGCCGGCGCTTTGGGTAAGGGTGGAGCAGATGCCGTTAACATCAAACGGTAAAATAGACAGAAAGGCTTTGCCAGACCCAGATTATATGGATCTGGTAAGCAACAACTATGTTGCTCC
>CAZZVY010000099.1:0-10908 GCA_964657585.1 uncultured Mucilaginibacter sp. | reverse complement strand
AAAAAAGCTATGCCGAATTTGTCAAAACATACCATCGTAAAGCGTCGCCTTTCAGGATGCGGTATTGATTGGCCAATATGCTCATAGCCATTGGTAAAACTACCGGGGCCTGTATGATCGTGTGTGAAAAATGTGTATGATCAGATATGAAAAATGAGACCCTGTCTTCCGCTGGATTTTTTTATTTTTTTTTAGGAATATTCCCACCCAGCTGTGTCCTTACGATAAGATTATATTTTTTTTATGGGAAAGTCCAGATTTATCGAACTGATGGCCAAGAGTATTGGCAATGCGGCTAGTGAAAAAGAGCTAAAGGAGCTTGAAGGGTTTCTCGAACGGTATCCGGAATACCGGAAAATGCAAAAGGTGGCCGGTTCACTAAAGGTCGACCAGCAAAAATCTAAGCCTTTGTTCAAAGAGGAGGATATTCAGAACGGCCTGGATAAACTATTAACAAAAATGAATAACGCCGGTGAGATACAAACAGGGGCTCTAACGGAAAAGGGGACGATCAGGCGCATCACATACCTTAAATGGACCGCTGCCGCCGCTGTTCTCATTATCGTCTCGGTCGCAGGTATGCTTTACATCGGCCATGCTAGTCAGGCTAAGCATGAATCAGCAGCGGTCAACCCGATGGTGCACATTATAGTACCTTACGGCAAAACCCGCAGCGTTGTATTGTCTGACGGGACCAGGGTGCGGTTGAATGCGGGAAGTAGTTTTGATTACCCAACAAATTTCCTGGCAGCTCAAAGAGAGGTCAGGTTGGAAGGAGAAGGATTTTTTCAAGTTACAAAAAACCCCAAAAGACCATTCCTGGTACACACCCAAAAACTGACCGTTCGGGTACTGGGCACCGTATTTAATGTGAAAGCCTATAACGACGACAGACGCCTGGAAACAACGCTCATCAGCGGATCGGTACAGGTGCAGTTGAATGCCAGCGGGAAAAAGATCATGCTCCTGCCTAAGCAAAAACTTACCTTAACGAATATACCTCAGAAGAAGGATATACAAGCCGATAACGACCAGCGTGTAGAGTACCAGCTAACTTCATTACCGAAAAAAGCGTCGGCTGAAGTGAAGGAAATAGCCTGGCTTGATGACAAGATCGTATTTACTAACGAAAATTTTGAAGATGTAGCGCGGCGTATGGAAAGGCAATATGATGTACAGATCATATTTGAAAACAAAGGCTTAGAAAAAGAACAGATCAGCGGCGTACTGCAGCTTGAAAGCTTGGACGAAGCACTTCAATTATTAAAAATGACCACGTCTTTTAAGTTCCGGATCGAAGGCCGGAATGTTTACCTCGCTTATTCGAATAACCAACCATAAATTATTAACCCTAAATTAAAAACCATGAGCAGAAACGAATACCTACCAGATTCATAACCCCGGAGACAAACAAGGGAAGAGGTGGCACTCTTCCCTGCAAAAATTAGTTAATAACAGGAGTAAAAAATTGTTAATGGCTTACTCCATTCCTTAATTTTCAAACAAAAGTAATGAAAAAAATCAGAAAGGCTTATGCATTTCCGGATACGCGGGCGTGCGTGAAATTCATTTTGCTTATGAAAGCAGTATTCCTTCTCGTCTTCGCTACCTGTTTACAAGTGTCAGCCCACGTATATTCACAGGAAAGGTTTTCTTTAGATTTCAAGCAAACCGAAGTTAGTACCATACTTACCGATATCCAAAAACAAAGCAAGTATCGCTTTTTCTACAACTATTCAACCGTGAAGACACTCGGAAAAGCTGACCTGCAAACAAACGATGCGACGATAGTCGAGATTTTAAATAAACTTCTGGAACATAAATTAAGCTACAAAATCACCGATGGAAGCGCTGTGATCATCCTTAAGCCGGAAGATATCAACTCGCAAATTACCATAAAAGGCAAGGTGGTCGACAAAGATGGCGCGCCGCTTATCGGTGTCAGCGTCAGACTGCAGGGAACAAACATTGGGACGACAACCGATGTTAACGGATCATTCTCCCTTTCGGTACCTGAAAACGGTGTGCTTGAGATAACCTATATTGGTTACGTTAAAAAAGTAGTACCTATTACCAGTAGTCAGGATTTGTCGATCGTACTTGAAGCTATGGCGAGTTCATTGAACGAAGTCGTGGTTGTCGGTTACGGTACTGCCAAAAAGATCGATGTAACGGGCTCTGTTTCGAGTATCAAAGGTGCCGATATTCAGAATTTACCGGTAAGTTCAGCAGCACAGGCCATTGATGGACGTGCCAGCGGGGTTAGCATCGTTCGAAACGATGGTTCACCTGGGGCACCGCCCAGCATCCGAATAAGAGGGACAGGAACAGTTAATAATTCAGATCCGCTCATCGTTATTGATGGTGTGCCTACGAATGACCCCAATGCACTCAGTGATGTAAATCCTAATGACATCGCATCGGTAGACATATTGAAAGATGCATCGTCGAGTGCAATATACGGTACACGTGCAGCTAATGGTGTAATACTTGTAACCACCAAGAAGGGTGTTTATAACCAAAAGCTTGTTACTTCCTTTAATATTTATAACGGCTTTTCAAATTCTACTAAATACATTAAGCTTTTAACTGCACCACAATTATATCAGTTAAAGAGAGAAAGATATACAAATGATGGTGCGCCTATTGACTCGCCATGGAATAACCCTTATTATGCTGTTCAACGTACCGACTGGCAGCGTTCCATCATGAAAACGGGTAAAGTTACCAATGGGGATATTACCATACAAGGTGGAAACGATGCATCAAACTACTATTTTTCAACGTCTCTTTATAATGAAATGGGAATAATTGATAAAACCAATTTTAAACGGTATAGCACACGTATCAACTCTGAACATAAAGTAGCTCCGTGGTTAAAGCTAGGCGAAAACATACAGTTAACCTATGGTAATAGTAGTTCGTTTAATAACAATGATTCACAAACAGGCCTGATTTTTTCGGCATTGCGCTTTAACCCGGCTATACCCTTGGTAAATCCTGATGGTAGCTATGGGTCATCAAAAAACTTTGCTAACCAGCTTGGCGACATTAACAGCCCCTATGCTACTATTGAGGAGGCAGACGGTAATGGTCATACGATAAGAGCTCTCGCGAACGCATTTGCGGAAATTCAGTTTTTCAAAGATTTGAAACTGCGCGTTAATTATGCTTTTGATGGTTCTATGTCAAAAAGCTATGGATTTAGTTTAGAAGACACGAACCAGGCAAGGCAAACGCCATTTTCAACAATAACTGATGGCGAGTCTGAATCGTCCTCGCAGTTGGTGGAGTCATTTTTCACCTATGATAAAGTCTTTAGCAAAAGTCATATAATCCTTACCGGCGGCTACTCATATCAAAATTATAAAGGGAGCAACTTTACTGGATCCAGAAACGGCATTACCGATACCTCACCCGATCAACGGGTATTATCACAAGGTACCAATCAGTTTGCAAACGGCAGTGTAGCTAATCCCTATGCCTTGGAATCAGGCTTTGGCAGAGCTTTTTATGAGTATGACAACAAATATTTGGCGACAGTAACTTTTCGTTCCGACGGCTCCTCGCGATTCGCACCAGGTCACCAATGGGGATATTTTCCTGCATTTTCCCTTGGCTGGAGAATTAATAATGAGAAGTTTTTAAAAAACGTTACCTGGTTGAGCAATTTAAAACTGACTGGTGGCTGGGGAGCGTTGGGTAATCAGAATGTTACTGCATTTCAATATAACAGCAATATCAGAGTTGATGCCGGTTATCAATCCGATTTAGGCTATTATACCGGATATTCTTTTAACGGGGTAGGTACACCTAGTGCATTTGTAAGCACCATAGCTAACCCATTTATAACTTGGGAAACGGCTGCAATGACCAATATCAGCCTGGATGTGGGATTTTTCCGTGGTCAATTGAACACAACAGTTACGTATTTTAATAAAAATACGAACAAAATGTTAATACAGGAGCCGGTAGTAGGGGCATCTGGTGTTGTAAATTATCCCGACCAGAATATAGGCAGTATGAATAACCATGGTATCGAAGTAGATCTCAATTACCATGGTGGAGATAAGCTTAAATATTCCGTCGGAGTTAACGCGTCGTTTATTAAAAATAAGGTAACGAAGCTATATGGATCCAGCGCATACATCGCATCAACTTTTTACGGAAGGTCTAATCAGGAAATTTCAAGAACATATGAAGGGCAATCAATAGCGTCTTTTTACGGTTGGAAAACAGGTGGACTTTATCAAACACAAGCTGAAATTGATAATGATCCTGGATTAAAAAATGATCCACGCAAATCCAGTATCAAACCTGGCGACGTAAAGTTTTTGGACATTAACCACGACGGCGTAATTGATGGGAATGACCGTACTTATCTCGGTAATCCAAATCCTGATGTTACCGGAGGGATACAGGCATCACTTTCATACAAAGGGTTTGATTTTTCGGCAAACTTTACCGGCGTATTCGGAGTCAGTCTCTACAATGCTGACCGCATGCAAGGTATAGATCCAACCTATCCATTCAATATGTACGAAGAAACAATAAATAGATGGACCGGACCTGGTACCAGTAACACCATACCCAGAATGACACTCGACAGGTCGAATGATAATTATCGTACATCAGACTTGTTTATAGAGAGTGGGAATTATCTTAGTCTTAAAACGGCCACACTTGGATATACCTTTCCTGAGTTGCTTGTCAAAAAGGCCAGATTTAAGAGTTTAAGAATATATGCCTCCGGACAAAATCTTTTTATCATAACAAAATATAAAGGTTACACGCCCGAGCTGGGCTACACAGATGGGAATCTACAACGTGGTGTTGATGTAGCACAATACCCCACTGTACGTTCGTTCACATTCGGATTAACCTTAAAATTATAAAATCATGAAATCGAAAATATTATTATGTATAGGGTTATTGACAACACTCGTACTGACGGATTGTAAAAAGGCACTTGATGTTCAGCAACAAGGCGTTTATACTACAGCTAATTATTTCAGAAATGAAACAGACGCCGTAAATTCAATATCGGGTATATATACGCTGTTAACACAAGAAAATTACATTGCCCACCAAGAAACCACTTTTGATGTTCCGTCTGATGATTATTGGCGTTCGGGCGATCATAGTGAGGATGAACCCATAGAAAACCTCACCTACGATGCGTCTAACGCACAGGTTAATTACAGTTGGACCTGGAAATACGAAACAGTGAATCGTGCTACTAACTGTATAATTAACATCCCTAAAATAAACAACATTACTCCAGCTATTAAAAACCGAAGCATGGGAGAAGCTTATTTTTTTAGGGCATTCGGATATTGGCGTTTGATGATTATTTACGGGGATGTACCTATCATTACTGACGATGACTATCAAAAAACAAATTTCAATGTTCCAAAGTCGCCTGTAGAAGATGTGCGTAAACAAATTGAATCTGACTTATTAAAGGCGGTTAGCCTGCTACCGGAAACTTACAGCCAGTCAGATCACGGGCGTGTTAGCAAAGGTACAGCTCTTGGGCTTCTAACTAAGCTATATATGTATTGGGAGAAACTTCCCGAGGCGATAGCTACTGGAAACCAAGTGGTAAATAATCCTAATTATGCCCTGATGGCTAATTACAGAGATAATTTCACCCGTGCGAATAATACGAGTACGGAAATGTTATTCTCGATACAAGCTGTAGCTAATTATTCTCAAAATGATTTTACGGTATATTATATTCCCAGGGCATGGAATGGATATGGTTTTAGTCAGCCGCTAAAAGGGTTGGTCGATGAGTTTGAAAAAAATGATAGTCGCAAATTTGCAACTATTATTAGCGTTGGGGACACCGTAGATCTCGGTGATGGCAGCGTTCATATATTAGACAATAGCATGACGGCCACAGGGTATACTTTTCGAAAATATTCCGTTTTTTACAGCCAAGCCGAAGGGGGGGGCGTGGATAAGAATTTCGCAGTTCCACTCATGAGATCGGCAGATATTTATTTGCTGGTAGCCGAAGCCTTGATTCGTACCAAAGGTGTTGGAGCGGGAGATGCGATTATTAATAAGATCAGGTATCGTGCTTCTCCGTTATTACCAAAAGTTGTGAATGCTGGGATGAAGGAACTTATCCATGAGCGCAGGATGGAACTTGCAGGAGAGGGCGAAAGGCATCAGGATTTGATGCGCTGGGACAGGAACAAGTTTGTTGATATAGCTTCCATTTATAATTTGCCAATATCAAAGTCACCATTAGATCAAAATAAAAATGTAATTTTTATGCGACCTAAAAATTATCTGTTTCCTATTCCTCAGGTGGAAATCGACAAAAGTAATGGTGTTCTTAAGCAGAATCCTAATTTTCAATAAAGCAAAACTTGCCGACAGTCATCATGATGATTGTCGGCAAGTTTAATAATTAAGGGGATAATATTTCATTGACTTTCGATAAACAGAAATTTAATAAGCTGTATCAACATAATCTTATTGATAGTAGTTTAAGATTTAAAGTTGGTTTGGCTGATATATTGAATTCTAAATATCATTAAATACCACTTTGTTAATTTTGAATAATCTGTATGAAGAGATACCTATTCATAGTTTTTTGCATGCTTTTGAGTTGCAGTTTAAAGGCACAAGTTGATATAAAAAACTCCAAGGCTTTTATCGAACGAATAATTCCTGGGCGATCAGGCTCATTCTTAATTGAGGCAATTCAGCAAGAAAAAGGAAAAGATGTATTTGAAGTAGATGGAGTAGGCAACAAGATCATATTGCGTGGTAATAATGGTTTATCGATCGCATCCGCCTTGAATTGTTACCTTAAAAACTATTGCTTATGTGATATGGGCTGGAATGGCAATAACCTGAAGCTACCATACAGGCTGCCGAGTGTAAAAAGCCGGGTCCGGAAAGTAACGCCGTACAGGTACCGCTACTACCTCAATTATTGCACCTTCAATTATTCCATGTCCTGGTGGGACTGGGACAGGTGGGAAAAAGAAATAGACTGGATGGCACTTAACGGTATCAACTTCCCCCTCGCTATAACCGGCGAGGAGGCTATCTGGCAAAATGTTTATAAAAGCCTGGGGTTTAGCGACAAGCAACTCAATGATTATTTTACCGGCCCGGCATATTTTGCCTGGTCCTGGATGGGTAACATTGATGCCTGGGGTGGCCCTTTGCCCCAGCATTGGATAGATACGCACCTCAACCTGCAAAAGAAAATTTTGGAGCGGGAAAGGTCATTTGGCATGAAGCCGGTCCTTTCCGCCTTCACAGGACATGTCCCGCCATCGTTTGCCGCTAAATTTCCGGGTGCAAAACTAAAAAAGACCAACTGGGGGGCTGGCTTTCCTGATGTTTTCCTGCTTGATCCTGAAGATCCGATGTTCGAGTCTATCGGTCAAAAATACATAGAAGAACAAACCAGACAATTTGGTACGGATCATTTTTATTCAGCCGATACTTTTAACGAAAATGTGCCGCCAACGAACGATTCGTCTTATTTGAGTGGCATGAGCAAAAAAGTATTACGTTCCATGGCCGTCGCTGACCCGAAAGCTGTTTGGGTCATGCAAGGCTGGATGTTCCACTACAATAATAAATTCTGGCAGCCCCGGCAGATCAAGGCCCTGCTCAACGCGGTACCGGATGATCACCTGATTGTCCTGGATCTTTACAGCGAGGAACACCCGGTCTGGAACCACGCAGACGCCTATGATGGCAAACCCTGGATATGGAATATGTTACAGAATTTTGGCGGGAATGTCAGTCTTTTCGGCCGCATGCGCCATATTGCTACTGACCCAGCGATTGCACTTCATGACCCCGAGTCAAAGAATATGGCGGGTATCGGTTTGACACCTGAAGGGATAGAGCAAAATCCCGCCGTATTTGAGCTGATGCTCGAAAATACCTGGACCGACGAACCTATCGACGCCGAGACCTGGGTGCGGCAGTATGCCCGCCGGCGCTATCGTAAACAAAGTACTGAACTGGTGCAAGCCTGGCATATTTTGTTAAATACTGTTTATAGCGGCGGGCTTACCGAAGGCGGCCCGGAATCCATCATTGTTGCCAGGCCTACGTTAGAGAAACAAATTGACCGTGTCCTTACCCGCCTGGACTATGATCCCCGCCAGTTGGTCCAGGCATGGTCGCTGTTCATCAAAGCCTCAGAGACATTGCAGCAAAACGAAGGCTTTGCGTATGACCTTGTTGATCTAACCAGGCAAGTACTGGCTAATTACGCAAGCCCGCTCCACCAGCGGGTCGTCAACGCATACCGCCAAAAAAACAAGGGAGAATTAAATAGATACAGCCAGGAGTTCACTCAATTAATGGTGGATATGGACAGCCTGTTGAACACGCGCGGGGACTTCCTGCTGGGTAAATGGATCGCAGATGCCCGGTCCAACGGTTTGACGGAACAGGAAAAGAATCTTTATGAATGGAATGCCAGGGACCTCATTACCCTATGGGGTGACAAGGAAAGCGGCTTAAGGGAATATTCTAACCGCCAATGGGCGGGGCTGATCAAAGACTTTTATAAGCCGCGCTGGGATCTTTTTTTTTCCTACCTGGACCGATCTTTGGCGACGGGGCAGGTGCTGAATACCGCTGCGTTCGACGCCGACGTTAAAAACCTCGAATGGCAATGGGTAAACCGTCATGATCATTCCTACCCGGTTCATCCGAACGGGAATGCTATCGAGACCGCAAAAAGAATGTATCGGAAATATAACGTAACGATAAAAAAAACTTATCAGCAGTAAATGATTCACCTTTGGTTAACAGTTCATTCAAATGCCATCCGGCGGCTTAAATATAGCTGCCTGACGTGTTTTTGCCTGTGTTTATTAGGTATAAGTTATCTTTACGGTCAAATAGCCATCAATGACCATATCTTTCCCGCTGCTGCTATAGCGCGGCCATACAGTGATTTTGACAAAAATGGATTTTTAATACGCGGTAAACGCACTTTTCTGGTTTCGGCTGGTATTGAGTATGCGAGAATGCCGAGGGCGCTCTGGCTTGACCGGTTGCTTCGCCTAAAGCGCGGCGGCTTCAATTGCGTCGAGATATATACCATCTGGAACTTCCATGAGCCGAAAGAAGGGCAATTTGATTTTAAGGGGGATCAGGACCTCGGTGCTTTTTTGTCGTTGGTCAATACCTTGGGAATGTACGCCATCGTCCGCGTTGGCCCCTACTATTGCGCGGAATGGGAAAATGGTGGATACCCCCTTTGGCTCCGATTTAAAAAAAGGCTGAGGGTCCGAGAAGACAATCCCGTATTTGAACGATATGTCGATCGCTATTTCGATCGGTTACTGCCCATCGTATGCAGTCGCCAGATCAATCATGGTGGCGCGGTCATCATGGTACAGCTAGAAAATGAGCATCCTTCGGGCTGGGGTACAGTTATGCCCAATAGTTATTTTACACACTTGCAAGCGACTGCCCTCTGCCACGGCTTGCAGGTACCTTATTTTTTCAGCGGCCTTCATCATGCCAGTGACCCCGCAGGAGATGGGCAGCTTGATGATCCTTCCAGGCCTAACCCCTGGTTCTCTACCGAACTGTGGAGTGTGTGGTATAATCAGTATGGCCCAAAGCCTGCCGACTCCGCTGTTTACGAGCGCCGTGTTTGGAAAATCATAGCGCACGGTGGGAACGGCTATAACTGTTACATGGCCTATGGAGGATCTAATTTTGCCTATCATAATAACAACGAAGACGCTGCGTCCTATGACTACGGTGCACCTGTCGGACAGGGGGGGGACCTTAGGCCGATCTACTACGGATTGAAACGCGCGGCATGGTTCGCCCGGAGTTTTCAGGATATACTCGAAAACAGCCGCGACGGTAGCGCGGACTGGCGTCATATCGTCTCCGGTCAGGGTCTCAAAGTCACCGCGCGTTCGGGACCCGCCGGTCAGCTTCTTTTTTTGGATAACAGCGGGACGAAGCTGATCAGCACTTCGCTGAATATTCCTTCGGTTATAATCCCCCGAGACACAAAGCTGCAGATAGCGCCCGGGGAGATCTATCCACTGGTACACAACTTCAGTATCAACAGCAACACCACCCTGGAATGGGCTTTAACAAGGGTAAATGCTGTTTTTAAACAAGCGAATACGACTACGATCCTTGCTGAAGCCTCCCCGGGTTCACCTGCTTTCCTGCAATTCTTAACCCTCGGCAAAGCGACCGTAACACGTGGTGACAGCGGTATCAAAGAGATGCTTAACCATGTCACTATACAAAGCACCGCACCCCAGCGGGATATACCTGCAGAGTATATGTTTCATCAGGGAAAATTGACGGTCAGGGTATTGGTGATGAACAGGCGGCTGATTGATCAGACCTGGCTGATCGATGACCATGCTCCAGGATATTTGATCGCCGGCGCGCCGTATTTAGAAAGTTTCCACCATAATCAAACTCAAATTACCGCCGCCGCGGAATATCCTGCTCACACAAAAATCGGTACAGCGCTTTGGGCATATACTGATATGCAAACGAAACGCTTAAAAAAGATCACGCCCATCCTTCGTGAACCGGCAACGCATTTTAATTTAACCAGGTGGGAGACAAAAAATGCCGCTTTGATCACCGCAAGCCCTAAAGACCCAGGTTGGCTTCGTAGCCGCGACCCACTTCAGATGGGCACTGATGGCGACCTTACCGCCGATGCCTGGTACAGGACTGTTTTACGAGTTCCGCAAACCGGAAAGTATAGCCTTCAGGTATCCGGCGGCGATAGGGCTGTGGCTTATGTCGACAGAAGAGCGGTCGCAAAATGGTATCTTCAGGACGGGGAAGTCATGCTCGACCTCATCAAAGGAAAGCATACGCTGTACGTCTTTACGTCACATGACGGTAGGGACAAGT
>CAZZVY010000098.1:0-10971 GCA_964657585.1 uncultured Mucilaginibacter sp. | reverse complement strand
CATGATCAGCAAATGGCCTTGTTTGATGTATTGAAAGACAGGGCCAGCGCCGATAGGCAGCCAGTGGCGGGCGGCGGCGCAGGTCGCGGCGGAAGAGGGGGATTTGGCGGATTTGGATTTGGCGGCGCAGCAGGCGCGGGACAGGCTAAGCATATGACGGAATTGTCTACAGGCGACCGTACCCTAAGCAGCGTTCAGGTTAGCCCCGACGCCCGCTTTGTAACTTATCGTTTAACCAAGGCGGCCGATGCAAAGATTGCTGTTGTACCAAGCTTTGTAAACCCAACCGGTTATACAGAAGATATCCAGAACCGTACAAAAGTAGGTGCGCCATTGCCTGTATCCGAGTCTTTTGTGTATGATGCGCAGCGTGATACGATGTACCGCATTAAATTAAGCGATATCCCTGGCATAAAAGATATTCCTGCTTTCTTTAAAGATTATCCTGAAGAACTGGCCAAACGCCAAAAAGCAAACGATGACCGTAAGGTGACCATTGAAGGGCCAACCTGGAGTGAAGACGGTAAGAATGCAGTTGTTACCATTTCAGCCCAGGATTATAAGGACCGCTGGATAATGAAACTAATTCCGGAAACCGGTGGTTTAACCTTACTTGACCGTTTGCATGATGATGCGTGGGTTGGCGGCCCGGGCGGCCGTGGCGGCCGTAATGGCGAAGGCCCCTGGTTGGATAATACCCACTATTATTATCAAAGCGAAGCCAGCGGCTATAACCATATTTACGTGGTTGACGTAATTACCGGCCAAAAGAAACAATTAACCAGCGGCAAATGGGAAGTATCTGCACTTAAATTATCTAACGATAAAAAAAGCTTCTATTTTAAAGCCAACATGGAGCATCCGGGCAATTACGATTATTACCGTATGCCGGTTACAGGCGGCGTGCCAGTTAAGTTAACCAGCATGAAGGGTACCAATGACGTAGAATTGTCTCCGGATGAAAAATGGCTGGCTATTACCTATTCAAACTTTACCACACCGTTTGACTTGTACCTGCAGCCTAACAAACCGGGCGCAAAAGCTGTACAGGTAACCAATACTGCAACTGCGGAATACAAATCATACCCTTGGCGTTCACCTAAGATATTTACAATGAAAAACCGTGATGGGGTTGATATTTACGCCCAGGTTTATGAGTCTAAAAACCCGGCGCCATCACACCCGGCGGTGATTTTTGTACATGGAGCAGGCTATTTACAGGATATTGTGGACCAATGGAGCCATTACTTCCGCGAGCATATGTTTAACAACTTATTGGCCGACGAAGGCTATACGGTGATGGAAGTGGATTATACCGGCAGTGCAGGCTACGGCCGCGATATCCGCACAGGCATTTACCGCCATATGGGCGGCAAGGATTTAAACGATAACGTAGATGCCGCAAAATACCTGATAGATAAATACGGTGTAAATCCTAAAAATATCGGCATCTACGGTGGCTCGTACGGGGGGTTCATGAGTCTGATGGCGATGTTTACTGCGCCTGATATTTTTGCTTCAGGCGCTGGCTTACGGTCGGTTACCAACTGGGCCAATTACAACCACGGTTATACAGCCAACATATTGAACAACCCTTATGATGATCCAAATGCCTACAAGATCAGCTCGCCTATCTATTTTGCTTCGGGTTTAAAAGGCAACTTGCTGATGCTGCATGGTATGGTTGACCAAAACGTAAACTTCCAGGATATTGTTGAGCTAACGCAACGGTTGATAGAACTGCACAAAGATAACTGGTGGCTGGCGCCCTACCCCATGGAAGACCATGACTTTATTGAACCCAGCAGCTGGACTGATGAGTACAAACGGATATACGCCTTGTTCAACAAAACTTTGACTAAGTAGCAGTATTGACCATTATTTGTAATAATGTTTTAGGTTGATTCGGGCAATAACGCAGCACAGTGGATGGTTCTTGGATCCTATCCGCTGCGCTGCATTTCTTTTATATCTTAAAGCAGCCGGGTAAACGCCCAATGCCTAAAGCAGGGTCTTTCTGTCTGCCAAGGTCGGGCAAACGCTTTAGCTTTAAGCCATCTGAATTACTGTTTTACCGGCTGCCAACAATCAATGAGATTTATAACTGGAAATATCTGTATATAAATTACGGAAACTACTACGCAAGCCAATGGTAAGCATGGTTGTTTTATCGGTAAAAGAGGCATTAGTCTCGCTGCGGTAAATTCCGCCAAGTTCAATACGTAAATTATATTTAGGGTTAAGCACATACGCTACCTTACCTTCCAGGTAATACATATTAGTTGTTAAGCCCTGGCCAATGTAATTCCCTGTAGTTTTAGCTGGTGTTGTATAATCCTGAAAAGGGTCCTTACCGTAATTCAGGCCGTTAATATCTAAACCATAACGGCCAAAGTCGCCTTCGCCAGAAAAATCAAATCTTTTATAAGAATAATTTAACAAGCCAACAACTTCCCTGAAATTGCCGCCAAACGGGTGGGCCAATGGTTCGCTTTGCTCGGCATAATTAATTATTTCCTTGGTTTCAGAATAGGTATAAGGTTTAGCTCCATTATATTCAAGCAGGTAATTCAATCCTCTGACTTTAAAAAGACCGGCGCCGCGGATACCCAGCTGATAAGCATATTTATTACGGGAGCTTCCATCGTTTGAAAAAAAGTTCTTTGCCTCAAATTCATCCAGTGCAAATTGCCCGTAAACAGCTACCCCGTCCGCTACTTTATATTTACCGGTAATGCCTATCAGCGCATTATCAGGCGACCCGTTAGAGGCTTCGACCGGACGCAGGAATATGATAGGGCTGGCATAGCTAAAGTCAAACCCACGCTTGTTGCCAGCGTCATCTTTATCAGCCCATATCACTGCATCAAAAAAACCCAGCGAAAGGCGGTTGCTCACATTCCAGTCCAGGTAATGGAAGGTGCCCCATTTTTTCCGGTCGCCATCTTCATATGAAAATTTTGGCGCCATAGGGTCATCCATAAATGCCCACATAGCCATATAGCGGACATTGCCTAAATTAGCGGTTAATTTAAGAAAAGGGTAGGGCGAGGCATAATCAGATAGCAACAAAGAGCGGTAGCCATCACCAATAAAGTTTTTATCTGTTCCAAGGGTTATGTTCAGAAACTTAACAGGCGTGTAAGAAACTATTGCTGTAACATATGACCAATCTGACGTACGTTTACCAAAACTCCGGTCATAGGCCTGCCCAGGAACTATGCCGGTTTGTTTAATATAAGTGTTAAGATAAGAAGGAAAAACAGCCTGATCTTCAAAACCGCTGCTATAAAAATAAAATTTATTGCCTACAGTGCCGCCCAACTGGTAGCCCCTTGTGTTAAGCCAGGTGCTTTGATGCTGGGAAAAATCGCGACCGGCGGTAAGGTCAGGCAGGAAGTCTGCATAAAAAGTGTATTCAGGGTCTTTTACATCAATCAGGTGTTCGTTAAACAGTTTTCGGTGCACCCAGCTATGCTTTTCGCCATCGGCCCCATAATTTAACAGGGAATCATAATGACTGCGTGATACGCTATCTATAATAAACGGTTTAAGCGTGGTATGCGTACGTGTTTTGGTGGAATAAACATCGCTGTTAAGTTTCTGATAAAACTGGTAACTATACGGCTGATATTCTGATTGTGCCATACCTGCACCGGCAGCTAACAAGCAACTGATCAGCAATAAATATTTTTTCTTCATAATTGACCGGTGAATACAGGGGCAAGGTAAGTATTTTAGTTAAAAGAATAAGTGCGGTAAATGAAACGGCAACCCTACAGTTCACGTAATATAGAGCCTTAAGGCACTTATGATACCGTCAATTCACCACGCAGGTCGGTCTCCAGCCATTCCTTAACCTGCAGCGGGTTGTTACTTTGACCCAGCAAGTACATCATTTTAGTTACTGCTGCCTCATAGGTCATATCGTACCCGTTTGCTACGCCTATATCTTTTAGGTGCTTGCTGGTTTCATACCGGCCCAGTTCAACCGTACCTACCTTGCATTGCGAGATATCCAGTATCACTTTACCCGCATCTACAGCGCTTTTTAACAGATTGATAAACCAGGCATCGGTAGTGGTATTGCCTGCGCCAAATGTTTCCATCACTATGCCTTTCACGTCCGAGTTTACAATATTCTCTACAACCTTAGGGCTTATGCCAGGGTATAGCTTTAAAACAGCAACTTCATTATCCAGTTCTTTGTGTACAATCAGCCCGCCCTCCTGCGGTTGCCTTATATCATTTATACTGTAACGCATGTGCACACCCGATTCGGCCAGGATAGGATAATTTGGCGAGCGGAAAGCCTCGAACTTGACCGAATTATATTTAAACGACCGGTTGCCCCTGAACAGTTTATAGTCAAAATAGATACATACTTCTGGCACCCGTGCACGGTCGTGCTTTTTAGCCTTGGCAATTTCTATGGCTGTCATCAGGTTTTCTTTGGCATCGGTACGTATTGAACCAATAGGCAGCTGCGACCCGGTAAATATTACCGGTTTAGCCAGATTTTCCAACATAAAACTCAGTGCCGATGCAGTGAACGACATGGTATCTGAACCGTGCAGGATCACGAAACCGTCTACATCATCATAATTTTTTTCTATCAGCCCGGCCAGTTGGCTCCATATAGCCGGGCTCATGTTTGATGAATCAATGATTTCGGCAAAGGAGTGTACCTTAATGCGGCAGTTCAACCGCTCCAGTTCGGGTACATTCTCCATAATCTGCTCAAAATTTATCGGCCTGAGCACATTGGTCTTAGGGTCGCTCATCATACCAATAGTACCACCGGTATAGATAATTAGTATCTGGCACATCAAAATAGGGAAGCTAAATTTGTATTGTTATTATAACGGCCCTAAACACCAAATACTGCTATAGAGTTGGCCGTAGTAACATCAGCAACGTTTAGTATATCAGTTTGTTGCAATTCGGCCACTTTTTGCGCCACATAAACCAGATACGAGCTTTCGTTGCGTTTACCACGATAAGGGACGGGGGTAAGATACGGAGAATCTGTTTCTAAAACTATATGCTTTAAGTTAATTTGCTGTACAACTTTATCCAGGCCGCCGTTTTTATAGGTAACAACCCCGCCTATACCCAGGTAAAAATCAAGGTCAATTATTTTTTCCGCCTGTTCAGCAGTACCTGTAAAGCAATGAAATATACCCCGCAGGTTTTCGTCCTTTTCCTCCTGCAGTATTTCATAAACCTGGTTAAACGCATCGCGGCAGTGAATAACTATGGGCAACTTGTTGGCCTTGGCCCAGCCTATCTGCGTTTTAAAGGCTGTAATTTGTTTATCAAGGGTTGTTTTGTCCCAATACAGGTCTATTCCTATTTCACCAATGGCATAAAATTTATGCTTATTCACTGCACTGCCAATGGTATCCAACTGCTGTTCCCAATCATCCTTCACATCGCAGGGGTGCAGGCCTAACATAGCAAAGCAATTTTTAGGATAAGTGCTAACCATATCAAATATCAATGGCATTGAGGCTGCGTCTACATTTGGCAAAAACAGGCGGCTTACCCCATTATCAAAACAGCGCTGCATTAATTCCGCACGCTTTGCTACATCTTTCTCGTAATATAAATGGGTATGCGTATCTGTTAATACCATAAGAATGCGTAATTAAATGATCCGGTTAATTTAGCAGTTCGCCGGGAAACGTTAACTCAAAAACGCTGCCGGCATTTTCCTCCGAACGGACATCGATCTGTATATGGTGAAAATCCGCTATCGACTTTACAATTGGTAAACCCAGCCCAAAACTATCCTGCTCTAACGATTGCCTGAACTTTTTGAAACGGTTAAATATTTGCGGCAACTGTTCGCGGCTTATACCAATGCCGGTATCGGCAATGCTTAAAATAAAACCATCCTTTACGGGTTCGCCGCTTATGGTAATGTTCCCGTTCTCTTTATTGTATTTAATGGCATTGTTCACCAGGTTGAAGATGAGGTTAAAAAGCAGGAATTTATTTACCTTTTTTAAGGCAACATCAACAGGCAGCACAATCTGACAGGTAATGTTCTTTGCCTGCAAGCGAATATTTATTTCGTCATATACATCCTGCAGCAAGGCGCTCATATGTATAGTATCTTCTTTTAAAAATTGCTCATTTTCAATTTGAGAGATTAACAGCAGCGTTTTGGTAATGGTTTTAAGGCGGTTTAATATGCGCTGCATTTCCAGGAGGCGGATCTTAATTTCGTCGGCCACTGCATCTTCCTCAAACATATTTTCAATTTTCGATTGCAGGATAGATATGGGCGTCATTAATTCATGTGAGGCGTTAGAGATAAATTCGCGTTCTTTCTGGAAAGTGCGTTCAATGGTTTGTATCATTTCGTGGATACTTACATCAAGGTATTCAAAGTCGGTTGTGGTAGTTTTAACTTTTTCATACGCGCCAAATTGCGGGAATTTGTTAGCAACAAGTTTGGTTTTGATGATCAGCCCTAACGGGCGCAGTACATAGTTTGAATAAAACAGATCGGCCAGTATGGTAAGCAGCACCATGCCCAGTAAAACTTCCAGCGCAATATTTTGCAGCGGATGCCCTGCTTCGCTAATGGTATTTAAACTTTTAGCAACCTCCAAAAGGTATTTCTTTTTGCCTGCTATGAACGTATAACTTAGTATACGGTATGATATGGTGTCCTTATCTATAATACGCCGCTCGTTGGCTATCGTGTCTATCTGTTTACTAAGCGATGTTGTATCCAAACTTACATACTCTTCTTTTAACGGGGTATAGCTGGCATAAGCCGTGTCATTTTCAATATAAGTGCCTATGCCATATTGGTGCACCACTTGTAAAACCTTTGCTTTTTGCTTTCGCAGGCTGTTATCAGCATAGTTTTGATTGATGTTATTGATAAGTGATGGCAGCAATGCCACAAACAGCAAGATTATTACCAGTTTAGATACGGTATTGAATAAAGTAAGCTTGGTTTGCAGTTTCAAAGCGCCTACAGATTTATGCGATAGCCCAGGCCCCTAACGGTCTCCAGCCATTCCGGCGGTTCATACACATTTAGTTTTTTACGGATGTTTTTAATATGCGCATCAATATAATTACTATCATAATCATCATTAACCACGCTGCCCCAAATATGCTCGCTTAACTGCGGCCGGGTAAGCGTGCGGTTCTTGTGCAGTATTAAATAAGCAATAAGGTCAAACTCCTTTTTGGTAATGGCGTTTACCGGGGCGCCGTTGAAAGTAATTATACGGTCGGTTAAATCAAGTGCAAAGCCCCCCAGGGCTATCAGATTATGCTTTAAACCAAATTTACGCCTGATGATGGCCTGCATGCGGCTTTGCAGTTCTAAAAGCGAAAAAGGTTTGGCCAGGTAATCATCCGCCCCCATATCCAGGCCTTTAATACGGTCATAAACCTCTGCCCGTGCGGTAAGGATGAGGCAGGCGGCTTCCGGGTTGCTGCGTTTGGCTTCTTTAAGCAGGTCCAATCCGTCATAATCCGGCAAACCGAGGTCTATCAGTATAAAATCGTATTGGTTGGTGGCAATTTTTTCCGATGCCGATTGGCCGTTATAGCAGGTTTCGCACAGGTAATTATTGCCTGTTAAAAATATCTGCAGCTCACTGGCCAGTGTCTTTTCGTCCTCAACAATTAAAACATTCATTCGTTATCAGTAAAACAGGTAAAAAAAGGTAAGGGTAAAAAATACTTCTTTATGGTTCTTCAACTGCCCTTCTACGTTTACCGGAATCGAATATTTGGTGTTGGCCTCTAACGTATAATGCGGGCGGTTATAAGCAATAGGCAATTTAAAGCTATAATTAAGCACATTAAACTCGCGGTTGGCATGTGCCGTAAGAAAATTATCGGTATCATGCCCAAAATTACTGCCCTGGTTAGGGTCGGCCCGCTGGTCTTCACTATAATTCTCCACAAAATTTTGCGTACCCAGTATCATACTTATGCCAGGCGTGAATGAAAGGTAGTCCTTATCATCAAAAATCCCGAATTTGGTTTCGTAATAGCGCGATATTGAGGGCGTAACAAATACATCGCTGGCCTTGCCCCATAAATAATCGGCCGCTATGCTGCCTTTAAATAACTTAAAGTTATATGTTGTTTTCAGATCGATGTTATTGGTAGAGAGTGATTTGATCACCTGCGTGTTCTGATTAAAAAAGAAATGTGAATAGCTGGTAGTGCCGCTTAATTTTGGATTGATATGAAATACATAACCTGCACCAAGGTCAACTTCATCAACAGTGGGATATGAACCGGACACTTTCCATAATGTACCGTAGGCAAAAGCGCCCGATTTGTGATTATAAACAACATCGGTTGTGTAATAGCGGTAACGCTTAGGGCTGGTACGTCCAAAGAAACTGGCATCGCTGCCACCTGTAACCCCCACTGATATGGATTGTTTATGTATAATGCTATCTGTATCAGCCTTCATTTTAAGACAGCTTTTAATAACCACCTTATTGGCGGCAATTGCCGCAGGGAGGTGTATTACTGATAGTATAATGGCATATATATATTTCATCAGTTAAGCTATATTATTTAATTATCGTTCCTTCTTGGTATTTCCGGCGGCCGGTCCATACCATCGGGCCTGCGCTGTCTTTTCGGCTTGGCCTTTTTAGCATCGGGCTCATCAACTTTTTCAGGCTTAGGCTGCCTTTTAGGTTTAGGTACCTCCTTTACCTTAAGGTCGGGCTTTACAGACGACTTATTAATTTTGACCGTGTCGGCAAAAGCAGTACCGCTAAAGTTAATATCAATAAATGCATATTTTAAAGCAACAGGCGCCGTATCCCGGGTTTTGATAGTTTTAGCTAACATTGTACCGGGCGTGCATACCAACAGCAAAACAATATACACAAACCACTTTAACATAAAAAATGAGCAGGCCTAAAATAGGATTAAGTTAGATAATTATTAAGGGCGCAGGCATTTAAATAAACCTGCGCGCCACTTATGCATTAATACATTTGCTATAACAAAAACAGCGCACGTTAATAGTTAAATTAAGTAGCGCTGTTTATAGCTATAATTAATTGGGAAGGTATTTTATAGTCCCTGTTTATAATGAGACTTTATATTTAATTTAAGGCGCCCATATATTTTGATGGAAACATTTGCCGGTATTCATCAACAAAAACACAGGCTAATTGCTGTAGTTTGTTAATCATTTCAGTTCCGGGTTTAGCCCCCATAGTTAACAGTGGCGCAACCATGGCCCCGGCAAGTTCGGCGCTGGCGCCCATCACGCAAACGGTTTTAACAGGCGCAGCCTGGGTGTAGTTTCCGGCTGTTGCTACGGCCATATTGCTAATGGTATAATCGGCATAAGGCTTATCATTTTGTTCAGGATCAGCTGCGCCGATCGTCCAATCACGCCCATCGGCCTGCACGCCCCAGGCAGTAAGTGTGCCGCCTGCGTTAATTACACCGCTGCTTACGCCATCTATCTGCAAAATATACTTAGCCCGGTCAATAGCATAAGCCTTGGCAATACCGCCAAAATAAATGCGCATGTCTTTTTCTTTTAAAAATACGGTATTATCTGCAGCATTCAGTTCAACCTTGTCAAAGCTTTGATTGGTGCCATAGGTAATATCAAAGGTGCCGCCTGTAAGCCCGGCTATTTTTAATGAGCGGTCTATCAAACGGAAAAGTTCGCCGTTTATCTTAACCGGGGCTATGCCTGCATTATGGTTAATAAGGTTTGCCTGGCTGTCTGCCCGCAAAGTGGTCAGCAATCTGTCAACCCTTTTTATCTCAGCAACAGCGCTTTTGATACGGCTATCGGCCCAATAAGTATCTGAAGCAATCACGCTTATTTCAAAAGACGTACCCATCAGGCTTACATTTTTGCGGTAAACCAGATTTTTGCTGAATAAACTTTTAACAACTTGCATATCAAATTAATTAGCGCTGCAACCCTGTCCCTTATTGCTTTTGGCCAGATAATGCCATTAGCATACACTCGAAAGTAGGTGAGTATCATGAAATTGAGATGAAAAGATGAGTTAAAAGTTTAATTGTTATGAAAATAAGGATATAGGGTAGCTTATTAATGTGAAGATTACAATAACATGACCGCATAAGGATAAGAGTGGGGCTTATAAGCGTACATTAATTAAAATATGCATAACGGTTTGCACGCTATGCGCTACCAGATACAGTTACTTCTTGAAGGCCTCGGGTATTGGCTGGCCAATGCAGCCGCTGGGCGCCTGGATATGTAACAGGGCCGCAAGTGTGGCGGAGATGTCCGTCATATGTGTTTGGCGGTTGAGGCTGCCGTGCTGTATACCCCAGCCCATAAATATCAGCGGGATGTGCGCGTCATAAGGGTTCCAGGTTCCGTGCGTGGTGCCTGTGGTACCGCTTCCCGAAAACCATCCCGGTTTAAGGATAATCTGTATAACGCCGCTGTTTTCTGCATTATAGCCATTAATAATGCGCATACGCAGTTCTTCGGGGAGATTGGCGGTTTGCACCTGCTGCATGTCTACAGCAAAGGCTACGCCTGGCTGTTTGGTCAGCCAATCTATACAATCATATTTTATGGCCTGCTCGCTTATATTTTTACTTTTAATAGCCGCATTATTCAGGTTTACCTGATAATTGTCCAAACTTAGTACCAGGTTTTTAATTTTATACTTATCCTCTAATAATTTATTCATATCGCGCTGGGCAGCGGCGCCGGCCCAGGTGCCGGCCGGTATGTTATGGTCGGTTAAAAAGGCAGGGTTATGGGCCGCCCCATGATCTGCGCTAAGAAATACGGTATAATTGCCTTTGCCAACCCGGGTATCCAGGTAATTAAAGAAAAAGGCCAGGTCCTGGTCAAGGCGCAGGTAGGTATCTTCGGTCTCCACCGCATTAACGCCTACCAGGTGCCCCACATAGTCGGTTGACGACAGGCTGATGGCCAAAAAATCAGTAACGGCA
>CAZZVY010000097.1:0-11029 GCA_964657585.1 uncultured Mucilaginibacter sp. | reverse complement strand
CAAAAAGCGACCGTGTGGCCGAAGCCAGCAAACTCATACAGGACCTACGGGATAAGCTGGAAGAGAAATCATATGCCAATGCAAAATTGTATCTAACTATATTAGATTATCAGTCGGCAATTGTGGCTTTTGGCAATTCGTTACGTGATTATCCGGATACCAAATATGCTGAAGAAATGGAGTTTTTAAGCATTAAAGCTCAATACCTTTATGCCAAGAACAGCCGTGAAGACAAGCAGGAAGACCGCTATAACCAGGCAATAACAGCTGCCGATCAGTTTGCTGAAAAATATCCGCAAAGCAAATACCTCAAGGAAGCATTATCGCTTAAAAAGGACAGCCAATACGGCATACAACAAAATAAAATATTTATGGCCCAGTTAAATAACAACATTAAGCTGGCCACTAAAATAGCAAAAAAGGACAGCGTTAACAAGGCACAACTGCCCTCAGAAAAACAGAACGATCAAAAAATACCCAACTAATAATGACAGAAATTACACCCGCAACAACAAAAACCCCAGTAGCTGCAAGTACAGTTACCCGTGATCTGCGCGAACTGGACGTTAAAACAGACAATATTTATGAGTCTATCGTGATCATATCAAAACGGGCCAATCAAATATCAAACAACATTAAGGAAGAACTGCATCAAAAATTGTCGGAGTTTGCTTCGGCTAATGATAACCTTGAAGAAGTTTTTGAAAACCGTGAGCAGATTGAAATTTCAAAGCACTACGAAAAGTTGCCTAAGCCTACATTGGTAGCCATACAAGAATTTCTGGAAGATAAGGTTTACTATCGTAACCCTGCCAAAGAGCAGTTGTAAAAGCCAGCCCCAACAAACCCTTTCCGTAAAAGGAGGGCTTATTATAAAAAGCCGCTTTGTTTGTGCAAAGCGGCTTCTTCGTCTAATCATATGGTTACAGTATTACTTTGCCGTTAGTACTAACTCGGCGGGAGCTAAACCATCGCCTGTAGCGCTGAAAGAGATATTCCCGGCTTTTGCATTTGATTGTAAAATTGCAAGCGCCAAACCATGAAAAGCCTTGCGGTAGCTGGCCTTAAACGGATCATGGCTTACCGGGTCGCCATTATCAACACCTGCTATAAATGCGCCGCCATTTACTTTAAAGTTAACTTTATTATCAGCATCGGGTACGATGTTACCGTCTTTATCCAATATTTTTACCGTTATGAACGACATATCCCTGCCATTAGCGCTAATCGTTTTGCGATCGGCAACCAGTTCAATTTTCGCCGGTTTGCCGGCGGTGCGTATTTCTGTGGTTTTTACAATTTTTCCGTTTTTATAGGATACTGCTTTAAGTGTGCCTGCAGCAAAGGGAACTTGCCATGATATATGCAGATCATCGCCTTTTTTTGCTTTTTTACCTAATGATATGCCATTAAGAAAAAGTTCCACCTCATCGGCATGGTTATAGTAAGCCCAAACATTAACCGTTTTACCGGCTTCCCAGTTCCAATGCGGCAACAGGTGTAAAACGGTTTTATCTGTCCATTCGCTTTGGTACATATAATATACATCTTTAGGGAAACCGGCCAGGTCAATAATACCAAAGTATGAACTGCGCGACGGCCATGTATAAGGCGTAGGTTCGCCCAGGTAATCAAAGCCTGTCCAAATGAACATGCCAGAAAGGAAGTCATATTTTTTGATCACCTTCCAGCTTTCCTCATGGGTTGATCCCCAGGGCGCTGAAACATTGTCATAAGCCGAAACCGTATTATCGGCATTCATCGTTACATGATCGTTGTAATTGTTCCTTACAGGCCAGCGGCGGATGCTATCGGGGTTAGGCGGCATATCATAATAACCACGTGTTTCCAACGCTGATGTAGTTTCGGTACCGATAAATATTTTACCCGGGTAGCGCGAATGGAAATTGGGGTAATCTTTAAAATGATAATTATAACCGGTAAGATCAATAGCGCCGGAACTGATGATCTTATTAGATGTATCGGGGTTATTATTTGCAGTTGTTATAGGGCGAGATACATCAAGGGTATGAATAATGGCCGCCAGTTCTTTAGCAATTTCACCGCCGCTTGCGCGGCCCTGTTCCGGTATCTCGTTACCTATGCTCCAGATAATAACACTGGGGTGGTTGCGGTCGCGCAGTATCTGGTCAGTCAGGTCGCGTTTATGCCATTCATTAAAAAACAGGCTGTAATCAAACTTTTTCTTGGGGCGCTGCCATACGTCAAATGCTTCGTCCATTACTAAAAAACCCATCTTATCGCAAAGGTCAAGCAACTCAGGTGCCGGCGGGTTGTGCGAGGTACGTATAGCGTTGCAGCCCATTTCCTTTAATATCTCTAACTGCCTTTGCAGTGCACGGGTGTTAATTGCCGCACCCAGGCTGCCCAGATCATGATGATCGCAAACGCCACGCAGTTTAACGGTAACACCATTAAGTGAAAACCCTTTATCCACATCAAAATTAAAATAACGAATACCAAAGGTAGTGGTGTAGGTATCTGCCAGTGCTTTGCCATTATAAACCTTAGTTACCGCCTTATATAGATATGGCCGCACATCAGACCATAGCTGCGGAGACACTACTTTAAACAGCTGATCGGCTACGGCTGTAGTGTCGCTTACCTTAAGCTGGGTGCTTGCGGCATTTACCTGCTTACCCTGCGCATCCTGGATTAAAGTTGTTATAGTTACTTGTTGCGGCGTACCAGTATAATTATGCAGTTTTACCTGAAGCTTAACGTCGGACTGACTTTTGCTTACCTGCGGAGTGGTGATGAACGTCCCCCAATGATCCACAGCCACCTTACCGGCCGTTACCAGCCATACATTACGGTATATGCCCGAACCCGAATACCAGCGTGAGTTTGGCTGACTTGAATTATCAACCTTTACGGCAATAGTGTTGACTGCACCATAGTTTAAATAAGGCGTTAACTCATAGCGGAAAGAAATATACCCATTTGGCCTGAAACCCAAATGATGGCCGTTTATCCAAACATCGCTTTTTTGGTATACGCCGTCAAAATCAATATAAATCTGCTTGCCTTTTGAAGCCGCAGGTATAGTAAAGGTTTTGCGGTACCAGCCAATACCGCCGGGCAACGCGCCGCCTTCCGGGCTGGCCGGGTTATCCTTGCTAATATCGCCTTCAATACTCCAATCGTGCGGGAGGTTAAGCTTGCGCCAGTTATTATCGGCAGTAACGGTTTCTTGTCCGTTAGCCACCTCTCCCAGGTGAAAGCGCCAGTCGTTATCAAAATCAACAACTGAGCGGGTTTGCGCGTGTAAATTAAAGGTTGCTAATACTAATAACAAAAACACAGGCCATAGTTTGCCTTTTAATAAAACAGCTTTACTTAACATCGTTATATGATTTTACCAGGTCTTAATTATGGACTAATATAAAGTTATAATTATTTAATGTGATGAATAATGTTTAATTGAGTCTGGGTCGAGTCACGTAGCATACGATGTTTTTTTCTTTCCTCATAATAATTTGCTAACATAGGCAATTACCAAAATTAAAATCAATAAAATACCACCCAGATATGCTGCAAACTCTCCTAATTTGGCCTTTCTACATAGTACTAAGTAAAGTGTATACAAACTTTGGCCGCAAATAAAGAAAAAGCCGGTTAACGTTACCAGCTTTATAAAGTTCCAAAACTGATAATTCCAATCCCCGATTTGTGCAAAAAAGCATATCTGAAAAACAAATATCAGCCCAATAATATATAGGTCTCTTCTTGTCCTGACGCTTTTGGGTAAAGGCATGATTACAAATTAATTCTCATGGTACTTTCTTCTGCACCGTAAAACTATCCTCGCCATAAACCACATCCTGATTAGTGATACCCTGCACCACTATCCGGAATTTGCCGGTAATATCGCTGGTATAAAACGAAAGTTCGGTTTCGCTATAAGAATTTACGCGCACGTCATGTTTCCAGCAAATGGTGGATAGGTAGTCGGGATCGGGCGGATTGATCTGCGCATAATCGGCACCATAAAATTCCCTGGCCATATAAACGCCTGTAAATGCCATCATACCTTCTTGCTGAACCCCAGTAGCACAGCCGTTGTAAGCCACTCTTCCCTGGCCGGGGACAGCTACTATCTCTCCTTGTAACGGAGGGCGGTTATCAGGGTCGTTCCTGTGATTTGGACAGTTGAGTATATGAAATTTACATACATAATCGCCGCAGGCATTGGCATTAGCTCCGCTAAACGCATGCAAAAAGTTATTATTTGATGCCTTTATCTTAACTTCCTTCAAATGGGTAGCGTGCTCAAATCCTGTTAAAACAAACTCCTTTGTGTTTTGTACTACCGGCTGTTCAAATGCCACAGGTTCTATATTTTTAGCCAGCATCATGTTCACTTCAGGGTAAGGGTCGGTTACTTTAATTAAGTATTCATCGCTCTGGCCGCTCACTATCAGCCTTACTTTTTTATCAGGCGGGGTGTAAACAAACTTATTGGTCATGGTAAAGCAGCCTTTATCATCACTGTTAAACAGATTAATACCCGATGAATCCTTCATCATTATCAGCGGCAGCGGTTTTTTGGGCTGGCTTGTAAAATGTGTCACTGTACCCTTAAATACAAGGCTGTCTTTCAATTTAATGGTATCCGCCGGGCCTGTATGCATCAGTTCGGGCCATTTATATTTGCTCCAACCGCGCACCAGCAACAGTTCGTTCAGATACTTCCGGTCAATGGTGTTATTACCCATCAAGGTATCTTTTAGCGGCAAATTATCAAGCTCGCTTTGCAGGTAAACGTAATGCTCAATATTGTTATCATTTTTTATCTCGAAACGGTTATCCTGTACACAGGCTACCGAAACGATACCTTTTATACGCATTCCGTTGATACTGTTTATTTTCAGTTTGATGTTTACCTTCTGGCGCGTACCGGGCCCTTGATCAGCGACAGTGATATTCAGAGCCGGTTTCTGATTATAATGGGCAAAAAACAATCGTTCGGCTATTGGCCTTTGCAGGCTGTCAAGTATAGTGATGCTGTGCAGGCCGCGCGGTATATCAGCAACATTTAATTTCACCAGCAGCCCTTGCCGACCCAGGTTTAATTGAGATGCCGCGTACACTTGCCTGTAATCGTGTATCAACAGGGTGATCTTAGCAGGATTATTACTTTGCAACCGCAGCAACAAGCTATCATTGGCCAAGGCATCATTCAAATGCATTACAACTGTATTATCCATAGCACCGGGCAGGGCATAATTCTCTTCTGTTCCGTCAACGCCTGATAGTTTAACAGTGTAATTAACATTGCGTACCGGGATTATATTAAATGCGCCCATTCCAAAACTATCGGTTTCAATAGTGTCTATACTTTCTTTACCGGCATATAAAATCGCTGCTGTTTTTATGGCTGTGCCCCCGGGCAGTTTAACCTCCCAGCCAACCCTGTTAGGCAAACCGGCTGTTAAATAACCGCCCTCGGGATAAAACTTTACATCTGCAGCCTGTTTTTTGATTGGAATATCGAGATGCAATGTTTTAACGTCAGTACCGGATTTTACCTGCACTTCCAGGTTATGCTGTGCCGGGGTAATATGGTTTTTGGGCAGCAGCATTGTATAACTGCCTATTACATTTGTTTTGGCTTTGCCGGTGAGCCGGGTGCGCTGGTCTTTACCCAGATAGTAATTAATAGCCGCGCCGTCAAGCGGCTTGTTACGCACGTCGGCCTTTAACAATACACGCACATTTACCGGGTCTTTGTATAAAGTGTCTAAAACCAGTTCTACATCAAATGGCGGCTGTGCAGCGGTTTTAAGGGTAATGGATTGAACAAAAAAGGCTTCGGGTTTGCCGTTTGCCAGGCAATTGGTATAGGCAATAAAGCTGTAATGCCCTGGCGGTACGCTATCCGGTATCATCAGGTTACCGCCTGCCAGCCCGCTGTTCATAACAAATTTGCCTTGCGCCGCTATTGCCTGGTCGTTATCGTTAATTAAGGCTGCTGCAAGCACAGTATGCCTGGACATATCTTTTACCGGAACGCCCAGCAAATAACCACTAAACCACATCATATCGTTATTTACATATACGGTTTTATCTAAATGTATAAATAACAGCGTGTTAGGCTTTTTTATACGGTACCAGGCTATGTGTTTATATATACTATCCATCATGCTGATTGTTGTTTGCGCCCGGCTTACGCCGGCAATCAAAAGCACTAACAGTGTAAGCAACTTTATCCTAAACATATCTGAAAGTATATAATGCTTTAAACATATTATTAAATAAATGACGTTTTATTTGTATAATCAGTTGTATGTAACAAACTTCAGACGATAAAAAGTAATGTTAAGTGATAATAAGACTTAACAATATGATAATATTAATTAAACAATTTCATTATATACATTTGCGTTGCAAAGTATTATTATGAAAAAAAAAAAATCTGCTCAGAGTATTTCTACTAAGAAGACTATCCGCATTGCGATAAATTTACAAATCGTTAAGCATTTGAAAGATATTACCGAAAATTTAGGCCCGCAATCAAAGGACCTTACTAAAGCCATTGAAAAAGGTGCAAAAAAATTGGCTAAAAAGATAGCTAAAGAGATTAAGCCTCTAAAAGAAAATGCTGCAATTGAAGATGTTAAATCAAACCCGCCAGTGCCGGCGGTTGCAGCTAAAAAGTTGCTTACAGCAACTACTCCAACACCAAAACCAGTTGTAATAAAGAAAGCAGCCGTAAAAGTTACAAGCGAACCCGCTAAATCATAAGCGGTAAGTATTATATTAACTGTGGTTGTCACCTAATATAAAAACACATCACTTATATAATACGGATATGATTTGTAGCCGGTTGGGTAAGCTTTTTATTGACTATTTGTTGCCGTTATAAAATATTACAGGTAAACTAACCACTATGCTCATCTGTAAAAACCTATTGACTGGTTTTAGGTTATACTGCATAATATTAAATGCACAAGTATGTTAAGGGCTTACTACCGTTTGTGGGTTGATGCGATAATTTATGAACAAAGAAAAAACAAGAACGGGTCAAACTGGAAACTGATGCTGCTTTGCGCAATGTCTGCATTACAGGGGCTTAATCTGTTAGTTTTATTATTTATTTTCAGGGCTTTATCGCATCAGATGATGCCTATATTATTGCCGGTTAAAATTTTTAATGTAACGCCTATCAATCAGTTTTCCGCAATTATCCTTACTTTTTTTCTGCCATTTGTAATACTGAACTACTTACTTATTTTTACGAATAATCGCTATCAGGCGCTTATAAGCGTATTTCCTAACAAGAACGGTAAAACTTATCGCAATTACTTTATTGTTTCGGCAGGACTAATTGTAATCCCGCTTTTGATAAAATTTATTTTTTAATACTTTATGCAAGCACATCAATTACCTGATCATTTTTTTTCAGGTACCAGCGGCCTTGTGCTGCCAGTGTCTAACAAACAGGCCTTCCCTCCAGATTTTCAAGACAAAACACGCTTACACTATTACGGCTCGTTATTTAATAGCATTGAAATAAACAGTTCGTTTTACAAATTACCAATGGACACTACTGTAAAAAAATGGACTGAAAGCGTTCCTGATAATTTTCGATTTACTTTTAAACTTTGGCGTGAGATAACACATAACAAAGAATTGCGATATCAGGATACCGATGTGGAAAAGTTTATGGATGTAATTGCAAATGCAGGTATAAAGGCGGGTTGTTTACTTGTACAGTTTCCACCCGGCTTGCAAATAAACGCTATTGGCCAATTAGAAGGCCTGTTGAACCTATTAACATACTTAAATACAAGTTTGCAGTGTCATATAGCTATAGAGTTTCGTCATAAATCCTGGTATACAAACAAAACGTATGATTTATTAGACAAATATTACAGCGGTTTAGTCATTCATGACCTGCCGGCATCCGCTACGCCGGTGCTTGAAACAGCTGCAAACTTTACATATTTACGCTTTCACGGACCTAATGGCGGTTATCGCGGCAGTTATACTGATGATATGCTTGCTGAATATTCTGAATACATAACTAATTGGTTATCAGAAAATAAAGCTGTTTATGTATATTTCAACAATACTATTGGCGCAGCCGTACATAATCTTTCAACTTTAAATACATTGGTTGCGAAAGGGCATCAACACACATATTGATATAGAATCTTTGAAGATCATTTTTGCTTTGGCATATTATTGGTAAGAGAGTTTATATGAAAGTGATCAAATTAAATCCTCGCCAAGAACATACTGCTACTGAAAAATTTATCAGTGCAATACTAAAGACTGACATAGATGCTTTTAAGGCTACAAGCCGTCAATTTTTACGTAATAATCAAGCGTACCTACCGAAATTAACAGGCCTCATCGCCTGATCTATCATATAAACTACCTGTGTGTAAAGCTTCCTTGCCGGAAGCTTTTTTCATTTCTTTTCTGTATCATTTTTTATTGCCCTGTCTGTTTTTTTATTCGTTAAATAAATAAAAAAAATAAAACCTTTAACTTACCTGACAATTTTTTTCTCGTGAGGCAGCTTTTTTAAAACAAGTAGTTATTGAAAACTTAAATATGGTATTTAAATAATTATTTTATTTAAACCATTCTTTAAACATAATAATGGCACCTTATTGGCAGTGTTTAAACAATGAATAAAATAACTGCCATGAAAGTTAAAGATCGTATATCATATTACTGCTTTAATAAAAAATGCACGGGTTCTGTTTACTTTCATAAAACTATTAAGATCGCCTTTTTACCCTTAACTACCAAAACATTAACTCAGGAACAATATTGCAATTTATGCGGGGAAAAAATAATTTCAGTATTAGATATTGAACTTCGGCAAGCACTGTATGCTAAAAAGCAGTCCGATAAATTATCAGCAGAGGCTTAATCTATGAATATAATAACCGTTATAATAGAAAGCCCAAAAGGTACCAGCACTAAATACGATTACCTTCCTGAAACAAAACAGTTCAAGCTGAGCAAAATGCTGCCGGCCGGCCTTACATGGCCTTTTGATTTCGGCTTTATACCTGATACAATTGGCGATGACGGTGATCCGCTGGATATAATTATAGTTTCTGAAACAACAGGGTTTCCGGGATGCTTGGTGGATTGCAGGATAATAGGCGCTTTTAAAGTTGTGCAAACCGAACGCAATGGAACAGCCGTGCGTAATGACCGGTTTGTAGGTGTGCCGGTAGTAACACACCTATACGCTGATGTTAATGAACTGGCCCAATTGCCTGAAGCAATTCTAAATCAGCTGGAAGCTTTTTTTAAAAATTATAATGAACAGGCCGGAAAAAAATTTGAGGTATTAGAAAGGCTTTATGCAGCAGATGCTGCAGCATTAATAAGATAATGCTATATACATAATTTTACACTGCTACTCTTGCCATTACTTTTTTTATTATAAATAGCGTTTAAGTCAAAATATTGATATTTTCACGGCATAAACCATTTATAAATGTATTTACGAAAATTACGCGCTGCCATTTGTTTGGGCGTTTGCTTTTTATCAGGGCTTACTTTATCAACAAACAAAGCACAGGCCCAAAAGGCGGATACCTTCTTCCCCAAAAAGGATTTAATGACCATAGGTTCATATTATTATCCCGAACAATGGCCACATGAATACTGGGCGCGGGATATTAAAAAAATGGCTGAGGTTGGTTTCGACTTTACGCATTATGGCGAATTTGCCTGGGCCTATATTGAACCGCAGGAAGGTAAATTTGATTTTAAATGGCTGGACGAAGCTATTGAACTTGCGCATCAAAATGGCTTAAAAGTTATACTTTGTACTTCATCGCCAACACCGCCGGTATGGCTGGAAGAAAAGCACCCTGAAATATTGATGGTAAATGATGCAGGCACTACCATGCAGCATGGCAGCCGACAGCAATGTTCGTGGTCAAGCCCTATATACCGCGAATACGTATCAAAAATGGTTGAGGCCATGGCCAAACATTACGCTAACGATAAACGCATTTGGGGCTGGCAGTTGGATAACGAACCATCGCATTACGGGCAATATGATTATAGTCCCGCCGCGCAGGTGCGTTTCAGAGAATGGGTTAAAAGCAAGTACAAGGATATCGATGCCTTAAACGCGGCATGGGGTACCGCATTCTGGAGTATCCGTTATTTCAATTTCGATCAGATAAGGATACCTAATGCTAAAGAGTTGATTGCCCAGCCAAGTCCGCATGCCGTGCTTGATTTTAAACGGTTCTCAGCCGATGAGGCCAACGATTTTTTAGGCATGCAGTATAAGATATTACGCAAATATATCCTGCCTGAACAGTGGGTAACTACTAACCTGATGCCAGACCACGCACCAGTTGACCCTACCAGAATAAACAGTCTTGATTTTAATACTTATACTAAATATCTGGTAGCAGGTTATGATAAGGGTTTGGGCCCACAGGGGTTTCGTATGGGCTCACCTACCAGTATTGGCTTGGCTAATGATATTTTCCGCCCGCAAAATGGCATTACCGGGGTAATGGAATTACAGCCCGGCCAGGTTAACTGGGGCAAGTTTAACCCGCAGCCTATGCCCGGCGTAGTGCGTATGTGGATATGGCATGCCTTTGCCGGAGGTAATAAATTTGTATGTAATTACCGATTTAAACAACCCTTGGTTGGCGGCGAACAATATCATTACGGTATTATTGGCCCTGATGGTGTGACACCGAGCCGTAGTGGATTAGAATATATTAAGGTAATTAACGAATTAAGATCTCTTAAAAAGTATTACGTGGCTGCTGCACCTGTACCGAAGGCTTATGCCGCTAAAACAACGGCCATGCTTTTTAATGCAGATAACCGCTGGGAAGAAGATAATCAGCCGCAAACCTACCAATGGGATTTTATGCAGCATTTTACGCGCTATTACAGCGCATTGCAGCAAATGGGTGCCCCGGTTGATGTAATAACCGAAGACAAGGATTTTTCTAAATACCCGGTTATGGTAGCACCATCCTATGAATTGCTTGATGCC
>CAZZVY010000096.1:8942-11128 GCA_964657585.1 uncultured Mucilaginibacter sp. | reverse complement strand
CTTCGGCTTCAATGCTTACGTTACCGTCCCGCTGGTTTTTAACGGTGCCCTTTATACCTAACTGGTTGGCCACCGCCTTGGCAGCCTGGCGAAAACCTACGCCTTGCACTCTGCCTTGTACCGTAATATCCAGATGTTTCATAAAGCGCTCTCAATCCCTTCCCTTTAAATAAGGGGCCAATGTACAAATATACAAAAATACGCCAATGGTGCTGATTGTGGACAATAGCCAGCATGTGCCTGGCCTTATCATAAATTACAAATACCTTTCACCTTTATTCTTTAACCCTCTATTCCTATATTTACCATATGAAAAAACTGATTTTATTTTGCGTTCCACTGGTATTGTTGTATGCTGCATGCAGCGATGAACGCCATAAGACTGAATTGATATTTGATAAAACCACCGAAGGTTTACATATTGTAAGCGCCAGGGATACCTTTAATAAATTTAAAGGCACATATTACATTACTACACTTATTAAAAACAGCACAAAGGCTAAAGTGGAAACCTTTCTGGTTAAAGCAAAATATATAGATGGCGTCGGCGATATTGTTGCTGAAACATCTGGCGGCGCAGGCAAGCAAATCGCCCCCGGGGATAGCCTGCTGGTAGAAAATACTTATTCGTTTAAATTGTATAAAGACCTGCCTTATAAAGTAAAGCTTTCTGTAGCTGATATGTTTAAATAATGGCGTAAAGGATAAAGCCAAAAGGTTTCCTGCTGGCTATGAACCTTTATATCCATTATTAAAACAACCTTTTGGCTTTTACCTTTATTCTTTAACCTCTCCTTTATAAACTATCCTTAGCATGCTCGGCAGCACGATAAGTAATAAAGGCAGGGCTGCAATAAAGCCGCCAATAACTGCTATGGCTAAGGGCTGATGCAATTGTGCACCGGCCCCAATGCCTAATGCTAAGGGCATAAGGGCAATTATAGCGCCTAAGGCGGTCATTAATTTAGGGCGCAAACGGGTAGAAATAGCATAAATAATGGCCTCGTCTACAGTTTGTTTTAAAGCCGTATCCCTGAATTGCAGAAAGGTGAAAATAGCATTCTCGCCAATAATACCTACTATCATGATCAGCCCGGTGTAGCTCCCTACGTTTAGCGGGGTTTTTGTGATAAACAAAGCTAATAAGCTGCCTGCGGTACCTAAAACTGAAATGACCAATATTAAAAAGGCTATCCTGAATTGTTTGAACAGGAACAGTATCACACCAAAAACCAATAAGCTGGCGGTAATGAGTATTAACAGCAATTCTTTGAATGATTGCTGCTGCTCGGCATAGGCACCGCCATATTCAATATGGTAACCGGATGGCAGATGTACGCTCTCATTTATACCTTTCTGTATGGCTGGTACCACAGTCCCCAGATCGCTGTTCTCTAAACGGGCGCTGATAACGCCCATTGATTGCAGGTCCTGCCGTTGTATTTCGGCATCGCCGCCGCGGATATCTACTTTTGCTACCTGGTCTATCGGCAGCAGGTCGCCATTAGGCAAAAATACATTCAGGTTTTTAATGCCCGCGATGTTTAAACTGCGGTTACCCGGATAAACCATGCGGATAGGCGCTAATTGCTGCGTTTCATATACGCTGCCTACTATATTGCCCTCCAGGGCTGTTTGGGCCTGATATTGCAGGCTGGCAGGGTTTAGCCCATACTGGGCCAGCTTGCTGTAAGCTGGAATAATACTTACTGAAGGGCCGGCTATAACTATCCCGTTAAAAACATCGGCAGTACCTTTTACGCCGCTTACCACAGCAGCTACCTGTTTAGATAGCCCCTGCAGCGTTTGCTGGTCGTTGCCAAATACCTTGATCTCTATAGGTTGTGTAGAACTCATCAAGTCGCCCAGCATATCTGTGATGACCTGTCCAAAATCAACACGCAGCGCCGGCTGGCTTACTGCGATCGCTTTCCGCAGATCGGACGAAACTTCGTCCGTAGTTTTTTCGCGGTCTTTTTTCAGTTGTATCAGGTAGTCGCCGGTATTAGGCTCTGTAATAAAAAAGCCCATCTGCGTGCCCGTGCGTCTGGAATATGCCGCCACTTCGGGCTGTTTAGCCAATATCTTTTCTACCTCGCGCAGCATCCGGTCGGTTTCTTCTAATGAGGTCCCCGGCGGCGAACTGTAATCCAGTACAATACTGCCTTCGTCCATTTCAGGTAAAA